>SKZV01000113.1 GCA_007127165.1 Rhodovibrio sp. | reverse complement strand
GTAAGGAGCGCGTTCTTGCGGGGCAGGACACGGGCGTCATAGCCGTAGCCGTCAGCCACCGCCTCGATCGCCGCGCCCTGTGGCTCGTCGTCGGTCGGCATCCAATACGTTGCGATGTATTCCCCCTCGTTGCTGTACTCGACAAGAGCCGTCCGGCCCCCTTTATCGGTGTCGTTCGACAGGCCCGACATCAACATACGGCCGGGAAGGGCATAGGCGCCGTGCGGGCCGACCACGCCGCCGCTCGCCTCGACAAAGTCTTCGATGGTCTTGACCAGCTTCGGCCGGGCAGGATCGCTTGCCACGTCGAAGATGAATATCTGGCTGGTATCCAGACCGCTCAGCCAGAAGTGGCGGCGGTCGTCGGTGAAGCCGCCGTGGTGCGCCTCGTGCCGGCCACCGACCGAGACGGAGTCGATGACTGTGCCGTAGGTTGGGGAATCAGGATTTGCGTCCACTGTGACGAGTTTGTCCGACTCGTCCCCCAGGCCCTCGACCCCAAGAGTCCAGACGTAGACATAATCTTCCTGTCCCGTGATCTTCGGCATGTATGGCGACATACAAGTCTCGTCAGCCATGGCGGCACCGGCAGCCAGCAGTGTGGCCATGCAGCCGCCCAAAAGCACCGATCGCGTGGATCGCCAACCCCAATGCAAGAACGCGTTCATCGCTTGCTCCCTCGATTGTGGAAAAAGGGCTAACTCAAAGGCAAAGCACCCGGACGCCGGCTGGCAATTCGGATCAACGTCCGGGTCTCAATGAGCAGCAACAACGGCTGTGAGGGCGTTGGAGCGCGCCACGCCGCTTCGGCTGCCTCGGGTCACTGGTGCGCGGCAACCTGCCGGGCATGCTCCAGCGACGGCCGTTCGGTATCGGATTTAACGGTTTGCTCCAAAAGGTGGGCCGCATGCATGCGCGCCGACTCCCAATCGCCAGCTAACTCCGCGGCCTGCATGGCGCCGGACAACGCGCGGTAGCGATTCGGTTCCTTGGCCAGCACAGCCTCGTATTCTTCCAGCGCCTCGCTTGGCCGGTCCTGGGAAAGCAGGATATCGGCCAGCAACTCGCGCGCCGGTAGGATCGGCCCGGGCGTGACCACGTGCTTCTCGGTCGCATCCTCGCGCTCCGCCGCCTGCCTCAGCGCGTCGAGGCAATCTTCTGGCTCGCCTTCGGCACAAAGGATGAGCGCGCCGACAATGTCCGCCTGAATATCGATCTGCTCCGCCCAATATGGAACGGGCATCGCGTCGCGAAGGTTATGGAGCCTCGCCTGTTCCTCTTCGGCGGCGACGGCGTCCCCGCTGCGTGCTGCGCCGATGCCGCGGGCAAACGCGTTGACGGCCTCGGCCTGCGGATATTTGGTCCAGGGATAGACGTTGGCCGCGGGACGCAGCGGAATCGATGCTGCCTCCTTCCAAGCGCCGCGTTCAAGTGCGAGGCGGGCAGGCATGGCGGCATAGGCGAAGGCTGCCCCGAAATGATCGACACTCTGCGCCGAAAGCGACCGGTCGATGGCTTGGCGGGCCGCCAGGTCCTGCGCGAGTTGGAGATGCGCATAGACCATGTAGTCGTAAGCGTGCAGGGAATAGAACGTCGCATCGCCGTCCGCCGATGCCGAGGCTCGATTTGACTCGATGGACTCCTCCCATTGGCCGAGGCGGGTGAAAATATGTGACGGCATGTGCAGAGCATGCGGGGCGTCCGGTGCAATCCGCGCATAGCGCGTCGCGGCTTCATGTCCATGACCGGCAAGCGGCGGATAGTCGAAGGTGTGGATCAGGTAGTGCGCCACCCCCGGGTGGTCGGGATGCGCCTTGAACAGAGGCTCCAGGATCGCGCCCGCTCGCATCTGGTTCGTGTACGCCTTGTCCCCCGCATCGAAATTGGCCGAGGTCACGAGGGCATGCAGAATCGCGGCCTCCGTATCCTCGGGATAGCGCGCGGCGATCTCACCGAGCGCTTGCTCCAATGCCTGCGCGCGTGGCCCGTGGTCGAGCGTGTCGCGGTCGCGCACGAAAGTCGCAAGCGCGTCGACATAGTCCTGCTCGCGCTGGCTGTTCAGGCCGGAGGCTCTGGCCGCCTCCGCCGCTTCGGCGACGGCGTCCAGCTTCTCCGGCGGCAGATTGGTGGGCCACACAAAGGGGTTGTCCAGCATGACCATGGCTCGGCCCCAATGAGCCATCCCGCAGGCGGCATCGTCCGCGGCGACAGCGGCGAAGGCAGCCTCGGCCTCTGCCCAGGCGAAGGAGTGGTAGAGCGCCATGCCGCGATTGAAGCCTTCCTGAGCAGCGGCGCTGCACTCGATCTCGAACTCGACCTTGCCAAGGCGGGTAAGATCATGGCCGTGCTCCTGCGCGACCACGGGAGTAACCGCGGCAGTGGCAACGCTCAAGCTGCCCGCCGTTAGAAGCGCGGCAGCGCTAGATGCACTCTTGAGCAAAGGCGTGATCTTCACGATAACCCCCCTTTTCGACTGCCTGCACCTTATCCTGATCGATCACAATGTCGTCCAGACCCCGCCCGAAGGTTGCTTCGGGCGGGCGGTGGCTATTTGCCATGCGGGCGGCTCCTACCTAATTACCGCCAGTGATCGAAACCTCGGATTACGTGGTGTTTGGTGCCAGCTTCCGGTTTCAGTGTCTGTCCCGAGGCTCACGCCAAACGTGACCGTCGATGCTCGCCGAAAGTGAGGCTGACTGTCTCGACACCGTTGTTGAGGTGCCCCTCGTCTCTGCCTGTGCGGCCGCATTTGCCTCGGCGACCCGCTCGGACAGCCGCAACTGGCTCTCGTCGGGTTCCGCGAGGGCGGGCGGCGCCAAGCCCAATCCCAGAAGTACCGAAAGGCAGATCGCCGCGACGGCATGGTGTTGGAACGATGTGACGTAGCTCATGGCTCATTCTCTCAATTGCCGACGGCCAGAAGGCCCGGCCACCGGTTTGGGCGCGCGGCGGGATGTCGCGCCGAGCAATATGATCGCGCATTGATGTCTGTTCGGGAAATACCGTTTCGTTATTGTTTCGATGCGACAAAGTATTCATCAAATAGAAACCGGGTTAGCTTCCACTGCTCCGTGGGACAGCGTAGCGATACGATCCGGTGCGTAGCGTTCGAGTGCTCGCAGGAGAAGGGATACGACGGGAGAGAAACGCCGTCCTTCGATTGTGAGGAGTCCGACATCGCGAAACAGCTCCAGTTCCGTCAACGGCTTGGCTAGAAGCCCGTGCGGCAGCAGCGCGAACTCCGGAACGAGGCACAACCCCAGCCCTGCCGCAGCCATCGTCTTGATCCAATCGTCACACTCACTGGCATGGCTGATCTTGAGTTCGACGCCCTGCTCTCGCAATAGGTCGGGCAAGCGCGTGCTGTACGCGCAGCCGGTGCGTAATAAATAAGCCTCTCCGGCAAGGGCTCGCGGCGCCACTGCGGTCTGGCTGGCCAGTGGGTGATTTGCGGAACATGCTATGCAAAACCGTTCCCGGTAGAGCGTCAGGCTGCGCAGGCGCTCAGAGGCGGCTTCCGGCCGGGGCATAATCGCAAGATCAATTAGCCCGGCCTCCAGGAGGTGGCTGAGCTGCTCCGCCGATCCGGCCATGATCGCCACGCGCGCGCCGGGATAGTTCGATTGGAAAGCCGTCAGCGTGGGTAGGAGAGGCTGCGGCCCGATGGTGTACATCACGCCCAGCGCGACTTCGGCCGCCTCCAGGCTCAAGAAGCGCGCCGCCAGGGCCTTTGCCGCATCCGCGTCCATCAACGTCTGCCGCAGTTGCGGTTCCAGAAGCCTGCCGAGATCGGTAATATGGGTCAGGTTGCGCTCCCGGCGAACCAGCATGCCGCCGACCTCGCCTTCGAGCTGCCGGATAGCTCGGGAAAGGGCGGGTTGGGTCACGTTGCAGCGCTGTGCGGCACGCGTAAAGTTTAGTGTGTCGCAAAGCGCCACAAAGTACCGAATGTGGTGCATGTCCATCGCAAGTACGCCCCTAATGCGGCCAGCTTTGGCCTGCAAGGCTTGGGGCCATTCGAATGCCCCGCACTTCCGTCGTCCTGGATGATAGACCCATCTGCTAGAGAGTGTCTGGCGCAAGCGAGGTACCTCGCATCTGCTCAACCGGGGGGACACTCTCGGATCTGCTGGGACTGTTAAGTTGGCTGGGGCGGTGGGCTTGCCCGGCTTGCGGCCTGTCGCATAGACTTCG
>SKZV01000004.1 GCA_007127165.1 Rhodovibrio sp. | reverse complement strand
CATATCGCGAAACTGGCGCGCATCCGGGTCGAACCCGAGCAGCAGGAGACGCTCACCAAGGAGCTGTCGAACATCCTGCGCTGGGTCGAGCAACTGGGCGAACTGGACACCGAAGGCGTGGAGCCGATGACCAGCGTGGTCGAGATGACCCTGAAAATGCGCGACGACGAAGTCGCCGACGGAAACCGTCAGGCCGACGTGCTCGCCAATGCGCCGGAGAGCAAGCACGGCTTCTACGTCGTGCCCAAGGTGGTGGAGTAGCCGTAAGCGATGACCAAGCTGAACGAGATCACACTGGCCGAGGCCCGCGACCTTTTGAACAAGGGCGAGACCTCCTCGGTGGAGCTGACGGCCGAGCATGTCGCCGCCGTCGAATCCGCGCGCCCGCTCAACGCCTTCATCACCGAGACGCCGGAACAGGCCATCGCCATGGCGAAGGACTCCGACGCGCGCCGGGCGAAGGGCGAGGCGGGGCCGCTGGAAGGCATCCCGCTGGCGATCAAGGACCTGTTCTGTACCCAAGGCGTCCTGACCACGGCTGGCTCGCACATCCTGCACGGCTTCAAGCCGCCCTACGAGTCGACCGTGACGGCGAACCTCTGGAAGGCTGGGGCGGTCATGCTGGGAAAGGCGAATCTGGACGAGTTCGCGATGGGATCGTCCAATGAGTCGAGCTACCACGGCCCGGTCGAAAACCCCTGGCGGCGGCGCGGCGACAACAAGCCGCTGGTTCCGGGCGGCTCTTCCGGCGGGTCTGCGAGCGCGGTGGCGGCGCGTGCGGCGCTGGCGGCGACCGGGACGGACACGGGCGGCTCGATCCGCCAGCCCGCGTCGTTTACCGGGATCGTCGGGATGAAGCCGACCTACGGGCGCTGCTCGCGCTGGGGCATCGTGGCCTTCGCCTCATCGCTGGATCAGGCGGGGCCGATGACGCGCTCGGTGCGCGACGCGGCGATCATGCTGGGCGCGATGGCGGGGCACGATCCGAAGGACAGCACCAGCGTCGACATGCCCGTACCGGACTACGAAAAGGCGCTGACCGGCGACATTCGCGGCCTGAAGGTCGGCATTCCCAAGGAATACCGTGTCGAGGGTATGCCCAAAGAGATTGAGGACCTTTGGCAGCAGGGAATCGACTGGCTGAAGGACGCGGGCGCGGAGCCGGTGGAGATTTCCCTGCCGCGCACGGGCTACGCGCTTCCGGCCTACTACATCATCGCTCCGGCGGAGGCTTCCTCGAACCTCGCGCGCTATGACGGTGTACGCTATGGGCTGCGCGCGGAGGGCGCGCCGGAACTTCAGGACATGTACGAGCGTACGCGCGCCGAAGGCTTCGGCGTCGAGGTCAAGCGCCGCGTGCTGATCGGGACGTACGTGCTCTCCGCCGGATACTACGACGCGTACTACAACAAGGCGCGCAAGGTGCGTACGCTGATCGCCGAAGACTTCAAGGAGGCGTACAAGCAGGTCGACGTGATCCTAGCGCCGACCGCGCCGTCGGCGGCCTTCGCCATCGGCGAACTGGTGGACGATCCGATTGCGATGTACCTGAACGACGTCTTCACCGTGCCCGGCAGCTTGGCGGGTGTGCCGGGGATTTCGGTTCCGGCGGGCTTGAGCGGCGACGGGTTGCCGCTGGGCCTGCAAATCTTGGGGCGCGCGTTCGACGAGGAAACGGTGCTGCGGGTCGGCGACGTGCTGGAACGCGCGGCGGACTTCAAGCACGAGCCAGCCTTCGTGGCGGGGAGGTAAGCACATGGCCAGCTATCGTATCGTCGGCAACACCGGGGAATGGGAACTCGTCTGCGGCCTGGAAATCCACGCGCAGGTGATCTCGAAGTCGAAGCTCTTCTCCGCCGCCGCCACGGAATTCGGGGCGGAGCCGAACAGCCAGGTCTCGCCGGTCGACGCGGGCATGCCGGGCATGCTGCCGGTTATCAACAAGTTCTGCGTCGAGCAGGCGGTGAAGACCGGGCTTGGCCTGCGCGCCGAGATCAACCGCACCTCGGTCTTCGAGCGGAAGAACTACTTCTATCCCGATCTGCCCCAGGGCTATCAGATTTCGCAGTACCTGCATCCGCTGGTGGGCGAGGGGACCGTCTATCTCGACATGCCCGACGGCGCGGTGGTTCCCATCGGGATCGAGCGGCTGCACATGGAGCAGGACGCGGGCAAGTCGATGCACGACCAGGAGCCGGGCAAGACCTATGTGGACTTGAACCGCTCCGGCGTCTGCCTGATGGAGATCGTTTCCAAGCCGGACATCCGCAGCCCCGAGCAGGCGGGCGCGTACATCCGCAAGCTGCGCTCGATCCTGCGCTATCTGGGCACCTGCGACGGCAACATGGAGGAAGGCTCGCTGCGCTGCGACATCAACGTCTCGGTGCGCCGCACGGGCGAGGGCTTCGGCACCCGCTGCGAGGTCAAGAACGTCAACTCCGTGCGCTTCGTCATGCACGCCATCGAGGCGGAGGCGAACCGGCAGGTCGAAATCCTGGAGGACGGCGGCAAAATCGTCCAGCAGACCCGCCTCTACGATCCGAAGAAGGGCGAAACCCGCTCAATGCGGACCAAGGAAGAGGCGCACGACTACCGCTACTTCCCCGATCCCGATCTCTTGCCGCTGGTCGTCGAGAACGACTGGGTCGAGCGGATCAAGGCCAACATGCCGGAACTGCCGGACGAGAAGAAGCAGCGCTTCATGGAGTCCTACGGCCTTGGCCCCTACGATTCCGGAGTGCTGGTCGCGGATCAGGAAACGGCGAACTTCTATGAACAGGTCGCCAAGGGCCGCGATCCCAAGCTGGCGGCGAACTGGCTGACGGGCGAGTTCTTCGGGGCGCTCAACCGCACCGGCGTCGATCTCTCCGGCACGCCGGTGGATGCCGCGAAGCTGGGCGAGCTGATCGACCTGATCTCCGACGGCACGATCTCCGGGCGCATCGCCAAGGAGGTCTTCGAGGAGATGTGGGAAACCGGCAAAAGCGCCGTGGCGATTGTCGAGGAAAAGGGCCTGAAACAGATCTCCGATACCGGAGAGTTGGAAGCCATCATCGACAAGATCATTGCCGAAAATCCCGGACAGGTGGCGCAGGTGAAGGAAGGCAATCAGAAGGTCATGGGCTGGTTTGTCGGCCAGACGATGAAGGCGACCGGCGGGAAGGCCAATCCGAAGATGGTGAACGAGCTACTGCGCAAGAAACTCACTGACTAGCGGATAGCGGTTGAGGGCGCGCCCATCGCGCCCTGCCGCGGACGTTTTTTCCGCGGCGTCGCGCATCTTGCGTGGGAGCTATCAGGAGTCTCGACGACTGCTGCGTGTTAGCAGTTCTACCATGCAGTCGCCGCCCTTGCCCTGACAGCGCGCGCAGTTTTCCCGAACTGTCGGGCGGAATTCCGGGGAGATCTGGAGTATCTGGTTGCATGCAAGAGCGCCCGCCGTTTCAGACGGCGCACCGAGCGACTGAATCCTGCCGCGCAATAAGTCCAGGCGCATCCCCGTCATGGAGATGTCCCGCCTCATCTGCCTGACTTCGCTCCTTAAGCTCGACAGCTTTTCAGCCCGCTCGTGAGCGTTCTCCAGGATTCGAGTGCCGTGCCATAGAGTGCCAAGTGCCATGTAAGGTGACCTTATTCCTTTACGTCGTGTCGAGAACCGGCCTCCCAAAGATCTTGAATGTCTCGATCCACTGATCCCTTGGAGGCTTACGAAGTTCTCCGCTCATAGTGTCGCTTCCTTCACAACGATGATATAAGTCATCTTGACGCGTCTAAAAGGCACCCCCGGCAGAAGGACACAGCCCTTTAGCATAGAAAAGAGCGCGCTTTCGAGGGAGATGCTAACTACTCACAACATCCGTGACATCCACGAACAAGATAACCGAATAATCTCTGCCGCTTCTGCTCCCGGGCGGCTTATAAGGCATGATCCGCATCATGTATGACCGGCCGTTTTCACTCACATGGATCATGTTCTGGTAAGTCTCCCGAGTCCGCAGCGATTCCCGGACGAGGCTTTCAAGATTACCGGGGTCGAACTTCGCCGAAATGTCGGTAATGGGCCTGCCGATATCCGAGCTGATCAGCGAAAAGACCTTCTGCGCGTGCATCGTGAAACGCCGTATCCGCAGGTCCGGTTCGAGAAACACCATTCCGACGCCGCTGTGGTGTAGGAGCGTCTCTATATCCTGCTGGCTCTCGCGCAGTTCGGAGATCTTCTCATTGAGTTCCTGGTTGACTGTCTCCATCTCTTCATTGACGGACTGAAGTTCTTCCTTTGAAGCTTCCATTTCTTCGTTCGAAGACTGGAGTTCTTCATTCATGGAAAGAAGTTCTTCGTTTGTGGACTGTAGTTCTTCGTTAGATGTTTCGAGTTCTTCTACCGTCGTTTGTAAATCTTCCTTTGTCGATTCAAGCTCCCGCTCCAACTCCTGAAGTTGCCGGTCGTGGTCGTGCCCCTGGGCACCCCCGCGATCCTTTGGCTTTTCCGTCTCCTCCACGGTGGGCTGGCAACGGAAAACGATCAGGTATTGCGGGTGATCGCCATGCGCCTCCGGCGGGATCGGCCGGACGGTCAGATCGACCGAGATGCGTTCTCCTTCGTCCGTAACCTGGACGTCCTGCAGACGCACCTGTGTGCCGGATTGGGCTGCGCGGGACAGGGCGGTCCGCAGGCTGTGCCGAAGTCCCGGCCGCGCCATGTCAAGAATGTTATGGCGCGCAACACCCGGGGCGGGTTGAAGGACCCGGCCGGTGCCCCGCGAGAAGTACTGGATCGTATTGTGCTCATCGACCACGACGTGCGGCGGCGCGAACTCGTCGAGCACCATCGACGGGGCCTTCTGCGTCAAGCTTTGTTGTTTTGGCGGCTCGTGCTCGGCGGAAGCGTGCTGGATATCTTGCGGCCGCTGCGCCGCGGAAAACAGGGGAATCTCGAGCGGCGGTCGGGAAACCTGTTCGCGCTTTTGAAAAATCCGGTGCTTCTTGTCCGTGGCGGCGAAGAACTGTTGTTGCTGCTGAGTCACGTTTTCTGAATGTCCCAGAAACAGGGCGCCCTTCTCTCGCAACGCAAAGTGGAACAGTGGGATCAGGCGTTTTTGCAGGTCGTTATCCAGGTAAATCAAAAGATTGCGGCAAGAAATCAGGTGGAGACGTGAAAACGGTGCCGTGCGGATGACGTCGTGGACGGAGAAAATGCAGCAGTTGCGGACGTCGGGAGCCACGCGATAGGCATCGCCCTCGTCGATGAAATAGCGAGTCAGGCGCTCGGTCGTGATGTCGTGCGCGATTGAATGGGGATAGCGGCCTGCGCGAGCAATCTCCACCATCTCCGCATCGGTATCGGTTGCGAATATCTGAACGCGTGCCGTGGCCCTTGCTTCCGAAATCACCTCATGGAACAGAATGGCCAGCGTGTAGGCCTCCTCCCCGGTGGAGCAGCCGATCACCCAGGTGCGCAGAACCTCGTCGTGTTTGGCGGCGTTCACGAGCGGCCTGATGACCTGCTCCTGTAGCGCATGGAAGGCTTCGGGGTCGCGGAAGAAGCTGCTGACGTGGATCAGAAGTTCCTTCGCCAACAGTTCCGTCTCCGCGGAGTCTTCGCGGAGCCGTGCGACGTAACTGCCGACATCGGTGCCCTGGATCTGGACGCGGCGGAGTACCCGGCGGATGAGCGTGGTGCTCTTGTAATGCCGGAAATCCTGACCGCGATGCGCGAGCAGAATCGAACAGATTTCCGGCAAGTGCTCGGCGACCGTGTCCTTGAGCGCCTGGGCCTGCCGAGTATCGGCCAGCTTGGCGAGTTGTTCGGCATACGCGATAATGTGTTGCGGCATCTTGTCGGCCGCGTCCAGCACGTCGACCGCACCGGTCGCGGCGGCCGCGCGCGGCATGCTGCCCCACCACGCGGAACTGTCCTCGCTCTCGGGCGCAGCTTCCGCCAAGGTGAGCCCGCCGTTTTCCTTGATAACTTCCAATCCTAAAGCGCCGTCCGTCCCGGCGCCGGACAGGATCACCCCAATCGCCTTGGAACCCCGGTCTTCGCCCAAGGAACGGAAGAAAAAATCGATCGGCATACGCTGGCGATGCGCAGGCGGGTCGTCCTGGACCTGCAGCCTGCCGTCGCTTATGGAGAGGAGCTTGCCCGGCGGAATGACGTAGACGTGGTTGGCCTGAACCGGCTCATCATCGACGGCCACGCTGACCGGCGTCTCGGTAAACTGCTGTAGCACTTCCGGCATCCGGCTTTCCCGGTCGGGCGCCAGGTGCTGGATCACCACGAACGCCATATCCCTGTCAGAGGGCATATCGGAAAAAAAACGCTTCAGCGCCGCGATACCCCCGGCAGACGCACCGATCCCGATGATAGGCATAGTCGTGGACTGATCGTTCACCTGGCCTTCGTCCAACGGCGGCGCTCCTTCAAAATTGCCCTTTCCATCGACCACGGTCACTATATCCCACGTTGAATTGGAGTATGCATTCTGAGAGCGCAAATCCGCTAGCACAACAGCCGCATCGTTCGGGAACCGGTCTAGTGGCCGGCCCCTTCGGCCAGTGTGCTCAGTTCACTGCGGTTGAGGATATAAAGGGTGTAGCGCCCATCGGTTTGGATATAGCCATTGCGCGTGAACTCCGCCATGATCCGGCTGACGGTCTCCAAGGAAACTCCCAGGTAGTCGGCGATCTCGCGACGGCGCATCGGCATCCAGACCGCCCGCTTCTCGAAACGAGCGTCCAGGTGCAATAGAAATTGCGCAATGCGTTCGCGCGCCGTCTTGCGCGCCAACAGCAGCATGTGATCCTGGGCCGCAGCGAGTTCGCCGCAGGCCGCCTGAAGCAACCAACTGCCGAACTGCGGATACGTGTCGCAGAGGTCGTCGAAGGCCCTGCGGTCGAAGCGCAACACCTCCGTGGAACTCAACATCCGCACGCTGTAGGCATATTGGCGCAGGTGCGCCGTCCCCATGATGTCACCGGAAAAAAGGAATCCGACGACTTGTTCGCATCCGCCCCTGAAGGACTTGCGGACGGTTGCGGCGCCCTCCTGCAAGATGTAGCACGCATCCGCTGGCTCGCCCTCGCGAATAAGGTCGTCATTGCGCGCGAGGGAGCGCCGTTCGGCGGCGGCGCAAACGGCGTGAGCCACCTCGGGGGCGAGACCCGACATGAACTTATACTTTGTTTCATTATTCAAATTCGAAGTGGCCGCGAACAGGTCGGAGTTGAGGCCTGTTCTTGAGGAATTTGCCATTCCGCCACATCCTTTTGCCGACCGGGCTTTCGCATGCCAGTCATTGTCGTGTCCTATACTGCGGCAAACAAGATCAACAAATACGCAGATTTAGGGGTACCACCGTAGGGGTAATCGGACGGAGAAATTCATTCCGCGTTAAAATAACCTTCAAAGAGGCAATCTAGTCACGACAGACAATAATATGCGCACAGTTGTTAGAACCTTAAAATAGAAGAAAAAACGTAAACGAGTAACCTCGTTTTACGAGCGCGTCATCTACCACATTATTCCCCTCATTCCTGGAACCGATGAGATAGAATGTGGGGCCGCTTTACACAACTGCTAAAACCCCACGGCGAGCCCGTCCTTGCGGTGGTCCGATCCGGCGATGTAGCCGCCTTCTTCCAGCCTGTGAATAAGCTGTGCGCCGCCGAAACCGAAAGCCGCCTCCGGCGATTCCAGCGTAATCTCGTGGTCGCGTTGGCGCAGGTCGTCCAGGACGGCGGCGGGGAAGGCGGTTTCCATCGCGACGGTCCGCCCGCCGGTCACGCGCCAGCGCGGCGCGTCGCTGGCGGCCTGCGGGTTCTGGTTGAAGTCGTAGAGCCGCACGATCATTTGCATGTGCCCCTGCGCCTGCATCGGTCCGCCCATCACGCCGTAGCTCATCAAGGGCTGGCCGTCCTTCATGACGAAACCCGGAATGATGGTGTGGAACGGACGCTTGCGCGGCGCGACCACGTTGGGGCTGCGGGCGTCCAGCGAGAAGTCCGCGCCCCGGTTTTGCAGGCTGATCCCGGTGCCCGGCACGACCACGCCGGAGCCGAAGCCCATGTAGTTCGACTGAATGAACGACACCATCCGCCCCTCGGCGTCGGCGGCTGTGATGTAGACCGTGCCGCCCGGTCCCGGCAGGCCGCAGTCCGGATCGCCCGCGCGGGTACGGTCGATCAGGGCCGCACGCTCTTGCAGATAGCCGGGGTCCAGCATCTCCCGCGTCGAGACCGTCATCGCGTCGATATCCGCGACGTGGCGGTAGACGTCGGCGAAGGCCAGCTTCATCGCCTCGATCTGCAAGTGCAGCGCGTCCGGGCTGTCGGGGTGAAGCTCCGAAAGCTCCGTGTGCTGGAGAATCCCCAGCGCCATCAACGCCGCGATCCCTTGACCGTTGGGCGGAATCTCGTGCGCCTCGATCCCCTGGTAACGCTGGCTGATGGTGCCGCTCCAGGTGTTCTCGTGCGCCGCCAGATCGTCGACGCTCAGCGCCGCGCCGTGCTGGCGGGCGAAGGCGGCCATGGCCTCGGCCAGCTCTCCCCGGTAGAAGGCCTCGCCGCGCGTCTCCGCGATGAGGCGGAGGCTGCGGGCCATCTCGGGCGAGCGGAAGATCTCTCCCGCCTTCGGCGCGCGGCCTCTTGGCAGGAAGGCTTCAGCGAAGCCCGGCTGGTCCTTCAGGAGCGGCTCGGCGGCGGCCCAGCGGCCGGAGACGATGGGCGAGACCGGAAAGCCGCGCTCCGCATAGTCGACGGCTGGCTCGAACAGCGCCTCGAAGGGCAGGGCGCCGAAACGCTCCGACAGATCGACCCAGGCGGCGACCGCGCCGGGCACCGTCACGGACTCCCATCCACGCTCGGGCAATTCCGTCCTGCCCGCAAAACGTTCGGCCGTCCAGGCGGCGGGGGAGCGGCCGGAGGCGTTCAGCCCGTGCAACTCCTTGCCGTCGTGCAGGATCGCGAAGGCGTCGCTGCCCAGCCCGTTGCTGTTCGGCTCCACCAGGGTCAACGTGATCGCCGCGGCCAAGGCGGCGTCCACGGCGTTGCCGCCCTTCAGCAGCATACGAATTCCGGCCTGCGCGGCCAGCGGCTGCGAGGTCGCGACCACGTTGCGCGCAAGGACCGGCATGCGCTGCGAAGCATAGGGAAAATCGAAGTTGAACATGGCTCTCACGATCCTGACGTTTCAGCGGCGGCGTAGCGGTAGCGGTGGCGCAGGAAGACGACGACGGAGACGACGGCCAGCACCAGGAAACCCAGCGAAATCGGCCGCGTCAGAAACAAGGTCCAGTCGGCGTCGGTCATCAAGGCGCGCCGCAGGTTGGTCTCCGCGATCGGCCCGAGAATAACACCCAGCACCAGCGGGGCCAGCGGATAGTCCATCTTCCTTAAAAGGTAGCCCAGACCTCCAACGAAGAACAAGAGATACACGTCGGTCAGCCGGTTGTTCAAGGCGAACACCCCCACGACGCAGAAGACGAGCACCAAGGGCACGATGATATGCTTGGGAATGTCGGTGACCATCAGGAAGTAGCGCATCGTGCTCATGGCGATGACGAGCATCATGAAGGCGCCGATGAACATGGCGACGAACATTGCATAGACGAGGTCGGGGTTATCCAGCACGAGCCGGGGGCCGACGCTGATCCCGTGCACCATCAGGGCGGCGATCAGAACCGCGTCCACCGCGCTGCCGGGAATCCCGAGGGCGATCAACGGGATAAGTCCGCCGCTCGCGGTGGCGGAATTGCCGGACTCCGAGGCCACGACGCCCTCGGGAATGCCGGTGCCGAACTTCTCCGGCGTCTTCGACGCGCGCCGCGCCTGATCGTAGGCCAGCAAGTTGGCGATACTGCCGCCCGCGCCCGGAACCGCGCCGATGAACACTCCGATCAGCGAGGAGCGCAGCAGGTTCACCGGGCGGCGGACCGCTTCCATCATGAAGCGCAGCGGCTGAAAGACGATCTTACCGGAAATCAAAGCCCCGCCTTGGCGGACCTTGCGCAGGTCCTCGACTTCCGTGAGCAACTGGCTGACCGCGAAGACTCCGATCAGCACCGCGAGGAAGGGCAGTCCGGCGCTCAACATTCGCAAATCGAAGCTGAAGCGCTGCACGCCCATGATGGGATCGCTGCCGATCGTGGCGAGGAACATGCCGATCAGCCCCGCGGTTAGGCCGCGGATCATCGAACTTCCGACCAGGCTCGCGATGATCGTCATGGCGAAGACGATCAGCGAGAAGTACTCCCACGGCCCCAGCCGCACCGCGACCAAGGCAAGCTGCGGCGCCGCCAGCACCAGCACGATGGTGGAGAGAATCGTGCCGAAAAAAGACGCGAAAATACCGATCCCCATGGCTCGCCCCGGCTCGCCGTTGCGCGACATGGGATAGGCGTCGAAGGTCGTCGCGACAGATGACGGGGTTCCGGGAATGCCGAGCAGCGCCGCGCTGATCATCCCGCCGGTGAGCCCGCCGATGTAGACCGCCAACATCGTGGCGATTCCCTGGATCGGCGGCATGTGGAAGGTCAGCGGCAGCGTGAGGACGATCGCCATCGTAATCGTGAAGCCGGGGATCGAGCCCGCAATGATGCCGAGCACGATCCCCACGGCCATGGTAATCAGCGTGCCGATTTGCAGGATTTCGCCCAGGCCGACACCGAAGCCTTCGAACATCTGCGGGAAGCCTCAACCGTTTGGTGTTGCGTTAAACCTGGAACAGCGTGCCGCGCGGCAGGAACACGTTCAGAACCGAGGCGAAGACGTATTGAAGGCCGAACGAGACGGCTGCGGCGAGGATCAGGGCGACGACGATGCTCTTGACCGTCTTGGGGCCAAGAAAGATCTGCACCGCGCTGGCGAAGATGAAGGTCGATATTCCGAAACCCAGCGGGCCCAGCGCCAGCAGATAAAGCCCGAAGGTCAGGAAGACGGCAATGACGAGCCGGGCCTCCGAAACTGTCGTCAGAGCGATCTCGACCATGCGAGAAAACCCGATCCGCAGTTCAGGCAGGGCTTGGCGGGCCGCCTGCGCCATCGAGATTAGGTTCAGCAGCATGAGAAACGCCAGCACGCCGCGCGGAAAGGTGCCGGAGCCCAGCGGCTCCCACCGCGAGTCCGGCAGAGCGCCCGCCGCGACGAACAACGCGGCGAACACCACCAGCATCGCCAAATTCAGCAGGAACTGCAGCAGACCCGAATCCTTTGCGCCGGGACTGGCGTTCTCCCTGCCGTTCCCGCCGTCGCGCGCTCCCGCTTCGGAAGCGCGCGCGCCGCTGTCGCCGGAATCGCTCATCGCTCAAGATGATCGGCGAGACGTTCCACCGTGGCGTCCAGATCCTCAAGATACTCCGCGTATTCCTCGCGGCCGCGATAGACGACCTCACTACCGGCGTTGTTGATCGATTCCACGAAGGATTCGTCGTGCTGAAGCTCGGACAGAGCGTTTTCCAGCACCTCCAGGCGGTCTTCCGGGGTGCCCGCCGGTGCGAAGAGCCCGCGGTTGATGGTCATCTCGAAGTCGTAGCCCAGTTCCTGGAGCGTGGGCACATCCGGCGTCTGGTCCAGCCGTTCGGTCGTGCCGACAGCCAGGAAACGCAGGTCGTTGTTGTCCACGAACTGCTTTGCCGAGGCGATGTCGCCAATCGCAACGTCGATATGACCGCCGACCAGCGCGCGTATACGCTCGCCCGTGCCCTCGTAACCAACGTAGGAGAACTCAAGATCGGCGGCGTCTTCCAGCATGGCGGAGTGAAGATGCGGAACGCCCGCCAGCGTAACGCCGACGTTGACCTCGCCGGGATTTTCGCGAGCGAACTCGACGAACTCTTCCATCGTCTCATACGGCATATCGGCGTTTGCCACGAAGAACTGCGGCGATTGGGTCAGCGCCGCGATGGGCTCGAAATCCTCGAGTTGTACCGTTGTAAGGCCGGTGTGGTAGGAGGTGAGAAGCCCCTCGTGAACCTGCGCCACGGTGTAGCCGTCGGCGGGACGCTCGCGCGCTTCGTCGAGGCCGCGGGTTCCGCTGACGCCGGGCATGTTGATCACCGGCATCGGCTGGCCGAGGTGAGGCTCTACGTGGTTGGAGACGATGCGCATCAAGGTATCGCTGCCGCCACCGGGCGACCAGGGCACGATCATTTCGACTGGGCGTTCGGGGAAGTCCGCCTGCGCCGGAGCGGCAAACGCGAAGCCCGTGGCTGTGGCGACCGATAGCGCCGCCGCCACCGTTTTTCGAACGGTCATGAGTTGCTCCCCTTAGCTATTTCTTATCGCAATGCCTTAAGGAGCGTATGGGCAAGAAGGTTTTTTGTCGATACCGGCGACGTCGAGAAGCTGAAAACGAGCGGCGCGTGCCAAGCTCAGGGGGCGGGGCGGCCCCAAGGGCGGGCTTCGCGCATCATGGTCTTCTGATCTTCGCGCCACACCGGATCGGTGTCGGGATCGAACTGCGGGTCGAGGGCGCGGATGCGCTCGATCAGCGGCGGATGGGTGGAAAAAGGGCCGGACATGGAATGGTGCGCCGCCGCGTTGACGAACATCATGTGCCGGGCTTCCTCCGCGTGGCCATTGTTCACACGCCCTTGCCGGCCCAGCGCGCCGATCTTTTTCAGCGCGTTCGCCAGCCCTTGCGGATCGCCGGTGTAGGACGCGCCCGTGGCGTCGGCGAGGTATTCCCGCTGACGGGAGATCGCGGCTTGCATGATCCGCCCGCCCAGGATGCCGAGCGCGCCCACCGCGATCACCACAACCCCGACCGCCAGCATGAGCATTTGCGCCCGCGCGTCGCGTGAGCGGCGCCCCATGGAGCTTATAAGCGCCCCGCGCAGCGCCATGCGCCCGAGCACGTAGACCGCGACGAGCCCAAAGACAAGCGCCATGATCCGGATGTTGAGCTGAGTGTCGCGGTTGGCGATATGCGCCATCTCGTGCGCCACGACTCCGGCAAGCTCCGAGCGCGTGAGTGAGGAAAGCGCGCCATGTGTCACGCCGATAGCCGCGTGCTCCGGGTCCGCGCCGGCGGCGAAGGCGTTGATTCCCTTCTCGTGCTTCAAGACAAAGGCGCGCGGGACCGGCATGTTGGCGGCGATCGCGCTCTCTTCCACCACGTTCAGATAGCGCTGCTTCAACGGATTGCGCGTGTCCGCAGGGACCTCTATCGCCCCGAGCGACTGCGCGACCTTGGCGCCGTCGCCGCCGAAGCTGATCAGGCGGAAGATCGCCGTGACCGCAATGACAAGGGCGATGGCCCCAGCCGCCATCGCCGCCACCTGGGGGTCGAATTGCGCCAGTGCGGCCTGAAAGCCGCCGACCTCGAAGGCCTCAAGCGCGCGCTGGTTTAACACCAGGCCAGCCACCGCCCCGACTATTCCCGCGATTAGCACGGTGGACAGCACGAACAACGCGACGAAAATCGCGGTGCGGCGTTGGGCTTGCTCGCGCCGCAGGTAGTGAGTCCGCTCCATCTCTGCTCCGGCCAAAATAGGTAACGAAAAGGCGCGTTAGCTGAAGCTGACCTGCGGGGCCTGCTGGATCTCCTCGCGATCCTCGAATTCCAGCGGCGTGGCGAGCGTGAAGTTGAACATGTTTGCGATCATGTTGCTCGGCACCGTCTGCACGGTGTTGTTGTACTCCATCACCGCATTGTTGTACGCGCGCCGTGCAGAGGAAACCTTGCGCTCGGTCGAGGTCAAGGTCTCCTGAAGGTCGCGGAAGTTCTCGTTCGCCTTGAGGTCGGGATAGGCCTCCGACAGCGCGAAGAGACGTCCGAGGGCTCCGCCGAGCTCTCCTTCCGCGCGGCCAAGTTCGCCCATCGTCGCCGCACTTGCGCCGGCGCTACCGGCTTGGCTGCGAATTTCCTCCGCCTTGTTGCGGGCCTCGATCACCTCGTTCAGCGTTTCGCGCTCATGCGAGGCGTAGCCCTTGACGGTTTCCACAAGATTCGGGATCAGGTCGTGGCGGTACTTCAGCTGTACGTCGATCTGGTGGAACGCGTTTTCGGAGGCATTGCGGCGCCGGACCAGACGGTTGTAAAGCATCGTTCCGTAGCCCGCGATCGCGAGCAGAACGACAATAAGGATTAATATCTCCAAAACACGACCTCCTTCGCGGAATCGAGAGTCCTTGTAGTGCCGACGATGGCCCACTGTGTGAGTGTCACATATTTAAGTCGGGAGCAAGAGAACCCCACCCGCACGACGCCGCAGGTTGCCCGAATGCAGCGCGTGCGGCGGCGGCGTTGGTGTGCACATCTTTTATTGATTGTAGTGTGGGAGAGCCTAGATTCCTGGGACGACATTGTATTCGAGGGTGCGCCCCGGCCATGACGGAACGTGAAACAGCCTTGGGCGCCTTACCCGCTGGATTGACGCATTCCGAGGTTATCCGTTCAAAGGCGCACAGCGAAAAAGGACACCGGCCCGCAGCGGGCGCGGCGAAGCGCGTTGCGGCAGTCGACGCGATTCGCGCTCTGGCCCTTTTTGGGGTGGTCGCGATCAATATGCAGACGATCAGCGGCCTCACCTACCTGAGCCCGGGCGCCCTCCAATTTATACAGCGGGACGTACACATCGCCGTTCAGGCGCTATTGGATGTTCTGGTTGAGAAGAAAGCCCTTTCCGCATTTTCGTTTCTCTTCGGGCTCAGCTTCACGCTGCTGCTGAACAGCAGCCTCCGCGCGGGGCGGCCTTTCTTGAGTTTGTACTTGCGCCGGCTGTTCTTCCTGGGGTGTTTTGGGTTATTGAATGCCACCTTTTT
>SKZV01000313.1 GCA_007127165.1 Rhodovibrio sp. | reverse complement strand
GCGACTGGCCGATCATGACGGCTGAGGAAAAACAGGCCACGCTCACCCGCATCGAGGCGCGGAAAGGCGGGACATAACGCCGCACGGTCATTAAACCGCTTATTGCCCGTCCCGGCCGTAGCCGCGCATCCGTTCCAGCCATTTCTTACGGCCGCTATCGTTCTTGGCCTCGACGGAGCCGATGAGGCTTTCGCGAATCGGTGCGATACCGCTGAAGCCGAGGATGTTTCGTTCCAGGCTCTTCAGGCTGTGCGCGCCGAAATACCAGCGATAGACGAACGCGGGCATTCCCATTGTGACGACGATGCGCGCCGAGCGGCCCTTCAATTTTTTGCGCCAAGTCCCGCCTTCGACGATCTCGAAGGCGAAGTCGGAGCGGAGCACCTGTTCCAGCCAAGCCTTGAGCAGTGCGGGCATGGTGCCGAGCCAGAGCGGATAGATCAGCACGATGTGCTCGGCCCAGGCGATGGCGTCCTGCCCGGGTTTCAGACCGTCGGGCACGGCGCCCTTCTCGTAGTCGTGCTTACCGCGCAGAAAGGGAATGTCGAGCGTGGCGATCTCGATCCGGCGAACTTCGTGCCCAGCCTGCTCGGCGCCGGAAACATAGGCGTCGGCAAGGGCGTTGCAGTAGTGACCGCCCGATGGGTCCGGATGGCCCTGGATCAGCACCACCCGTTTCACCATCCCGCAGTCCTTCCTGTTCTCAGCTTGCGGGGGATTGACGCTCTGCCGCCGCACGCGGCAGCAACAGCCAATAGCGGCCGGTCTGTTTCATGCGCCCGGCGAACTCCAGCGCATCCTCGCCCGGTCCCCAGAAGAAATCGCCGCGCACCGTGCCGCGAATCGCGTTGCCGGTATCCTGCGCGACCATCAGCCGCTGCAACGGCTCGTCGCGCGCCGGCCAGGTGGTGTCGAGCCACATCGGTGCGCCCAGCGGCAGGCGTGTCGGGTCGATTGCGAGGCTGCGGCGCGGCGTCAGCGCAACGCCTTGCGCGCCGATCGGGCCGTCCCCTTCGACCTCGCGGAAGAAGATGTAGCGATCGTTCATTTGCATCAGCGCGTCGGCTTCCTCGGGGTTCTCCCGCAGCCAATCGCGGATGCCCTGCATCGACATGTCGCGGCCTTCCATCACGCCGCGCCGGATCAACTCCCGGCCAATGGCGGTGAAGTCGAGGCCGTTGGATGCGGCGAATCCGACGCGCTGGTCGCTGCCGTCGGGCAAACGCACGATGCCGGACCCCTGCACATGGAGGAAAAAGACGTCCACCGGATCGTCGGCCCAGATCAGTTCCAGATTGCGCCCGTCGAGCGCGCCCCGGTCGATCTCAGTGCGGCTGTGGTAGGGCTCGAAGCGCGCCCCGTTGACCCGCCCGAACACGCGCTCGCCCGCCAAATCGGCGCGAAAATCTCCGAGACGGGCTTCGATGAGATCGTCGGGCTTGCGGTAGAGCGGATAGTCGTAACCCTCGCCGGGAAAGCGCGCGCCATTCAGCGTCGCTTCGTAATATCCGGTGAAGAGCCCCTCATCGTCATCCGCGCCTTCCACCGAGAAAGGCACGAAGAGCGATTCCAGGATCTCCCGGACTTCATCCTCGGCCGCACCGCCCTGAGCGGAGCGATCCGAGAGCGACTCGATTTGTTCGCACGGCTCCTCCCAGTCGGCAACCGTTCCGCCGCGCCCTTGCGGGCCGATGGCCCGCTCTGCGGGCGCACGCAGCAGCCGGTCGCACGAGCGCACAAGCGCCGGAAGCGCCTCGCTTGGCCTATCGTCGTCCCAGCCGGGCAGGGCATCAAAGCCAACCCGCGTCAGGGTGACGTCGGGTTTCGGCGGCTCCTCGACCTTTTCAGGCTCGGGCCGCCGTTCCTCACAGGCCGCCACGACAACCACAAGTGCCGTGGCCAGCAGGGCCTTGGAAAGTCGCCCCCCCAACGACACCGCCGCGCTACTCCTCTTCGGGGCTGCGCGTTGCCACGAGAGTCCAGTTTGGATCGCGGCTGCGGGTGTTGCGGGCGAAAGTCCAGATGTCGGTGATCTCGTCCACCTGATCCGAGCTGCCCTCGACGGTGTTGCCTTCGGCGTCGGTGATCACGTTGATCTGCTCGGAGACCACCTTCACCGTGACGAAGGCCGTGCGTCCTTGCAACTCCGCCTCGACGATCTCGGGCTCGCTGACGTTGACCAAAGTCGTCTGGAGCTGATGCCCCGCCTTTTCGCGCTCGGTGATCGCCTGCTCGAAATCGCTGTAGACATCGTTGGCGAGCAGTTGGCGCAAGGTGTCGCGGTCGCCCTCGGCAAAGGCCGTGACGACCATTTCGAAGGCTGCGCGCGAACCCTCGATGAAGCCCTGTTCATCGAAATCGCGGTCGGCCAGCTTTATCTGGGTCAACCCGGCGGAGAGCGGCGTTTCAGCGCGCTCCGCAGCCGCTCTCAAGTCCTCGTCGGTGACCTCCTCGCCCTGCCGGTTGCGCTCGGGCATCGGTACGACCTTGTCGTGGTCCTTGCCCTCGCCTTGTTGCTCTTCCTGCTGACTGAACGGGTCATGCTGCGGCCGCTCTTCGTGTCCGGTGCGCTTGCCCAGGACGTTGCGCAAGCGCATAACCAGAAACGCAGCGATTGCCGCGAAGAGAATGATATCGAAGATTTGGAAGCCTTCACCCATGAGCAACGCCTATTTTTATGGCGCCGTCGAAGGACCGCCTGACGCCAGCCGGCGGTAGACCCGCGTTGGGGCTTTCGCTAGACAAGAACAGTTCGACGCCGATAATCCGTTTTCGCCTCGCGGTCAGAGGACCACATGGAGCACACATAAGAGCTAAGCCGCGAAAGGGCAAGCATGCGTCTGATACTTCTAACAGCCTTTATCGCTGTTCCCATCATCGAAATTGCCGTTTTCATCGAAGTCGGCGGCTGGATCGGCCTCTGGCCGACCCTGGGGCTGGTCCTTCTCACCGCCGTTGTCGGCAGTCTCGAACTGCGCTCTCAGGGGATCACCACGCTGAACAAGCTCCGCAGCGAGCTTGACCGGGGCATCATGCCAGCGCAAACGCTCTTCGACGGGGTGTGTCTGCTCTTCGCCGGTGCGCTTCTGCTCACCCCTGGATTCGTCACGGACATCATAGGGCTCGCTCTTTTTCTGCCGCCGTTCAGGAAGTTCCTCCTATTCACGGTGGGCAGCCGAATCGTCGGCAGTGCCAGAGTGCACGTTCACTCGACTCGGAGTGGCCGCCATGGCGGGCCCAGAGGCGGTCCGGGTGGTGGCCGGGACGACGAGGTGATCGATGCTGACTATGTGGATGTGACGGACGAGGAAGAGAGGCGGAAGGCAGGCGATGGAAAAACGGGCGACTCCGGCAAGCGGGACGGCGAGGATGATGATGAAGAGCAGCCGCCGCGAATCCGGCGTTGAGGGCGCGCGCCGCCCTTGTGCCCTTGCGGTGAACATGCTAGCCACACCACAATTTTCGGGAGAGGTGCACTATGGCGGAACAAGATAGCAAGACTCAGACGAGCGGCGCGGCCGACGGCCAAGCGGGTGGCCAAGCGGGCGGTCAAACCGGTGGTCAGAAGTCCGGCGCTTCGGCGCAGGGCGGAAGCGGCGATAAGCGCGGCTTCGTGATCCATACCCAGTACATCAAGGATCTGTCGTTCGAAAATCCGAACGCGCCGCAGATCTACATGGATATGAAGGAAGCCCCGGCGGTTTCCGTGAACCTCGACGTGCGCGCCGCCCGCCTGCGCGAGCGAAGCTTTGAGGTCACGATCAAGGCCGAGGTGAAGGCGACCCTGAAGGAGAAGCCAGCTTTCGTGATTGAACTGGCATATGCCGGGCTGGTCACGATCCAGGAGAGCGTGCCGGACGATCAGTTCCATTCGGTGCTGCTGATCGACGTGCCGCGCCATCTCTTCCCCTTCGCCCGCGCAGTGATTTCCGGCGCGACGCGCGACGGCGGCTTCCCGCCGCTGCTGATCAACCCAGTGGACTTCGAGCGCCTTTACGAGGAGCAGAAGGCCCGGGTGGAAAGCGAAGGCCAGAAGCAGCCGGAGCAAACGCCGCAATCGACCGCGTGATTGGATCGTTTAGGCCGGGCGCTTAGGGCGTCACTGGCCGATCGGCGGCTTGGAATGAACCGGGCGCAACCACGATTCGCGCCCGGTTTTTCTGGTTTTTGCTAGGGTGCAAAGCCATTCCCGCTAACGCTCCGGCTTCGCGTCGTTCCAGATCGGGGAAGACAACTTTTCCAGCATTGCCGCGTGGCGCTCCTTCTCCGCGTCGCTCGGGGCATGGGGACGGGCTGCCCTGATCGGGCGGTCGGCGATCGCCACCCGGCTGCCGCGTTCCGCCTCGCGGGCCAGTTCCAGACCCGGCTGACGGCCGCCGCGGAGCTCGAGATAGACCTCCGCCAGCAACTCGCAGTCCAGCAAAGCCCCGTGCAGATCGCGGGCGGAATTGTCGATGACGAAGCGCTTGCAGAGCGCATCCAGGTTGACCTGCGCGCCGGGGAAGCGCTTGCGCGCCATCGCGACGGTATCCAGCGCGCGCTCCATCGGCAGGATCGCCCGGCCAGCCCATTGCAACTCGGCATTCAGAAACCGCATGTCAAACTCGGCGTTGTGGATCACCAGAGGGTCCTCGCCGATAAACGCCAGAAAGTCGTCAATGATCTCTGGGAAAGTGGGGTGGCCCGCCAGGAACTCGGCGCTCAGTCCATGCACCCGGAAAGCGTCTTCGGGCATGTCGCGCTTCGGATTCACGTAGACCTGATAGGTTCGCCCGGTGGCTATGTGGTGCAGCAATTCGACGCAAGCGATTTCCACGATGCGATGACCGGCGGCGGGATCGAAGCCGGTCGTTTCGGTATCCAATACGATCTCACGCAAATCCAACCTCCCCCGTTTCAAGTCCTGCCGGCCAGCGTTACGACAATCTGCCGCAACCGCCGCCGCGTGCGATGGCGGCCCAGGCCGCTTTCTACCACGAAGTCGGCGCGGCGGCGCTTCAGGCTATCGCGCATTTGCTTGCGGTACACTTGTCCCAGTCGTGCTTGCGTCATCCCAGGGCGCGACAGCACGCGGCGGCGCTGGACGAAGCCCGGTGCTGAGACCACGGCAACCGCATCGCAGAGCCGCTCACCGCGCGTTTCGAACAGCAGCGGAATGTCGAGCACCACCAGCGGCACGCGCCGCAGCCGCGCCCGGCGGATAAAACGCCGCGCCTGTGCGCGCACCAGCGGATGGAGAATGCGCTCCAGCCGCCGCAGCGCCGAGGGTTCGCGGAATACCCGCGCGCCCAGAACCGCACGGTCGATCCGCCCGTCCGCGATCGCTTCCGGAAAAGCGCGCGCGATCTCGGGAAACGCCGCGCCGTCCGGCTTCATCAGGCGGTGAACCGCCGCGTCGGCATCGTGGACCGGCACGCCGATCTCCCGCAGCATTGCGGCGGCGGTGGATTTGCCCATGCCGATGGAGCCGGTGAGGCCCAGCACGCGCGGCTTGTTGATACCGCTAACCCTGGAGCACGAAGTCACGCAGCGCCTCATCGACCTCGGGCCGCACACCGAACCAGGCTTCGAAGCCCGGCCGCGCCTGATGCAGCAGCATCCCCAGCCCGTCCACCACCCGATTGCCGCGCCCGGCAGCCATCCGCAGCAACTCGGTTTCGAGCGGCTGATAAACAATGTCGTTCACCACCGCCGCGCCCGGCAGCGCGTCGAGCGCGATCTCCAGCGGCGGCTGGCCCTGCATCCCAAGGCTGGTGGTGTTGACCAGCAGCCCCGCGCCGTCCAGCACGCGAGTCCAGTCGCCCCAATCGAAAACCCGAATCGGCCCGCCGAAGCTCTCGGCCAGCGCCTCGGCCTTCGCCCGCGTCCGGTTGGCGAGGCGCAGTTCCGGTACGCCCGCGTCAAGCAGCGCCACGATCACCGCCCGCGCCGCACCGCCGCTGCCGAGCACCACCGCCGCGCCGCTCTCCGCCCGCCAGCCCGGCGCGCCTTGACGCAGATTGTCGAGGAAGCCCGCGCCATCGGTGTTCGCACCGTGGATTTGACCCTCGCTAAAGACGAGCGTGTTCACCGCCCCTAGCCGCTTGGCGTGGTCGTCCATGCTGTCGCACAGCGCCGCCGCCGCTTCCTTGTGCGGAACGGTCACGTTCGCGCCGCGCAGGTGCAGCAGCGGCAACGCGCTCACCGCCTGCGCGAAATCCTCCGGGCGTACCGGCAGCGGCACATAGGCTCCGTCGATCCCGTGCCGCTCCAGCCAAAACCCATGCAGGCGCGGCGAGCGTGAGTGCCCCACCGGCCAGCCCAGCACCCCGGCCAGCGCCGCCTTTCCGGACAGCGTCATGTCATCACCACCTCGTGATTCCTGAGAAAATCGAGCAAGGGCAGCAGCGGAAGCCCCAGCACGGTAAAATAGTCCCCCATCACCCGGGTAAAAAGCTGCGCGCCCAGCCCTTCCAGCCGATAGCCGCCGACCGTCTCCAGCACGCCATCGCCCATCGCGTCGAGATAAGCGGCGATGAACGTCTCGGAGAGCGGCCGCATCTTCAGTTCCGCGCGGTCGCTGTGATGCCAGATCCGCGTCCCGTCCTGAACGATGACGGCGCTGACGATCAGGCCGTGGCTGCGGCCGCTCAGCATGGCCAAGTGTTGCGCCGCCTCGTCCCGGCTGCGCGGCTTGTCGAGCCAAACGTCATCCAGCGCCAGCATCTGGTCCGCGCCCAGCACCAGCGCGCCGGGATGGCGCGAGGAAATCCGTCGTGCCTTCAGCTCCGCCAGCGATTCGGCGACCTCGCTCGCGCTCGCGCCCTCGGCCCGCATCGCCGCCTTGATCTCATCCTCGTCGATACCCGCCGAATCGCTGATCGCCGGAACTCCGGCGTCGCGGAGCATCCGCCGCCGCGCCGCGCTTTTCGATGCCAGCACGAGCGCAGGAGCGGTCGGGGCTGCCCGAGCAATCATTATGTGTTCTCGATCCATCACGCGCTCTCCGCACCCTTCAATTTTACGCGCTCTCCGCGCGGTATTGCGCAAAGTGCGCCATGATCGTCGCCGCCGTCTCTTCGATCGAGCGGCGGGTAACGTCGATCACCGGCCAACCTTGCCGCTGAAAGAACTTCCGCGCATCGGCAACCTCGGTGCGGACGCTGCCGAGATCCACGTAATCGGTCTCCGCATGGCGCTGCTCGCCTTCATCCAGGTTGAGCCGTTGGCGGCGCACCTGAACCAGCCGCGCCGGGTCCTTGGTCAAGCCGACGATCAGCGGCTTACGCACCGTGAACAGATCGCGGGGCAGGGGAATGCCGGGAACGAAGGGCACATTCGCCGCCTTGATCCCCCGGTTTGCGAGATAGATGCAGGTCGGCGTTTTCGAGGTGCGCGAGACGCCCACCAAAATTACGTCGGCATCGGTCAGATGCGCGGTGGACTGCCCGTCATCGTGCGACAGGGCATAGTTCATCGCCTCGATCCGCTCGAAATACTCGCTGTCCATGACGTGTTGAAGCCCCGGCTTGCCAAAGATTCCAACGTCGAAATAGGCCGCCAGCGCGTGAATCACCGGATCGAGGACCGGAATGCAAGGCACCCCCAACTGACGGCAGCACTCGACCACTTCCGCCCGCAAGGTGTCGTCGATCACCGTGCAGAGCACCGGGCCCGGATTGCGTTCGATCCCGGCGATCGCCTTCGCCATCTGGGATTTCGTGCGAATTAGCGACCAGATGTGCTCGGCCGGCTCGACCCCCTTGAACTGCACGAGGCAGGCCCGCGCAACGGAGTTGAGTGTCTCGCCGGTGGAATCGGAGACGAGGTGCAAGTGATAAATCATGTCGGCGCCATCCACAGGCGTTTCGGGAAAACAGCTACGCTGACGTGGATAACCCGGCCTCGGGCTTCAGCGCCAGGGAAAGCGGCACCGCTCTTCCAAAATCATGCCCCGCGCGCTACCCAGGGAAGCCGGTCCATCCCCAGCGCTGGAAAAGTGCACGAGCCGTGTCCTCCCGGCAAGGTTATCCACGTGATTCAGATTGGACACAGTTCGTCCTGCGACTCGTTTGTTTGCGGCGGAGTCAAGATTTTTGCCGCCCCGAGTCCCTCACAACGCGCCAAAAGCCCGTCTGGCGGAAGGCCGCCGCATTGAAGAAGCTGTGGATAACCCGCTAATCCACACAGTTCCACCCCCTCACTGCCACTACCACCCTTTATCAAGACTCTTGATTCAAGGTAGTAAGAGGCGACCTTATCCCCGGGAGGTTCCGTGAACGACGCAAATTCGCCGACCGTATCGAAACCGCTGCTGCGCGCCCTGCGCGGTGAGCCACTGGACACACCGCCGATCTGGCTGATGCGCCAGGCGGGGCGTTATCTGCCGGAATACCGCGCGCTGCGGAAGGAAGCGGGGAGTTTCCTCGACCTCTGCATGACGCCGGAGATGGCTTGCGAGGTGACCTTGCAGCCGATTCGGCGCTTCGGCTTCGACGGCGCGATTCTGTTTTCCGACATCCTGGTGATCCCCTACGCGCTCGGCCAAAAACTCTGGTTCGAGGAGGGCGCGGGACCGAAGCTAGAGGCTTTGCAAGGCCCGGAGGAGATCGCCGTCCGGCTTTCCCGGGACTCGCTGCATGAGCGGCTTGCGCCGGTCTATGAGACGCTGCGGCGGGTTCGTGACAGCCTTCCCCCCGAAACGACCTTGTTGGGCTTTGCAGGCGCGCCCTGGACCGTGGCGAGCTATATGATCGAGGGTGGCTCCAGTAAGGATTTCGCGACTGCCAAAAAATGGATGTTCGGCGACCCGGAAGGCTTTGGGCGTCTTATCGACCTACTGGTGGACTCGACCGCGGCCTATTTGAACGCGCAGATCGAAGCGGGGGCCGAAGCGGTTCAGATCTTCGATTCCTGGGCCGGCAGCCTTCCGGCGGTCGAGCAGTACCGCTGGTCGCTGGAGCCGATCCGCCAGATCGTGGAATTGGTCAAGGCGCAGCATCCGGAGACGCCGGTGATCGTGTTTCCGCGCGGCGCCGGGCCGGTCTATGTCGACTTCGCGCAGCACAGCGGCGGCGACGCGCTGGGAATCGATACGGCGCTGCCGCTCGACTGGGCGCGGCGGAGCCTCAAACAGGGCGTTACGCTACAGGGCAACCTCGATCCGATTCGGGTCGTTGCCGGGGGCGAGGGCATGCGGGCCGCCGCGCGCCGGATCGTCGAGACGATGCGCGGCAGTCCCTTCGTCTTCAACCTCGGCCACGGCGTGGTTCCACAGACCCCGCCCGAGCATGTGGGCGAACTGGTCGAGACGATTCGGGGCATGGCGCAGAGGTAATGGCCTCCCGGTATGAAGAAACCGTCTAAAGAGTTCGAGCGTAAGGCATGATCGGTTGGCTTGGTGCAGCGTATCTTTGGGTTGTCGCGCTTCATATTATCGCGATTATTGCCTGGATGGCGGGAATGCTCTATTTGCCGCGTCTCTTCGTCTACCACGCGGAGGCCACGGCGGGCAGCGAGTTGTCGGAAACTCTGAAGGTGATGGAACGCCGGCTGTTGAAGGCGATCATCAACCCGGCGATGATTGCAAGCTGGGTGCTCGGTCTCATGCTGTTTTTCCACCTGGGCGCATGGGACATGGGCTGGATGCACGCCAAGTTGCTTTTGGTGATCGTCATGTCCGGGCTGCACGGCTATCTGGCGCGCTGGCGCAAGGACTTTGCGGCCGACAAAAATCAGCGCAGCGCACGCTTCTACCGGATCGCGAACGAGGGTCCCACGGTGCTGATGATCGCGATTGTGATCCTGGTTGTGGTCAAACCGTTCTAAAAAAAGCCGTTATTGGGAGCGTCTATGGCTTGACTTTACACGCGACAGGCAATAGGTGAGTAGCAGATGCTCGACGGCTGCCTCAAAGGGCAGTGTGCTTTTCAAAGAGCGAGACCCTCTACGACCTCAAAAAATCGTTTCTGGCGTGAGTCACTTAAGTGACCGTTGGCGTGGATCGACTACCCATGTGACGGCAGGGCTTTCTCCATCGGCTATCTTCCCTCCGGGCGGCCACGCCCGGTCGTCATCCCAGATGCAACACGAATAGCGACAATCAAACGTATGAATCTTCAAGATCTGAAGGAAAAATCCCCGCAAGACCTTTTGGCCTACGCGGAGGAATTGGAGGTGTCCGAGGCCGGGCAGCTTCGCAAACAGGACGTCATGATGGCGATCCTAAAGCAACTGGCCAGCCAGGATATTCCAATCCATGGCGGCGGCGTTCTGGAAGTGCTGTCGGACGGTTTCGGCTTCTTGCGCTCGGTCGAGAGCAATTTTCTGCCCGGTCCCGACGACATCTACGTCAGCCAGAACCAGATCCGCCGCCTGTCGCTGCGAACCGGCGACCACATCGAGGGCCGGATCCGCGCGCCGCAGAAGGATGAGCGTTATTTCGCGCTCATGCAGGTGGAACAGGTCAACGCGGGTTCGCCGAGCCTGCTGCGCCAGCGGGTGAATTTCGACAACCTGACGCCGCTCTATCCCGATGAGCGGTTGTGGCTCGAACTCGACGATCCCACGGTGAAGGACATCACGCCGCGCGTGATCGACCTCGTCACCCCGATCGGCAAGGGGCAGCGCGCGCTGGTGGTCTCTCCGCCGCGCGCCGGGAAGACGATGATTCTTCAAGGGCTGGCGCGCTCGATTTCCGAGAATCATCCGGAATGCCACCTCATGGTGCTGCTGATCGACGAGCGCCCGGAGGAGGTCACCGACATGGCCCGCTCGGTGAAGGGGGAGGTTCTGGCCTCGACCTTCGACGAACCGCCGCAGCGCCACGTCCAGGTCACCGAAATGGTGCTGGAACGCGCGAAGCGCCTTGTCGAGCACGGTAAGGACGTGGTCATCCTGCTGGACTCGATCACGCGCCTGGGCCGGGCTTACAACACCGTGGTGCCGTCTTCGGGCAAGGTGTTGACCGGCGGTGTTGACGCCAACGCGCTGCAAAAGCCGAAACGCTTCTTCGGCGCGGCCCGCAACATCGAGGAAGGCGGCTCGCTGACCATCATCGGCACCGCGCTGGTCGATACGGGTAGCCGCATGGACGAGGTGATTTTCGAGGAGTTCAAGGGCACCGGCAACGCGGAACTCGTCCTGGACCGCAAGATCGCCGACAAGCGTATCTTCCCCGCCATCGACGTGGGCAAGTCGGGCACGCGCCGCGAAGAACTGTTGGTGGACAAGGCGACGCTTCAGAAGATGTGGGTTTTGCGCCGCATCCTGATGCCGATGGGCTCGTCCGACGCAATGGAATTCCTGCGCGACAAGTTGCGCCAGGCGAAGACCAACGCCGAATTCTTCGACATGATGAATCAGTAATATCGTGCCGCAATGACAAGGTCGTATATCGGTTGTAACCACCAACGCTCGGTATAAGGCGGAGCACCACACGCGTAGAGCCGGGCGAGGGTGAAAGACCGCGCCCGGCTTGACTCTTCGTGGGAACTGCCGCGCTACTCCAGTTCGATCGCGCCGTCGATGTCGATCTTCACGCCAAGCTCCTCGACTTCCAGCGTGACCTTGGTCTTGATTGTCTCGTCACCCTTCAACTTGCCGCTCTGGATGGCTTCGCGCACCGCCTTTTCGATCTCGCGCTGGCTGGTGACGCCGACTTTTTTCAGGAACTTCCGCGTTCCGATGTTGAAAGTCTCTTCGTTCATTCCGCTCACCTCTTCCCATGCTGGCGTTCAACTCGTCGCTCCCGCTAGAGCCCTTTCCGTTCGCCCAGGCTCACGGAAGAGGCTCTAGCTCCCTGTGTTTTGCGCATTTTCGGACGGCGAACCGGTATCCACTTTGCCTAAAAATGCTATAGCAAGCGTAATACGTGCCGCCGTTGCCGGGAAGAGGCGCCTTCGGTCAGAAGCCCCCGTTCAGAAGCCCCAGGTAATCCCGCCACCGGCGGACCAGATGGAGCCCTCGGACTCGAAACGGTCGAAAGTCTCCTTGCCGTCGAAGGCGAAATTGCCGTTCAGGTCGAAGCGCACCGTCTCGGTCATTTGGAGGCCCACGCCAAACGAGATACTCTGCTGCCAAAAGCCGTTGGCGATCGTCGCCTGCGCGAGTTGCAGGAAGGTCGGCGTCACCGGCAAGGCGCCGCTGCCGTCCGGGGCTGCCACGCTTGCGACCGAACCGAAAGCGTTGCCGAGTTCATTGCTGTCCTTGCGAAGGTCCGAGGAGTAGCTGTAGCCGCTGCGTAACGCCAGCGCGCCCAGCGGCGTGCGGATCGTATGTTGAACCCCCAGCGCGGCGATAAACTGATCGTCCCAGAAGTCCTGATAGGTTTCGGCGCCCGACCAGTTCTTCCAGCGCAAATCAGCGCCAATAACCGTATTGGAAAGCAGGAAGTCCGTCGTGGCCAATCCGAACTGAATCTCCTGCGGCTGTTCCAGTTCCATGCTGGAGAACGCGCCCGGTTCGCTTGCGATGACCGATTTATAATTGATTTTCAACGGCGACTTATAGGCGAGCCCGATCATCAATGGACCGGTGTCGTAGCTCGTGCCGACGGTGCCGCCGATGCCGAGGTTGTTGACGTTGCCGCTCGACTCTGTGAGACCGATTTGCAGGCTGCCGATTCCCAGGGTCGCCACGGCTCCGACGCTCCAGCGATCTGTGATCTGCCATGCACCCCCGGCGTTCGCGCCGAAAATCTTTAGATCCGACACCAGGTTCGGCAGGCCTTCCTCCCCCCGGAAGTCTCCGCCCAGCCCGCTCACGGCGGTCAATCCCGCGCCGAGCACGATACGGTCGTTGATCCGGTGCAGCGCGGCAGCGTGCGGCGCCACGGCTGCCGTCAGGCGCGACTTCGCGTCGAACGGCCCCGTTAGCGGGGCTTGGTTCGGCGGTCCGCCGAAGAGATCGGTCGGCTCGCCGCGCGCTTCCAGGGTCGGCTTGATAAAGCTGCCGCCCAGCAGGAAGGCGTTGTCGCCGTCGAGTTGAGTCATGGTGGAAGGGTTTGCGAACAGCATCGCCACCGGGTCTTGCGGCCGCGCGATGGCGACGCCCGCCATACCCCCGGCAGCCGGTGTGAGCGTGGTATCGAACTCGCTTCCGCGCGGCCCCGCTTCGGCAGGTGAGGATGCGGCCGAAAGGCCGAGCGCAAGACCGCCGAGCAAAGCAGGCACCGATAGCGTGGACAAGCTGCGTAGCATGAAACCCCCCAATGTCTCGTGGTTCGACGCACGACTTGGAGGACACCCCCGCACCCGCCCAATTCCGGTGCGGACCCACCTTCCACGTCTTTTTGCGTCAAAAGCGTGAAAGCTATACTCCCCAAAAGAGTAGCATCAACTCTCTGCAAGCCCTACCGAAAAAGCGGTATGGCAATGCTCGCCCCAAAACCGCTCGCCATTGACGTTTTCCGGCGCGCGCGCTTTGGTAGCCGAAAACACGCGTGGAGGACCCTTTTGCAGCAGCCGACCGATGACGGACAGACGCCCGCCACCTCGGGATTCCAGGGCCATTCCGACGGCCCCCTTCATGCCTATCGGGAATTACGTGGTGCGGGGGAGCTGCAGGCCGATCCGGCGCAGGAACTGGCGGCGGAGAAGCTGCAATCGCTGCACAACGCGCTCCGCGGTTACCGGCCCGCCACCGGGCGCGGCGGTTGGAAAGAGCGGCTGGGGCTCACCCGCCGCCGCGAGGAACCGCCGCAGGGGCTTTACCTCTTCGGCGGCGTCGGGCGTGGCAAGTCGATGCTGATGGACCTGTTTCACGCCGGCGCTTCGGTGGAAAAGCGGCGCCGCGTTCACTTTCACGCCTTCATGGCAGAGGTGCACGATCGCTTGCATGGGTGGAGACAGGAAACCAAGGGCAGCAAATCTGACCCCCTGCCACAGCTCGCTCGCGCGTTGGCGGAAGAGTCCTGGCTGCTGTGCTTCGACGAGTTCCATGTGGTCAATGTCGCCGACGCGATGATTCTCGGACGGCTCTTCGAGGCGCTTTTCGAGGCGGGCGTCGTGGTCGTGGCGACCTCGAACGTTGCACCGGACGACCTCTACAAGGGCGGCTTGCAGCGCGAGCGGTTCCGGCCCTTTGTCGCCGTCCTGAAGGACCGGATGGACGTGTTGGAGTTGGAGAGTGGCACGGATTACCGCCTGGATCGGCTACGCAACATGCCGACCTACCACACCCCTCTCGATGCCCCGGCGCGGCGCGCGATGGACGAGGCTTTCGCCGGGTTGACCGAGGGCGCAAACCCCGCGCCGCAGAGCGTCAGCGTGCAGGGTCGCCGGGTGGAGGTGCCGCTTTCCGCGCGCGGCGTTGCCCGCTTCAGCTTCGAGGCGCTCTGCGCCCGGCCCTTGGGCGCGCGTGATTACCTGATGCTGGCGACGCACTTCCACACCTTCGTTATCGACGATGTGCCGCAGATGTCCGAGGCCCAGCGCAACGAGGCGCGCCGCTTCATGGCGCTGATCGACGCGCTTTACGAGCACCGCTGCAACCTCGTTATCTCCGCCGCCGCCGCCCCGACCGAGCTTTATGCGGGAGACGACGGCTCCTTCGAGTTCGAGCGCACGATATCCCGGCTCATGGAGATGCAGGCGCAGGACTACATCGCAAGACCGCACCTGACTTGATTTGCACCAACGGCTCCGCCAACCCCCACTATACCAACGGCTCCGCCGACCCTCTACACCAACGGCTCCGCCTCGGCCATCAACCAGTCCAGGAAGCAGCGCGCCTCGCGGCTCGGCTCGCTGTGCTCCGGCTGAACCACGTAGTACGCGCCCTGGGAGCGTAG
>SKZV01000237.1 GCA_007127165.1 Rhodovibrio sp. | reverse complement strand
GCATGCCCCGCTCGCACTGGTGGTAGACCTTTTGCCGCGCGCGCAGATCGAGCGCCTGCCCGATCCGGCAGCCGTCGAATGGCTGGGCGTATCGCTTCCGCGCGCGGAGTTGGACGCCTTCGCACCGGGAAGTCTTGCCGTTTTGCGCCTTTTGCTCTCGCATCCTCGCGGGCGTATAATGCAAAGTGATTTACCCGTCGGCCGAAACGCTGGCAGGATGAAGCAAGACAACCACAAGGAGCAGGGCAGCACCGTGGGGCAGCACGTTAAGGAGCCGGAGAGCCGGACGCGCCGGGACACGGCGCCCACGTCCGACAGTGGTGCGCTGAAAGTGGCGCTGGTCACCGGGATGTCGGGCGCGGGCCGCTCCACGACGCTGAAGGCGCTGGAGGATGTCGGCTATGAAGCGATCGACAATCTGCCGCTCGACCTGCTGGCCTCCCTCGTGGAGGGCGGCAATCTGGCCAGCCCCATCGCGGTGGGCGTCGATATCCGAACCCGGAATTTTGCGGTGAAGCCAGTGCTGCGCGCACTCGACCATCTGAAGGCGCAGCCCTCCATCGACGCCACTCTGGTTTTCGTGGACTGCGAGGACGAGGTGCTGCAACGCCGTTACACCGAGACCCGGCGGCGGCATCCGCTGGCGCAAGGCCGTCCTTTGAGCGACGGAATCGAGGCCGAGCGCCGTCTGGTCGCGCCGCTGCGCCGCCAGTCGGACATGATGATCGACACCTCCACGCTGTCGGTCCATGACTTGCGGCGCGTGGTTTCGGCCCAGCTTGGGCTGAATACCGGGCCGGAAATGACAATCTTCGTGACCTCCTTTTCATACCGCAATGGGCTGCCGCGCGAGGCCGATCTGGTGTTCGACGTAAGGTTTCTGCGCAACCCCCATTATCAGGAGGACCTCAGCCCCTTGACCGGCCGCGATCCCGCGGTTGCGGACTATGTTGCAGGCGACCCGGATTTCCAGCCGTTTTTCAACGGGCTGACCAGCCTGTTGCGGCGGCTGGTCCCCCGCTATGAGTCGGAGGGGAAGAGCTACCTCACCATCGCCCTCGGCTGCACCGGAGGCCGCCATCGCTCGGTGGCGCTGGCGGAGCGGCTGGCGCAATTTCTGGAGGGCCAGGACCGCGAAGTCGTCCTGCATCACCGGGAATTGGCGCCCGGCGGTGATGCGGGGGGTGCAACCGCCGACGATTCGCGCTAGGAAGGCTGGCGAGGCCCAGCGAGAGGAGCAGCGATGATCGGAATGGTTCTCGTCACCCACGGCCAGCTAGCCACCGAGTTTATCTCGGCGCTGGAACATGTGGTGGGCAAGCAAGGCCAGATCGAGGCGGTCTGTATAGGGCCGGAAGACGATATCGAACAGCGACGGCAGGCGATCATCGCGGGAGTCGAGCGTGTCGACGACGGCGACGGTGTGGTCATCCTGACCGATATGTTCGGCGGAACGCCCTCGAACCTTGCGATCTCGGTCCTGGGTCGGGGCAACGTGGAGGTTATCGCCGGGATCAACCTGCCGATGCTGATCAAGCTGACCAGCCTGCGGGCCAGCGAACCCCTTGAAACCGCTGTGAACCGGGCGCAGGAAGCGGGGCGCAAATACATCAACGTCGCCTCGCAACTCTTGCAGGGCGACAGCACCAACTCGGCCCGGCGGAAGGCCGCCTCGGCGCGTAAGGAATGAATGAGCCGAAGGTTCCCGGCAGCAAGGCCCGGATCGTGACGATCCGCAACCAACGCGGCCTGCACGCCCGCGCCGCCGCCAAGTTCGTACGAACCGTAGAGGCGCACGAGGCCGAGGTGAGCGTTACGAAGGACGACACCGAAGTTGCCGGAAACTCGATCATGGGATTGATGATGCTGGCCGCCGGACCGGGTACGCAGATCGAGTTGCGCGCCAGCGGCGAGCAGGCGGAGGCTTCACTTGACGCCTTGGAGGACCTGATCGCGAGAAAGTTCGACGAGGACTGAGACGGCACCAGTGAGACGGGCGAACGGCTGGCGATAACGATCGGCCGAATGCCCGGGAGGAAACGGTCACGAGCGAGAACCGGGGCGTTTATAGCTCTGGCGAGCGGCAGGCGCAGTGCGCGGCCGGAGCGCAAGAACGCATCTTTACGGGATTGGCTGTGTCGCCGGGCGTAGCCATCGGTCCCGTCCACGTGCGTGACAGCGGCGATCTCCATGTCGCGGAGCATCACATCGCGCCAGAGGAGGTGGAGGCCGAGAAAATCCGCTTTCGCCGGGCGGTCAAGAAAGCGGAACGCCAACTCGGCAAGATCCGCGGCAAGGCCCAAACGCTGCACGGGACCGCGGCGGAGGAATTGGGCTACCTGTTGGATGCGCACATGCAGATGCTGCGCTCGCGGCGCTTGCTGGAGGGCGTGGAGCAGCGCATCGCAGAGCAGCGCCTCAACGCCGAAGCCGCCGTGATGAAGGAAATCGAGCGCATCGCCGAGGGCTTCCTGGCGATGGACGACACCTACCTGAAGGCCCGCGCTGAGGAAATCCGCGAGGTGGGCCTGCGCATCGTGCGCAACCTCATGGCCGCCCCCTATCCCAGTTTCGACAGGATCGACGAAAACAGCATCATCGTGGCCGAAGAGGTCACCCCCGCCGACACAGCGTTGATGGACCCGAACCGGATTGCCGGATTCGCCACCGTGCTTGGCGGGGCCGAGGGCCATACGGCGATCATGGCGCGTTCGCTGGGGCTGCCTGCCGTGCTTGGTGTGGCGGATCTCATGGGCCAAGTGCGCGATGGCGATATCCTGATCGTCGACGGGACGCGCGGGCGCGTTATCGTCCACCCCACTGAGAGCCGCCTCGCCAGCTATTACCGCCGCCAACGCGAGATCGAACGCGAGACACGGGCGCTCTCGCGCTTGCGCGGACTTCCGGCGATCACGCGCGACGGCGTTCTTGTCACCATGCAGGCCAACATAGAACTCCCGCGCGAGGTGACGCAGGCCATCGTGTCCGGCGCCGAAGGGGTCGGGCTTCTGCGCACCGAGTTCATGTTCATGAACCGGGAAGATCTGCCCGGCGAAGACGAGCAGTACGAGACGCTTCGCGAGATCGTCGAAGGCATGGCGGGCCAGCCGGTGACGGCGCGCACGCTGGATGTGGGTGGCGAGAAGCTGGCATGGTCCCTGGACCGGGATCGCGGCGAGTCGCTGAACCCCGCGCTCGGTTTGCGCGCGATCCGGTTGAGCCTCAAGGAACGCCATCTGCTGGATACGCAGCTTGCCGCCATGCTGCGCGCCGCCGCGCACGGTCCGCTGCGCATTCTGTTGCCGATGGTCACCTCGGTGGGTGAAATTCGCGAGGTCCGCCGCGCCGTGCAAGAGGTGGAGCAGCGCCTGCGCCGTCGCGGCGAGCGCTTGCCGTACGAGACGCCGCCGCTGGGCGTAATGATCGAGGTGCCGGGCGCGGCCCTTGCCGCCGATGCGTTGGCGGCGGTTTCCGACTTCTTCTCCATCGGCACCAACGATCTGACCATGTATACGCTCGCCATCGACCGGGCGGAGGAACAGGTTGCGCACCTGTACAACCCGCTCCATCCGGCGGTGCTGCGCCTGATCCAGTTCGCGGTGGAAGCGGGCTTGCGCGCGCGCATCCCGGTATCCGTCTGCGGCGAAATGGCGGGTGACCCGCGCTATACGCCGCTCTTCCTGGGGCTGGGGGTCACCGAACTGTCCATGGCGCCGGCCTCTCTGCCACGGGTGAAGCAGCGGCTGCGGCACTTGGACTGCACCGCCGCCGTGCACCGCGCCATGGCGATCATGGACCAGTCGGACAGCGGGCGGATCGCGGCGCTGCTGGATGACTTCAGCGGATAGCCAGGCTTGCTGCCGCCTTGCCGGGCCGGGGCGGGGCTGTTAAATCACACGCTAATCAAAACACGCCGAAACGCGCGGATGCTGGAGCTTACACGCGCCGGGAAGCGCAGATAGGGACCGAACGCCAATGACGAATTTCACGGATTACAAGGTGCGGGACATTTCGCTTGCGGACTGGGGCCGCAAGGAGATTGCGATTGCCGAGACGGAGATGCCGGGTCTGATCGCGCTACGCGAGAAATACGGCAAGGACAAGCCGTTGCAGGGCGCGCGCATCGCCGGTTGTCTGCACATGACGATTCAAACGGCGGTGTTGATCGAGACGCTGACCGAGCTCGGGGCCGAGGTGCGCTGGTCGTCGTGCAACATCTTCTCGACCCAGGAT
>SKZV01000272.1 GCA_007127165.1 Rhodovibrio sp. | reverse complement strand
TGGGAAACGGACGAGGACAGCTTGATCCGGCAGCTTCTGGAGCAGGAGGTGGAGACACCGCAGGCCGACGAGGCGGCCTGCCGCCGTTACTACGACAACAACCAGGGACGCTTCCGCTCCCCCGATCTCTACGAGGCCGCGCACATTTTTTTCCCCGCCGATCCGGAAGACGCGGACGCGAGGAAAGAGGCGGAGGTGCAGGCCAAGGCGATGATCGAGACGCTGCACGGCCGCCCGGACCGTTTCGCGGAGCTGGCGCGTTCCTACTCCGCCTGCACCTCGTCGCAAAACGGCGGCAGTCTGGGGCAGGTGGCGCGCGGGCACACCGTGCCGGAGTTCGAGACCTTCCTGGACAATCTGGAGGAAGGCCAGCTTTGCCCTGTCCCGGTGCCCACGCGCTACGGCATGCATGTCGTGCGCTTGGATCACCGCCGCGCGGGCTCGCAACTCCCCTACGAGCATGTGAAGGACCGGATCGCGGCGTACTTGAACGCGCAAGTCTGGAACCGCGCCGTCGCTCAGTACATCCGCATCCTCGCCGGGCGTCACAGGATCGAGGGCATTGACCTCGGCGGAGTCAGCACGCCGCTGGTACAGTGAGAGGGATCCCCTCGTAAATGAGCGCCGACACCACATCCGACACCTCCATCGGCAGCGAAGTCGCGCTCTTCTCGGCCGGTTTCCGGCCCTTCTTCCTGCTTGGCGCGCTGTGGGCCGCCGGTGCGATGGCGCTGTGGATTGCGATGCAGCATGGCGGCTGGTTTGTGCCCAGCGCATTTTGGCCAACGGTCTGGCACGCGCACGAAATGATCTACGGCTTCGGGGCGGCCATCGTGGCCGGGTTCCTGCTGACGGCGGTGCCAAGCTGGACAGGGCAGCCGAAGCTGGCAGGCGGATGGCTCGCCGCCTTTGCGGGTTTGTGGATCGCCGGGCGAATCGCGGTGGCGCTCTCCGCTGGAGTTGGGGCCTGGAGCGCTGCATTTATCGATCTGGCCTTCCTGGCGGTGCTATTCGCCCGGACGCTGATGCAGGTCGTAGCCGGAGGCAACTGGCGGAACCTGCCGATCACGATTGCCCTCTCGGTCTTTCTGAGCGGAAGCGTGCTGGCTCATGCGCAGGCGGTGGGGCTCGCGATGACGGCGGACTTGGGGCACCGTTTGGGCATTGCGGTCCTGGTCGCGCTCATCATGCTGATCGGCGGCCGCATCGTACCCACTTTCACGCGTAACTGGTTGAATATGACCGGACGCGGCGAGCCGCTGCCTCCCACGATGGGGCGGTTCGATATCGCAACCATTGCCATCGCCGTGGCGGCTCTGGTGTCCTGGCTGATCGCGGCCGAGTCCGTGGCGACGGGTGCGCTCGCTGCCGCGGCGGCTCTGGCACAGGCCTTGCGGCTGGCCCGCTGGCGCGGCGAACGCACGCTGGCCGAGCCGCTGGTGACGGTGCTGCATGTCGGCTATGGCTGGCTTGCGGCGGGATTCGCGCTCATGGCCTGGGCGGCTTTCGATCCGACAGTTCTGGACAGCGCGCCGATCCATGCGCTGACGGCGGGCGCGATGGCGACGATGATGATGGCGATGATGACACGGGCTACCCTGGGTCATACCGGCCGCCCGCTTCACGCCGACGGCCTCACAGTCGCGATTTTCGCTCTCGTGTTCGGCGCGGGCGTAATGCGCGTGCTGGCGCCGCTCTTGCCGGGGCTCTACACGGGCCTTGTGTCCTGGTCCGCCGTTGCCTGGATCGCCGCCTTCGCACTCTACGCCGCTACCTACGGCCCGATGCTGTGCCGGGCGCGCGCGGCATGAGCGGGCCAGTTCACTGGGGTTCCAGGACGCACACCGGAAAATCCCGAAACAGTGCGGAGGCGGCGAGGGACCGGTCTTCGCCGGAAAGCTCGACGCCGGTCAGTGTGCGGAACTGCTCTGGGCGTTGCGGCAACGTGAGACGAGCGCGCTTAAATGCCGAAGGGTCGAGAGCCGGGAGTCCTTCGCCGCTCAGGGCGCGAAGGACCAGCCGTGGGACCGCGACCACGACGGTTTCGTCGCCGAGCCTTCGCTGAAAAGCGATAACGTGCTCCGCCCCGTCGCCTTCAACCTCGATGGCCCGGTAGGAGCCTTGGGCGAAGAGCGCGGAGCGGCGTCGCCTCAAGTCGAGCAGGCGCTCGAGAAGCCAGAGCTTCGGAAGACCCTCGCGCCAGCCCTTCATGACTTCCGCCGCAAATAATTGCCGCACGTCGTTGAGACGACGTTGACGATGCGCGAAATCGACCGGGCGGCGGTTGTCCGGATCGACCAGACTGAACTCCGGGAATTCGCACCCTTGGTATATGTCCGGAACGCCGGGGAGCGTCAGTTTGAGCGTCAGTTGCGCGAGAGAATTCACGAAGCCCGCTGCTTCCGTCTCCTGGATCCTCGCCGCCATACCGCGTAGAACTTTCCGGTTGGCGGGGGCGAATACCTGCGTCACGTAATGGGTTACGGCGTTCTCGTAAGCCTCGTCGGGATCGGTCCAGCTCGTGCGCTGCTTGGCCTCGCGCAAAGCCTTCAGCATGAACGCCTCGAGCCGCGTGGAAAGGTCGGCCAAGCCCTCCTCGTCGTCCGGCGACAACTGCAAGGGCCATGCGCCCATAAGCGCCTGGAAAAACAGCCACTCCGCTTCCCGCCCTGGCGCGGAACCCTGCGGCGAGTCAGTCCGCAGATGGCGCAATGCCAAGTGCCAGTCTTCCACCGCCTGCGCCCAGCTCTCCGGCATCTCGCTCAGCACCGCAAGCCTCGCCCGCGCGTCCTCGCCGCGCTTGGTGTCGTGCGTGCCGGTCGAAGACAGCGCGAGCGGCCACTTCCGGCTACGAGCGGTCATCACGTCGTGAAACGTCTCGGGCTCGGTGCCGAAGTCCGCCGGCTCCGCCCCAACTTCGTTGAGGGAGATCAGGCGGTTGTACCGGTAGAACACGGTGTCCTCGACCGATTTCGCCGTCAGGGGGCCGGAGGTCTGCTGAAAACGGCGGATGAAGGCGGCGCGATCGGCAGAGATATCGCCCTCCTGGAGCAGGAGAGCGCCGACAAACCGCACCACGCGATCATCCTCCACCTGCCTGCTTTGCAGCGCCGCCTCGACGGCGTTCGAGACAATTTCGCGATCCTCTGGATCGACACCCCGATGATCGATATAGGTCCGATAGACCGGCAAGGCCGCTATGATCTCCGTGATCGCCAGAACCAGCGCGTCACGGCCGAAATCGCGGGTTTTGATATCAGCCTGTGCAACGCGATGCGCGAGGTTCACAAGCTGCGCAAGTTCGCCAGCCAGATTGCCCGTAAGAAGACTGCGCTTCGCGTTCAGAACCTGCCGCTGGAACGAGGGGTCGTCGCCGCAGAACCCGGTCCAGGCGGCGGTCATGGCGGACTCGTTGCGCTGATCGACCTGAAGAGCGGTGATCCAGCGGGCGACCTCGTAGCCGGTGGTCCCCGCGCATTCCCAGTCGCCGCGCAGCTCTTCCCCCGGTCCCAGGATCTTCTCGACATAGATGCAATCGAGGTTGGACGAAGAGCGCAAACGCGCGAGATAGCCTTTGGGGTCGCTCAGCCCGTCGATGTGGTCGATGCGCAGGCCGTCCACCGCGCCTTCCCGAACCAATCGAAGGGCCGTTGTGTGGACATCCGAAAACACCGCCGCATTCTCGACCCGCACCCCAACGAGGTCGGCGATTTCGAAAAAACGGCGATAGGTGAGGGCTTCGCGCGCGAGGCGCCAATAGGCCAAGCGCCAAACCTGGGCTTCGTGGACTGCGTGCAGGCGCTCGCGATTGCGGTTTACGTCGGCGACGGCAGCCTCCACGGCTTCGAAGACGGTCGGCTCGCTCAGCGCTGCGGCGAAGGTGCGCGCGAAATAAGCTTCCTCGCTCGGGCACGCTATGGCCGCGCGATCCAGCAGATCGCCAAGCTCATCGACCGTGTCGAGCACAATCGAATAGGTTTTCAGCGCCAACGGCACCCGTAGCTCGAAGTAACCGAACTCCAACGTGCCCGCCTCGGCATCCAGATGCAGTTCCAGTTTTTCTTCCGTAAGCGCCTCGCCGTAAGGCTCTCCCAGAACCGGCAGGAGCAGCTTCGGCGCGCTCCAATCGATGTCGAAGTGGCGGGCATAGGTGCTCTGCGAGCCCCACTTGAGCACGTGCCGCCACCAGGGGTTCGCCGAACTGACCGCCATGTGGTTGGGCACGATGTCGAGGATGAGGCCAAGGC
>SKZV01000296.1 GCA_007127165.1 Rhodovibrio sp. | reverse complement strand
TCTTCCCGGTGATTGGCGTGCATGAGCAGCATTCGGCCCACGCGCTCGCGCTTGCCCTTCACCGAGTTGAGCACCTGCGTGCCTTTTCTCACCGCACCGGAGTAGACGCGAACGAAGGTCAGCGATCCGACGAAGGGATCGGTCATGATCTTGAAGGCCAGCGCCGCCATCGGCTCTTCGTCGGAAGCTTGGCGAACCATCTCTTCCTCGGTGTCCGGCTTCAGTCCCCGAATCGCGGGGACCTCCAGCGGCGAGGGAAGATAATCGACAACCGCATCCAGCAACGGCTGTACGCCCTTGTTCTTGAACGCGGTCCCGAGCAGCACCGGCACGAAAGCCAGCCCGCAAGTCCCCTTGCGGATGCAACGCTTGAGCGTCTCCTCGTCGGGCTCATTGCCCTCGAGGAAGGCCTCCATCACATCTTCATCCTGCTCGACCGCATAGTCCACCAGCGTCTTGCGCGCTTCCGCAGCTTGGCTCTGCAGATCGTCGGGAATCGGCTGATACTCGAACTCCGCGCCCAGCGCCTCATCCTTCCAGATGACCGCCTGCATCTTGACGAGATCGACGAGTCCCCTGAAGTCCGCCTCCGACCCGATCGGCAGTTGCGTGACGAGCGGCGTCGCCGCGAGGCGATCACGCATCATCTGCACGCAGCGGTCGAAGTCGGCGCCCATGCGGTCCATCTTGTTGACGAAGCAGATTCGCGGAACCTTGTAGCGATCAGCCTGCCGCCAGACCGTCTCCGACTGCGGCTCGACACCGCCCACCGAGTCGAACACGGCAACCGCGCCGTCAAGGACACGCAGGGCGCGCTCGACCTCGATCGTGAAGTCGACGTGGCCCGGCGTATCGATGATGTTGATTCGGTGGTCGTTCCAGAAACAGGTCGTCGCGGCGGACGTGATCGTAATGCCGCGCTCTTGCTCCTGCTCCATCCAATCCATCGTCGCGGCGCCTTCGTGCACCTCGCCGATTCTGTGGGAACGGCCGGTATAATACAGGATTCGCTCGGTCGTCGTCGTCTTACCGGCATCGATGTGCGCCATGATGCCGATATTGCGGTAGCGTTCGAGCGGGGTCTGACGGGACGACATCTCGTTCTCTCTACAATCTTGCCTGCGTTACCAGCGGTAGTGCGAGAACGCGCGGTTGGCTTCCGCCATCCGGTGCGTGTCTTCGCGCTTCTTGACCGCCGAGCCGCGGCTATTCGCGGCATCCATAAACTCGTTCGACAGCCGCTCGGTCATCGTGGTCTCCGAGCGATTCCGCGAGGCGTTGATCATCCAGCGGATCGCCAACGCCTGCGCCCGTTCGGTCCGAACCTCGACCGGCACCTGATAGGTGGCGCCGCCGACACGCCGGGAGCGGACCTCGAGGTCCGGCTTCACGTTTTCGAGCGCGTCGTGGAACACCTGCAACGGCTCGCTGCCGGTGCGCTTCTGCATGCGCTCGAAAGCGCCGTAAACCAAACGCTCCGCGACCGACTTCTTTCCGTCGTACATCAAATAGTTGATGAACTTCGTCACGACGGCGTCGCCAAACAAGGCGTCCGGCAGGACTTCACGCTTTTCGGCTCTATGACGGCGAGACATGACCTAGTTCCTCACTTCGGACGCTTGGCGCCGTACTTCGAACGGCGCTGGCGGCGGTTTTTGACGCCCTGTGTATCGAGCGTTCCGCGAATGGTGTGGTAGCGCACACCCGGCAAGTCCTTTACGCGACCGCCGCGGATCAGAACCACGGAGTGTTCCTGCAGGTTGTGTCCCTCACCCGGGATATAGCTGGTGACCTCGAAGCCGTTGGTGAGCCGAACGCGCGCAACCTTACGCAGCGCAGAGTTCGGCTTCTTCGGCGTCGTGGTGTAAACCCGGGTGCAGACCCCGCGCTTCTGCGGACAGGCCTCAAGAGCTGGCACCTGGTTACGCTCCACGCGCCGCTCCCGGCCCTGTCGGACTAGCTGATTAATCGTCGGCATGTGTCCTCAAAACCTTACTTCTGACCAAACAAACATCCGCGCAGAGGAACCAAGCGGTTCCCCGCGGCGTTGCCGTTCATCCGCCGTAACATACAGCGTTTGATTGTTTCCACGTTAGCGCGTGGGACTGCGTCTAGGGTGTCGCCGTTTCCGTCGGAAGCGGCATTCCTACCACCAGCCCCCCGAAAGGTTCGCGCATCCTATTGGTGCGCCTACCTGCCGTCAAGCCATCCGGCGCATTTTTTAACGCCTGGCGGCGGGTTAGGCCCCAAAAAGCCGCCGACTCCGAAGGAACCCGCGGCCCCTCCGGAGTCGGATAATCGGTCAATCGCCCGTCCGACGCATTATTGCGCGGCGGAGCGCCCCTGACCTTCCGCCGTATCGCCGCTGGCAAGCGCCTGGGCGCGTTCCCGCTCGGCAATGAGCTTCCGGTCCCGTTCTCCGGCGAGTCGCCGGTACTGGTTCATCTGGGCGCCTGTTCCGGCGGGGATCAGGCGGCCGACGATGACGTTCTCCTTCAAGCCTTGGAGATAGTCCGACTTGTCGTAAGTCGCCGCCTCCGTAAGCACCCGAGTCGTCTCCTGGAAGGAGGCCGCCGAGATGAAGGAACGCGTTTGCAGGCTGGCCTTGGTGATGCCCTGAAGCACCGGCTTGCCGGCCGCCGGACGCATCGACTCCTCCGCCATCTTGCGGTTCATCGCCTCAAAGTCCTCCCGGTCCACCTGCTCGCCCACGAGGAACGTGGTGTCGCCGGGCTCGGTGATCTCGATCTTCTGCAGCATCTGGCGGATCACAACCTCGATGTGCTTGTCGCTGATCTTCACGCCCTGCAGCCGGTAGACGCTCTGCACCTCCGCCGTCAGGTACTCGGCCAAGGCCTCGACGCCCAGCACGTCCAGGATGTCGTGCGGCACCGGATTGCCGTCCATCAAGAGATCGCCGCGCTCGACCCAGTCGCCCTCGCGCACGGTGATGTGCTTGCCCTTGGGCACGAGGTACTCGCGGGCCGAGAGGGTTTCGTCCTCCGGAACCACGAGAATCCGGCGCTTCGTCTTGTAGTCCTTGCCGAATTCCACCCGTCCGGGCATCTCATTGATGATGGCGTAGTCCTTCGGCTTGCGGGCCTCAAACAGCTCCGCAACGCGCGGCAGACCGCCGGTGATGTCACGGGTCTTCGTCGATTCGCGGGGGATGCGGGCCAGCACGTCGCCAGCCTTGACATGGGTCCCGTTCTCGACGGAGAGGATCGCGTCCACACTCATGAAGTAGCGGGCCTCGGCACCGTTATCCAGCATGAGGATCTCGCCGTTTTCATCCCGCAGCGTGATTCGCGGCCGCAGGTCGGCGCCGCGCGGCTGCTGCTTCCAGTCGACCACCACGCGGTTGGTGATGCCGGTCGTCTCGTCCGTCACCTCGCGAACCGAAATGCCGTCGACCAGGTCAACATAGTTCGCTGTGCCGTCCTTCTCGGTGAGAATCGGCTGGGTGTAAGGATCCCATTCGGCCAGACGCTGGCCCTTCTCGACCTTGCTCCCCTCGTCCACCAGCACCTTCGCGCCATAAGGCAGCTTATGGGTCGCGCGTTCCCGGCCGTTCACGTCATAGACCACGAGTTCGAGATTGCGGGCCATGACCACAAGCTGCCCCTCGGAGTTCTTGACGACCGAACGGTTGCGAATGCCGATCGTGCCGTCCACCGAGGCTTCCACGCTGGACTGCTCGCCGCCGCTCTGCGCCGCGCCGCCGATGTGGAAGGTGCGCATCGTAAGCTGCGTGCCCGGTTCGCCGATGGACTGCGCGGCAATAACGCCGACCGCCTCGCCGATGTTGACCGGCGTGCCGCGTGCGAGATCGCGGCCATAGCAGGTGCCGCAAATGCCGCCGCGCGACTGGCAGGTGAGCACCGAACGGATCTGCACCATATCGACGCCGCCCGTTTCGATCCGCTCCACGGCCTCCTCGTCCATTAGCGTACCTGCCGCCGCGATCAGATCTCCGCTCACCGGGTCGTGGACGTCCTCCAGCGCGGTTCGTCCGAGAATCCGGTCGCCGAGCGGCGCAATGACTTCGCCGCCCTCGACCACCGGACGCATCGACAGGCCGGTTGTGGCGCCGCAATCCCGCTCGACGATAATCGCATCCTGCGCCACGTCGACGAGGCGGCGGGTGAGGTAGCCGGAGTTCGCGGTCTTCAAGGCGGTGTCGGCGAGGCCCTTACGCGCGCCGTGGGTGGAGTTGAAGTACTCCAGCACAGTCAGACCTTCCTTGAAGTTCGAGATGATCGGCGTCTCGATGATCTCGCCCGACGGCTTCGCCATCAAGCCGCGCATTCCGGCCAGCTGGCGGATCTGCGCCGCCGAGCCACGCGCGCCGGAGTGCGCCATCATGAACACGCTGTTCACATGCCCGCCGGAGGTGTCCGACATGACCTTCATCATCTCGTCGGCCACCTGATCGGTGCAGTGCGACCAGACGTCGACGACCTTGTTGTACTTCTCGCCGCGCGTGATCAGGCCGTCCTGATACTGCTGCTCAAACTCCTTGACCTGCGCTTCGGCCTCACCCACCAGACGCTCCTTGGCCTTCGGGATGATCATGTCGTCCTTGCCGAAGGAGATGCCCGCCCGGCACGACCAGGCGAAGCCAAGCGACATCAGCTTGTCGCAGAAGATCACCGTCTCCTTCTGACCGCAGTGGCGGTAGACCATGTCGATGACTTCGGTCACCTCCTTTTTGGTCAGCAGGCGGTTCACCAGCGAGAACGGAATGATCGCGCTTTGCGGCAGGATTTCTCCGAGAATCATCCGGCCCGGCGTCGTATCCACGATCTGCGTCGCGATCTTACCCGTTTCGTCGTAGTCGTGCATCCGTGCCCGGATCGCCGTTTGCACCGTGACGGCACCGCTCTGCAGCGCGTGCTCGATCTCGCCCATGGTGGCGAAGGTCATCGGCTTTTCCGGCTTGTCCGGATTTTCCTGGCTCAGGAAGTAGATGCCGAGCACGATGTCCTGGCTGGGCTGGATGATCGGCTTGCCATTCGCGGGCGAGAGGATGTTGTTCGTCGACATCATCAAGACGCGCGCCTCGAGCTGCGCTTCCAGCGAGAGCGGCACGTGCACGGCCATCTGGTCGCCGTCGAAGTCGGCGTTGAAGGCGGTGCAGACCAGCGGATGCAACTGAATCGCCTTGCCCTCGATCAACACCGGCTCGAACGCCTGGATTCCGAGACGGTGGAGCGTCGGCGCACGGTTCAGGAGAACCGGGTGCTCGCGGATCACCTCTTCCAGGATGTCCCAGACCTCCGGCCGCTCCTTCTCCACCATGCGCTTGCCCGCCTTGATAGTGGAGGCATAGCCGTAGAGTTCGAGCTTGTGGTAGATGAACGGCTTGAACAGTTCCAGCGCCATCTTCTTTGGAATGCCGCACTGGTGCAGCTTCAATTCCGGCCCGACCACGATGACCGAACGGCCGGAGTAGTCGACGCGCTTGCCCAGGAGGTTTTGCCGGAAACGGCCCTGCTTGCCCTTCAACATGTCGGAGAGCGACTTCAACGGGCGCTTGTTGTTGCCGGTGATGACGCGGCCACGGCGTCCATTGTCCAGCAGCGCATCCACCGATTCCTGTAGCATCCGCTTTTCGTTGCGCACGATGATGTCCGGCGCACGCAACTCGATCAGCCGCTTCAGGCGGTTGTTGCGGTTGATCACACGGCGGTACAGATCGTTCAGGTCACTCGTGGCAAAACGGCCGCCGTCGAGCGGCACCAGCGGGCGCAGCTCCGGCGGCAGCACCGGCAGGACGTCGAGCACCATCCACTCCGGGCGTGTGCCGGAGTCGAGGAACGCCTCGACCAGCTTCAGGCGCTTCACCAGCTTCTTGCGCTTCGCCTCGGAATTAGTTTCCTTCAGGTCGACGCGCAGGTGGGTCCGTTCTTCTTCGAGGTCCAGCGCGGAGAGCATGGCCTTGATCGCTTCCGCGCCGATCATGGCGGTGAAGCTGTCGTCGCCGTACTCGTCCTGGGCATTGATAAACTCTTCCTCGCTGAGAAGCTGGCGCATCTTCAACGAGGTAAGGCCCGGCTCGACCACGACATAGTTTTCGAAATAGAGAACCCGCTCCATGTCCTTCAAAGTCATGTCGAGCAACAGCCCGACCCGACTCGGCAGGGACTTGAGGAACCAGATATGGGCAACCGGGCTTGCCAGCTCGATGTGGCCCATGCGCTCACGCCGGACCTTGGCCAGCGTGACTTCGGTGCCGCACTTCTCGCAGATAATACCGCGATACTTCATCCGCTTGTACTTGCCGCACAAGCACTCGTAGTCCTTGATCGGGCCGAAAATCCGGGCGCAGAACAAACCGTCGCGCTCCGGCTTAAAGGTCCGGTAGTTGATGGTTTCCGGCTTCTTGATCTCGCCGTACGACCAGCTGCGAATCCGCTCCGGACTCGCGATCGAGATCTTGATCTCGTCAAAGCTCTGTGGTCCGCTCGTCTGGCCGAAGATGTTCATCAACTCGTTCATCGAGAAACTCCCGCTTCCGCGCTCTCGCGCTCTGCCGCCATTGTTGGCGTCCCGATCAAGGGGGCCGCCGTTGGGCCGCCTTGGATCGCAATACATACTCTTGAGCTCAGTCCATCCGCCGCATGTCCAGACGAGTAGCCCGGCTCCGCATTACCTGGCCATACTCTAGTCGTTCTGGCGCATCTCGACGTTTAGACCGAGGGATTTCAGCTCCTTCATCAACACGTTGAAGGATTCCGGAATACCGGCTTCGAAGTTCTCCTCGCCGCGTACAATCGCCTCGTACACCTTCGTACGCCCGGACACGTCGTCCGACTTGACCGTCAGCATCTCCTGCAAGGTGTACGCCGCTCCGTACGCCTCCAACGCCCAGACCTCCATCTCACCGAAGCGCTGACCGCCGAACTGCGCCTTACCGCCCAGCGGCTGCTGGGTGACGAGGCTGTAGGGGCCGATCGAGCGGGCGTGAATCTTGTCATCTACCAGATGGTGCAGCTTCAGCATATAGATGTAGCCCACCGTCACCGGCCGCGTGAATTCTTCTCCGGTGCGTCCATCGAAAAGGGTGGACTGGCCGGACGAATCAAGGCCGGCTTCCTTCAACATCTCGACAATCTCGGGCTCGCGAGCGCCGTCGAACACCGGCGTTGCAATCGGCACGCCGCCGCGCAAGTTACCGGCCAGTTCCATGAGTTGCCCATCGTCCATCGGCTCGATGGTCTCGCCATACTGCTCGCCGCCATAAATCGCGCGCAGCTTTTCCCGAATCGCCGTCGTATCTTGCCCGTTGCGGGTTACCGCTTCGTGCAGTTGCGCGACCTGCTTACCCAAACCCGCGCAAGCCCAACCGAGATGGGTTTCGAGGATCTGCCCGACGTTCATCCGGCTGGGCACGCCAAGCGGGTTCAGCACGATATCGACGGTCGTGCCGTCCTGCGTATGCGGCATGTCCTCGATCGGTACGATCTTCGAAATGACGCCCTTGTTGCCGTGGCGTCCAGCCATCTTGTCGCCCGGCTGGATCTTGCTCTTCACCGCGATGAAGACCTTGACCATCTTCATCACGCCCGGCGGCAGCTCGTCGCCGCGCTGCAGCTTGTCGACTTTGTTTTCGAAACGCTTCTGCAGGGCGTCGATGGACTCGTCGAACTGCTTGTTCAACGATTCCACCTCGGCCTGACGCGCGTCGTCCTGAACCGTGATCTGGCGCCACTGTCCGGGGGTGAAGTCGGACAACAAGGCCTCGTCCACCGGCACGTTCGCCTGCATGCCCTTGGGGCCACTGCTGACCATCTGACCCATCAGCAGGTCTTTCAGGCGGCCGTAGAAGCTGCGCTCCAGAATCGCCTTCTCGTCGTCGCGGTCCTTTGCCAGACGCTCGATCTCGGCCCGCTCGATGGCCAGCGCGCGTTCGTCCTTGTCGACGCCGCGCCGGGAGAAGACGCGCACCTCCAGCACCGTGCCGGTCACGCCCGGCGGCAGCCTGAGCGAGGTGTCGCGCACGTCGGAAGCCTTCTCGCCGAAGATCGCGCGCAGCAGCTTCTCTTCCGGCGTCATCGGGCTTTCGCCCTTCGGCGTCACCTTGCCGACCAGAATGTCGCCCGGATTCACCTCGGCGCCGATATAGACGATGCCCGCCTCGTCGAGATTGCGAAGAGCGTCCTCGCCGACGTTCGGGATGTCGCGCGTGATCTCCTCCTGACCCAGCTTCGTATCCCGCGCCATCACGTCGAATTCCTCGATGTGGATCGAGGTGAAGACGTCGTCGCGCACGATCCGCTCGGAAATCAGGATCGAGTCCTCGAAATTGTAGCCCATCCAGGGCATGAAGGCGCAGAGCACGTTCCGGCCCAGCGCCAGCTCGCCCATGTTGGTCGAGGGGCCGTCGGCGATGATGTCGCCGCGTTCGACGACGTCGCCCACGGTCACCAGCGGACGTTGCGTGATCGAGGTGTTCTGGTTGGAGCGCTGGAACTTGCGGAGGTTGTAGATATCCACCGCCTGCTCGCCGCTCGCCGTCTCTTCGCTGACCCGGATCACGATGCGGGTGGCGTCCACCTGATCGATGATACCCGCGCGCTTCGCCGCAATGGCCACGCCGCTGTCGCGGGCGACCACCTCTTCGATCCCCGTGCCGACGAGCGGCGCTTCGGATTGCAGCAACGGCACCGCCTGACGCTGCATGTTCGAGCCCATCAACGCGCGGTTGGCGTCATCGTTCTCCAGGAAGGGAATCAAAGCCGCCGCCACCGAGACGATCTGCTTCGGCGACACGTCGATGAAGTCGATTTCCTCCGGCCGCGCCAGCAGGTATTCGTTGCCGCGCCGGCAGGAAATCAGGTCCGAGACCAGCTTGTTCTCCGCACTCACTTCGGCGTTCGCCTGAGCAATCGTGTAGCGGCCTTCCTGCATCGCCGAAAGGTAGACCACCTCGTCGGTGACCTGAGCGCTTTTGACCTTCCGGTACGGGCTCTCGATGAAGCCGTAGGGGTTGACGCGGGCAAAGGTCGCTAGCGAGTTGATCAGGCCGATGTTCGGGCCTTCGGGCGTCTCGATCGGACAGATGCGGCCATAGTGCGTCGGGTGCACGTCGCGCACCTCGAAACCGGCACGCTCGCGCGTCAAGCCGCCGGGGCCAAGCGCTGAAAGACGGCGCTTGTGGGTAATCTCGCCCAGCGGGTTGGTGGCGTCCATGAACTGGGACAACTGCGAGGAGCCGAAGAACTCCCGCACCGCGGCTGCGGCGGGCTTGGCATTAATCAGGTCGTGCGGCATCACCGAGTCGATCTCGACGGAGCCCATGCGCTCGCGGATCGCCCGTTCCATGCGCACCAGACCAATGCGGTACTGGTTCTCGAGCAGTTCGCCGACGGAGCGCACGCGCCGGTTGCCCAGATGGTCGATGTCGTCGATTTCGCCGATGCCGTCCTTGAGCTCGCAAAGCACCTTGACCATCGCAAGGATGTCTTCCTTGCGCAGAGTCCGCACGGTGTCCTCGGTTTCAAAGCCCAAGCGCGAGTTCATTTTCACGCGGCCGACGGCCGAGAGGTCATAGCGGTCCGGATCGAAGAACAGCGTGTGGAACATCTGCTCCGCCGTCTCCAAGGTCGGCGGCTCGCCGGGGCGCATCACCCGGTAAATGTCGATCAGCGCATCTTCGCGCGAGGCGTTCTTGTCGATCGCCAGCGTATTCCGCAGGTAGGCGCCGACGTTGACATGGTCGATGTCGAGCGTCGGAATCTCCGTCGCGCCGGCTTCTTCAAGCCGCTCGACAATGCCGGTGGAAAGCTCGTCCCCCGCCTCCACGAAGATTTCGCCGGTCGACTCATCGACGATGTCGATGGCGACATAACGGCCCTCCAGCGTTTCCAGCGGAACGATGTACTCCTGGACGCCCTTGTCCTCAGTCAGCTTGCGGGCGGTGCGCGGGGTGATCTTGGTCCCCGCCTGCACCAACACCTCGCCGCTGTCGGCGTCGACCAGATCGTAATCGAGCTTCACGCCGCGCATCTTCTGCGGATCGAAGGCGGTGCGCCAGCCGGTCCGGCCCTTGGTGAAATTCACCCGCCCGTAGAAGTGCGCGAGAATCTCCTCCGCGCTCATGCCCTCGGCCTCGTCAGGATCGAGCGTCTTGCCCTCGGCGACGCGCTCGGCGCGCAGCCTTGCCGTCTCCGCGCTGTCGAGCGCCATCAGCAGCGTGGTCGCGGGCAACTTGCGCCTGCGGTCGATGCGGACGTGAACGATGTCCTTCGCGTCGAACTCGAAATCGAGCCACGAGCCACGATAGGGGATGACCCGTGCCGCGAAGAGGAACTTTCCGGAGGCGTGCGTCTTGCCGCGGTCGTGATCGAAGAACGCGCCCGGGGAGCGGTGCATCTGCGAGACGATCACCCGCTCGGTGCCGTTGACGATGAAGGTGCCGTGCTCCGTCATCAAGGGCATGTCGCCCATGTAGACGTCCTGCTCCTTGATGTCGCGGATCGACTTCGAGCCGGTATCCTCGTCGACGTCCCAGACAACCAGACGCAAGGTCACCTTCAACGGCGCGGCGTAGGTCATGCCGCGCTGCTGGCACTCCTCGACATCGTACTTCGGCTCTTCCAGCTCATAGCGGATGAACTGGAGTTCCGAACGGTTGGAGAAATCGCGGATTGGAAAAATCGACTGAAAGACTTCCTGCAGCCCGGCCTTGCGGCGCTCCTCGATTGGGACGTCCATTTGCAGAAACGAATCGTAGGACGTCTTTTGAACTTCGATGAGGTTCGGCATCGTCGCGACCTCGGGAATACGCCCGAAGGTCTTGCGAACTCGCTTACGACCGGTGAACGACTGCGCCATGTCTTATCCTCGTTGCTACGTCCTGCCGCCTGGACGGGGCCGATCCCCGTCCGGCAAAACCCGATGGTCCGCATTCATGCGGCCGGCCCGTTAATGCCGGCGGCCGCGGTTCGCCGGATCTCCAACGCCGGGGGACTCTATCCACCCGGCTTCAAGGCCGCCCCGGCAGCGCCCTTGCCGCATCCTTTCGTGCACCAGTCCTACCGAAATTCGCTCTACAATAGGGCCAAAGCGCAGAAAGCCGGTGCGGCGCGCGGTCATAGAACCGCGCGCCGACCGGGTAATCGTGCTGTCGAGGCTAACGCCGTTATTTAAGCTCGACTGTCGCACCGGCCTCCTCAAGCTTTTTCTTGAGCTGCGCGGCCTCGTCCTTGCTGGCGCCCTCTTTAACGGGCTTCGGCACGGACTCGACCATCTCCTTGGCCTCCTTGAGACCAAGACCGGTGATGGCGCGCACCTCCTTGATGACGTTGATCTTCTTCTCGCCAGCGGCGGTCAGAACGACGTCGAATTCGGTCTGCTCTTCCTTCTCTTCCGCCGGGGCGGCCGCAACGGCTGCTGCGGCAGGCGCGGCAGCGGAAACACCCCAGTGGTCTTCCAGCTTCTTCGACAGTTCGGCCGCCTCGATGACGGTCAGAGTCGACAGCTCTTCAACAAGCTTGTCCAGATCAGCCATTTGTCAATTCTCCAATCAGGCTTGAACTTCGTTTGTCCACGACGAAAATAGCCGCTTATGCAGCCTCGTCCTTGTCGGCATGCGCCTTGAGCACGCGAGCGAGCTGGCTCGCGGGCTGCTGTAGAATGGTTACGATCCGCTGCGCCGGCGTTTGCAGCAGACCCACCAGATTGGCGCGGGACTCGTCGAGCGACGGCATGTTGGCGAGCGCCTCGACACCCTTGGCGTCGAGCGCGGTTTCGCCGAATGCCCCACCGACGATGGTGAGCTTGTCGGACTTCTTAGCGAAGTCGACGAGCACCTTGGCCGCCGCTACAGGGTCCTCCGACCAGCCCAGGGCGGTCGGTCCCTCCAGCATCGGCTTCAGTCCCTCGAACTTCGTGCCGTCAAGGGCAAGCCGTGCGAGGCGGTTTTTGGCCACCTTGTATTGGGCTCCCTGATCCCGCATCGCCCGCCGTAGCGCGCTGACCTGCGAAACGGTCAACCCATGCTGATGGGTCACCACCACGAGGTTCACGTTCTCGAAGGTCTGATGCAGGGAGGAGACCAGCTCTCGCTTCTCTACACGGTCCACGGAATTCTCCGTTCCCTTGCTTCGGGAGCCCGAAAACACTTCAGGCTCCGGTTGCACGAGGACATCCGGGTCGCTTAGGCTTCCCGGAAGTCCGGTTCGCCTGTCCCGGAAGCTCAAGCCTGTCGGCGCGGCGCCCTGTCACGCGCGGGATGTCCCGCTCGCGACGGCCGCACCGCCTCCAGCCAATTCGCTTCCCGTCTATGCAGGCCCTTGCGTGCGGCTTAAGCCCTCCCCTTCAAGGGAGGGCACCTGCAGTCTCGGACAGGTGTTCGGGACTCCGGCTACAAGCCAGGGTCCCAGTCGTCCGCCTTCGCCGCGCGAAGCGGTTCGAAGACGGTTAGGCTCTCGGAGCGGGAGGCCGTTCGTCCGCAATGCGGAAACCGTCGCCCGCTCCGTCGTCGAATGCTGCGCGGCCCGCTAGTGGGGCTGCAACAGCGAACTCACGTCAAGGCGCAGGCCCGGCCCCATGGTGGAACTGAGCGCGACCTTCTTGATGTAGGTGCCCTTGGCGCCGCTGGGCTTGTTTCGGCTGATCGCCTCGACAAAGGCGCGCACATTTTCCGCGAGGTTCTCGTCGGAAAAGCTGCGCTTGCCGACACCGGCGTGAACCACGCCCGCCCGCTCCGCACGGAACTGAACCTGACCGCCCTTGGCCGATTTCACGGCCTCGGCCACGTCGTTCGTCACCGTGCCCAGCTTGGGGTTCGGCATCAGAGCGCGCGGGCCCAGGATCTTACCCAGGCGGCCGACGATCGGCATCATGTCCGGCGTGGCGATGCAGCGCTCGAATGGCATGTCGCCCTTCTGGATACGCTCGGCGAGGTCCTCCGCGCCGACGATATCCGCACCGGCTTCCTTCGCGGCCTCGGCCTTGTCGCCGCGGGCGAAGACCGCGACACGCACCGTCTTACCCGTGCCATGCGGCAAATTTACGGCACCACGCAGGGTCTGGTCGGCGTGGCGCGGATCAATGCCGAGATTCATCGCGATTTCGAAACTCTCGTCGAAATTGGCGAAGCTGCGTGCCTTGATTTCCTTGATCGCCTCTTCCAGCGGATAGCTGCGGGAGGGATCGAGTTCCTTGTAGGCGTCCTGGATCTTCTTGCCCCGACGTGCCATGGCTTAGTCCTCCACCACTTCGATACCCATGGAACGCGCGGAGCCCCTAATCGACTCCATCGCGGTCTCGACGTCATAGCAGTTGAGATCCGGCATCTTCGCCTCGGCGATCTCCCGCACCTGCGACACTGTCACCTTGCCCACCTTGGCGCGGCTCGGCGTTGGCGTTCCCTTCTTCACGTTGGCCGCCCGCTTCAGGTAAAAGGATGCGGGAGCGGTCTTCGTGACGAACCGGAACGAGCGGTCGGAAAACGCCGTAATGATAACCGGCGTCGGCGTCCCCGGCTCGATGTTCTGCGTGGCGGCGTTGAAAGACTTGCAGAACTCCATGATGTTCAGGCCGCGTTGACCCAGGGCCGGTCCCACCGGGGGAGACGGCGTAGCCTTGCCAGCCGGAATTTCCAGCTTGATCTGGCCGATGATCTTCTTCGCCATGAAATAACCCTTCCTCGTTTCATCTTAAGGGTCGCGCGGTCTGGCGTATGGCGTCGCCTGCCGCGCACGTTTCGCGCTCCGGCTTCACGCCGGGGCGATTGCCTCGTCCTCGATCAAGTCTGTTTTTCGACCTGCGAGTATTCCAGTTCAACGGGAGTCGAGCGCCCAAAGATCGACACCGCGACTTTAACCCGGGCGCGCTCGCTGTCGACCTCTTCCACCGTACCGGAAAAGGATGTAAACGGCCCGTCGGTCACGCGGACCTGTTCCCCAACCTCGAAGGAGACGGAGGGCCTGGGGCGTTCAACACCTTCCTGTACTTGATGCAGGATGCGCTTCGCTTCCGAATCAGAGATCGGCACCGGCCGTCCGCGCGCGCCCAAAAAGCCCGTCACCTTCGGCGTGTCCTTGACAAGGTGCCACGACTCGTCTGTTAGCTTCATGCGCACCAGCAGATAGCCTGGAAAGAACTTCCGCTCGGAACTGACCCGTTGGCCGCGCCGCGTCTCGACGACCTCTTCGGTCGGCACAAGCACATCCGGGATCAGGTGTTCCATACCCTTTTGCCGCGCCTGCTCGCGAATCGCCTCCGCCACCTTCTTTTCGAAGCCGGAGTAGGCATGGACGACATACCACCGCGTGTTTTCCACCGCGTCCCGCGCTTCCTCGCCCATCGACATCATCCTCCCAGACCAAGGATCAAGCGGACGAGCGACGAAAGCCCCATGTCCGCAAAGAAGAAAAAGACCGCTGCCAGGAAGACGAAAATGAAAACCATTGCGGTCGTAATCAGTGTTTCCCGGCGGCTTGGCCAAGTGACCTTGCCGACTTCCTGCCGGACCTCACGAACGTATTGGCCGGGATTGAACTTCTCCGCCATGCCTTCAGGCCTCTCACTTCGTTGCAGACACTCGCTTCTTTGCGAGCGTCGAGCGGCTCCAGCCTGGAACGCCGTAGGCGGGCCGCCCGTGTTGTGGCTGGCCCGCCAGGGATAGTCAACCCGGTGGCGTGCGATCCGGCACCGGTTTGCCGCCAACGCCGGTGGCAGGAGTGGAGGGACTCGAACCCACAACCCCCGGTTTTGGAGACCGGTGCTCTGCCAATTGAGCTACACTCCTCCAGGCGTCCGGCTATCGACCCGGGCGAACCGGGCCTTCTCCGTCTCAGGCGTTATTCGCTCAGGCGTTACTCGATGATTTTGGCCACGACGCCGGCGCCGACGGTGCGTCCGCCTTCGCGGATCGCGAAGCGAAGGCCCTCGTCCATGGCGATCGGCGCGATCAGCTCGACCGACATCGTCACGTTG
>SKZV01000143.1 GCA_007127165.1 Rhodovibrio sp. | reverse complement strand
TGGCACTGCCCGCCGATTCCATCCAGCGAGTCCACCAGATGCGCGCGCATTTTCAGCATACCGAGCTGGAAAACGGCGAAGAGGCCCACAGGCCCCGCACCGACGATCACGACGTCGGTTTTCTCGATCCGATCACTCATCGGTGGTATGCTCCTGGCTGGATTTTTCCACGGCACGATACGCGGCGCAAAGATGGCGAGTGCAGGGCTGGCGCGCAAGAGCGCGCGACACGGTTGCCGAACACACCGCGCGCGCGCTAAAACCGGGACCGTGATGGTCGAATCCCAATCCACAGCCGATGGTATATCGCTCACCCTCCGGGACGAGGGCGCGACGCAGGCGCTCGCCGCTGCGCTGGCGGCGGTGTTGCGGCCCGGCGACGTCCTCGCGCTGACGGGATCGCTGGGCGCGGGGAAGACGGCGTTGGCGCGGGCGCTGATCAACGCGCTGCCGCGCCCGGACGGTTCTTGCGCGCCGGAGGAGGTGCCGAGCCCGACCTTCACGTTGGTGCAGATTTATGAGCGCGCGCCCGCGCCGGTCTGGCACTTCGACCTCTACCGCCTCTCCGACCCCGGCGAGGTTGAGGAACTGGGCTGGGAGGAGGCGCGGGCGGAGGGTATCGTTCTGGTCGAATGGCCGGATCGCCTGGGCGCGCTTCTGCCGGAAGACAGGCTGGATATTCTGTTGTTTTTTCCTGAACACGGCGGGGGCCGGATCGCGGTGCTGCAAGGCGGCGGATGCTGGACCGAGCGCCTGGGGGGGCTGAAGCTCGATGCAATTGAACAAGCATGACCGCGACGAGCGCGAAACACGAATCGCGGCGTTCCTGGAAGCCGCCGGGTGGGATGGCGCGGAGCGGACGCCGCTGGCCGGGGACGCCTCGTTCCGCCGATACGAACGGCTGAGCGGCGACGAAGGGCGCGCGGTCCTGATGGACGCGCCGCCGCCCGAAGATGTGCGGCCGTTCCGCCGCGTCGCGGAGATGTTGACCCGAATGGGCTTCAGCGCGCCGAAGATCCTCGCCCGCGACGAGACCGGCGGGCTGCTGCTGTTGGAGGACTTCGGCGACTGCACCTTCGCGCGGGCGCTGCGTGACGGCGCGGCGGCGCACGAGCTTTACGGTCTGGCCGTCGACGCTTTGGTGGCGCTCAATGACATCTGGGACCCGCAGCACGGCGTAGCGGCCGGGCTTCCCGCGTACGACGACGCGCTGCTGGTGGGGCGCGAGGCGGCGCTGTTTCTCGATTGGTACCTGCCCGCCGTCGGGGTGAAGGTGGACGCGGCGGGGCGCGCGGCCTATGCAGCGGCTTGGCGCAAGGCGCTGGCGGCGGCGCACAGCCTGCCTACGACGCTGGTGCTGCGGGATTACTTCCCCGAGAACCTCATGCTGCTGGAGGACCGCAGCGGGGTGGCCTGCTGCGGATTGCTCGATTTTCAGGACGCGGTGGTAGGCTCGTGCGCCTATGACCTCGCCTCGCTGCTGCAGGACGCGCGCCGCCCGGTCGCGCCGGAAGTCGAGGAGACGATGATCGCGCGCTTCCTCGAAGCCTATCCGGCGCTCGACGAGCAGGCGTTCCGCGCGGGCTACACGGTGTTGGCGGCGCAGCGCCATGCCAAGGTTATCGGCATCTTCACCCGCCTCGCCCAGCGCGACGGCAAGCCGGACTACCTGAAGCATATCCCGCATGTCTGGAGCTTGATGGAACGGGCACTGCCGCATCCCGCGCTGGAGCCCGTGAAGATGTGGTTCGACCGATGGGCACCCGCCGAGTTGCGCCGACGCCCCAAAGAGGAGACTTCGACATGAGTCAATGGCGCCCGCGCAGGGCGATGGTGCTGGCGGCCGGGTACGGCAAGCGGATGCGTCCGCTGACCGACGACACGCCGAAACCGCTGATCCCCGTGCTCGACCGGCCGATGATCGACTGCACGCTCGATCGTCTGGCCGAAGCCGGGGTGGAGAGCGGGGTGGTCAACGCCCACCATCTGGCCGGGACGGTGGAAGCGCACCTTGCCGGACACAAGGAACCGCGCGTGACGGTGCGCCGCGAGGAGCGGCTGCTCGACACCGGCGGCGGGATCGCCAACGCGCTGGACCTGCTGGGCGACGAGCCGTTCTATGTGGTGAACGGCGATACCCTTTGGCTGGAAGGCGGCGAACCGGCGCTGGAGCAACTGGCGCGGCGCTGGGACGAGTCGCGCATGGATGCGCTGCTGCTGCTCGCCGCCACGGTTTCGGCGCACGGTTATGGGGGCTGCGGCGATTTCATGCTCGAAGCCGACGGCGCGGCCCGGCGACGGCAGGAGTGGGAGGTCGCGCCCTTTGCCTTCACCGGGGTGCAGATCCTGCATCCGCGCCTGTTCCAATACGCGCCCGAGGGCCCCTTCTCGCTGAACCTGCTCTACGATCAGGCGGAGGCCAGCGAACGCCTTTTCGGCCTGCGCCACGACGGCCTGTGGTTCCACATCGGCTCACCCGAAGATCTGGACTCTGCCGAAGCCGAACTCGAAGACCTGGGATTCCGAGGCGAGGCGGAAACGTCGCGGGACAAGGCCAAGGCCGGTTGATGCGGGGGCGGAACGAAGCGTTAGCTTTGCTCGGACACCACATCGGGACGGCACAGGCTGACTTTCAGCCAGGGACCGCGCAAAGCCCGAATGGCCTCGGTCAGCCGCTCGATCCGCGTCCCGTGGTCCGGGTCCAGAAGGCGCTGCGCTTCCTTGGGGTCGCATCCCAGTTCCGCCGCCAATCCCCGTGGCCCAAGCCCGGCCTCGCGCGCCGCATGGATCAGCACCACCTTGGCGGCCATCGCCAAAGGCAGCGGCACCATGACCTCGCCCGCTTGCGGCGGCGAGGGTTCGGGCAGCGGTTCCTTATGGCGCAGCGTCGCGGCGACGGCTTCACGCAGGCAGTCCTGGGCTTCGTCCAACGCTTCCGCGCGGTCAGTTCCATCAGTCTGCGCGCCGACGAGATCGCGAAAGCCGACAACGACGCGGCCGTCCTCGTCGATTTCCAGCGTCGCCGGATAAGACAGGTCTCGAAGCATGGTCGGTGCCTCCTTACAAATCCTGCGGGTCGACACCGAGATCGCGGCACATTTTCGCCAGCAATCCCTTGCCGATTTCCTTGCGACGATCCTTCAACGTGGTGCGCCGCTCGCCATAATAGAGCGTTCCGTGAGAGCCTACGCCCTTATCACCCAGAAACACGACGTGGACGTCCTGTCTTCTTGCAAGCTTTTTCAGGGCTTTTCAAATTCATGGCCGTTCATGCCATGATCCCGCTCCTGGCGTTTCATGGATAACACTGTAGACATTAGTGACTACGCTGTCAAGCTTTGCGTAGACACGAACGCCCACATAAAGGCGCATCCATGACCGAGGCGCAACACGCCGTTTACACGATCCCGCCCGGCGTCGCCTTTGTCGATGCGCTGGCGCGCGGGCTTTACGCGCGGGCGGAGGGCGATCCCTTGGCGTTGTCGGGGATGACGGTGCTGCTGCCGACGCGCCGGGCCTGCCGCAGCCTGCGCGAAGCCTTCCTGCGCCTGGGCGAAGGCCGGGCGATGCTGTTGCCGCGCATGGCGCCGCTGGGCGACGTGGACGCGGAGGAACTGCTGTTCGCCGAAGATGTGGCGGCGGGCGGCGGGCTGGAGGCCGACGTTCCCCCGGCGATGGACGGCTTGCGCCGCCAGTTGCTGCTGACCCGCCTGATCGGCGTTTGGGGCAAGCAACAGGCGGACCGCACGCCGCCGACGGTCGATCAGGCGGCGGAGCTTGCGGCGGAGTTGGCCCGGCTGCTCGATCAGGTGGAGACCGAGGGGCTGAGCTTCGACCGGCTGGACGGTCTGGTCCAGGGCGACCACGCCGCGCATTGGCAGGTGACGCTGGAGTGCCTGAAGAGCGTCAGCGAATGGTGGCCCAAGATCGAGGCTGACGAAGGCACCATCGGCCCCGCCGCGCGCCGCCGCCACCTGATGCGCGCGCAAGGGCAGGCGTGGCGGGCGGCCCCGCCGGAGGGTCCGGTGATCGCGGCGGGTTCCACCGGCTCGATCCCGGCGACTGCGGAGCTTCTGGACGTGGTGGCGCGCCTGCCCGAGGGCTGCGTGGTGCTGCCCGGCCTCGATACCGTCAGCGGCGCGGACGCCTGGGCCGAGGTGTCGAGCGACCCCACCCATCCGCAGCACGGTATGGCGCATCTTCTGGAGCGCATGGGCCTTGCGCGCGATGCGGTTCAGCCCTGGCCCTACGCGGCGGGCGCGGCCACGGCCCCGGCGCGGGCGGAGACCGTCGCGGCGGCGCTGGCCCCGGCGGGCG
>SKZV01000320.1 GCA_007127165.1 Rhodovibrio sp. | reverse complement strand
GCTTCTTATCGCGACCATCGTCTATGCCTCGGTGCTGAACAGCAAGCTCGCCACTTTGCGCAATACCAAGCAGGAGATGGAGGCGCTGGTGAATTCCTTGGTCGACAGCACCGATCAGGCGCAGCGCGGCCTGTCCGAGTTGAAGGCCGCTGCGGGAGAGAGCGGCCAGAGCCTGGATCAGCGGGTGCGCGAGGCGCGCGCTCTGGCCGATGACCTGGGGTTCCTGGTGGACCGCGCCGGCGGGCTGGCCGACAGGCTGGAGACCCAGATCGGTAAGGCGCGGGCGGCCGCGCGGATTGGCGAGAACGGTTCGTCCGAAGCGGGTGAGCCGGAGGCCAAGGGCCGCGCGAAGACCGCGCGCGGACGCCGCGAACTGGCGCAGAAGTCCGGGAAAAACGGAGGAAAGCTCCGTGCCGTGTCCGCCGCCGCCGCGGTGGAGGACGGCGAAGCGGACCAGGCGGAGGCACCGGAGCGGCGTCCCGCCGCCGGGGCCCCCGCCGGTGCTCCCGCCGGGGCCGGAAGTGGGGCGAACGGGACGGATGAGGCAGCGCCGCCAGCAAATGCGAAGCTGTTGAGGGCTTTGCGCGGTCTGCGTTAATCGGTTGCGGCTTTGGGGAGAGACTACGTCATGCGATTTCGAGTTCTGCCGGTTCTCATCGTCTTTGCGGTCATGATGCTGGGCATGCGTGTCGGAGAGATCTGGCAAGGTGTCGGCGGTGTGGCCGAGGCGCAGGGCGACGCCGCTGCGGGGGCCGATCTGGTACGCGATCCGCTGAGCGGCCCGCCGACCAGCATCCGCGAGGTCCGGCAACTGGCGCAGGCGCAGAACGACGCGCCGCTGAACGGCTCCGCGCCGCCGTCCGGGGCCGATTCGAGGGCTAAGCTCGCGGCCATTCCCTCCGATCCCCTGCAGATGAGCGATGAGGAAATCGAACTGCTCCAGCAGTTGGGCCAGCGGCGGCAGAACCTCGAGGATCGGGCGCAAACGCTGGACCGGCGGGAGCAAATGCTTCAGGCGGCCGAGCGTCGATTGGACGACAAGGTACTGGAATTGGCCGCGCTCAAGGAAACGATCGAGGATTTGCTGACTCAGTACGACGATCAGCAGGACCGGCAGGTGGAGCGGCTGGTCAACATCTATGAATCGATGAAGGCCAAGGACGCCGCCCGGATTTTCGAGGATCTGGAGATGCCGGTGCTGCTGCGCGTGGTGGACCGGATGAGCGAGCGGCGGACTGCTCCGATCCTGGCTGAAATGGCCTCGGATAAGGCACAGGCGTTGACGCTCGAGCTTGCGGAGCGCCAAGACTTGCCGATTCCGCGCGATTAAACCCAGTTTTTGTACCGATTAATCGAGTCGGCGTTTACCGCCTTTTAAGGCTAGCCCGCTAGCTTGGCTGGGGACTTAGAGCGTGGCCGGGCGAAATGAACAGCAGTTCATGGACCGGAGACGCCACCATTCAAAGCGTTGCAGCAGGGCGGCGATTGAAGCACGGGCCGCCGCTGCAATGGAAACGACTGATCCGCCGTACAAGGAGTTCAAGGCGATCATGGCAGGTGTGGATATGAACATGCCGATCCTCGTCGTCGACGATTACAAGACGATGCTGAGGATCATACGCAACCTTCTCAAGCAGTTGGGATTCAACAATGTCGACGAGGCCACGGATGGCAGCGTCGCCTTGCAGAAGCTGCGCGACAAGAAGTACGGGCTGGTAATCTCGGACTGGAACATGGAACCGATGAGCGGTCTCGAACTGCTTAAGGAAGTCCGTGCAGACCAGAGGCTGAGAGAGCTTCCCTTCATCATGGTAACGGCGGAAAGCAAGAGCGAAAACGTGGTGGCCGCGAAGTCCGCGGGCGTCAGCAACTATATCATCAAGCCTTTCAACGCGGCCACGCTGAAGACGAAGCTGACCGCGGTGGTGGGGCAGTTCTAGGCAATCCCGGCAATGATCGACGGTGATTTATCGCAGCGATTTGCCGCATAGCAAAAAGCCGGAGCAATCTCATCACGTTTCGGCGTGTCGGGGATGCTCCGGCAACGCGGGCGCTACCGCGCCCGCCGAAGTGGTCGGAGGAAAAAGGTATGGTGGCGTCGAAGGCAGAGAGCAAAGAGCCGCGCGATAGCCGATCCGATCCGTTGCGGGTCGAGTTGGAGCGGCGGCTTCAGTCACTGGCCGATAGCGGCGCGCGGGCGCAGCCGGCGGATATTGCGGCGGCCGTCGAAAGCGTCATGGCGACGATCGAAGGCGATCTTTCGGCGGTGAATCTCAAGCTTTACGCCGAAATCGAGGCTCTCTCGCGTTATATCGAGAGCGCCAAGGCGGAAATCGCGGATGTCAGGCCGGACGATATCCGCGACGAGCACTTGCCCATGGCGACCGATGAACTGGAAGCCGTGGTCGGCGCGACCGAACACGCCACCAACCAGATTCTCGAAGCCGTGGAATCGATCGAGGAGGTCGCTTCCGAATTGGACGAGGCGAAGGCGCAGAAGATCACCGATGCGGTTACCGTCGTCTATGAGTCTTGCAACTTCCAAGACATTACCGGACAGCGGATCACAAAGGTCGTCAAGGCCCTCCAGCAGATCGAGAACAAGGTGGAGGCGCTGCTTGCCGCCTTCGGACAGGAGGTCGCGCGCGAGCGGTCCCAGCGTAAGAAGGTGGAAGTGTCGCCGGAGGATGCGGACAAGGCGCTGATGAACGGTCCCGCCGCCCCGGCGGATGAGGCGATCAGCCAGGACGACATCGACGCGCTGCTCGCCAGCTTCGATTAACCTTCAGGCACGTTCGAATGTCATTGGCGCAGAAGATATTCCGGCGCGGGTCCAACTCCGACGGCAACATCGTCGCGCTGCTGAGTTTGAAGTTGTTGCTGTTAGCGTTCTTCATCCTTCTTTCGACGATCTCGAATTTCGAGGAGGAGCGCACGCGTGCGGTGATGGAAAGCGTGGCCACCACTTTCAGCGGCGAGATACCGACGCCCGAGTTTCACCAGCCCACGGACGCGGCGTTAGGGATGCTGGATAGCGCAACACCGGCGCTGGCCGAGCAGATCGAAAGCCTGTTCAAGGCGACTTTGCCCGCGGTGGAAATGGAACAGTCGAGCGACGGCAAGGTGCTCCGGCTCGAGGCGCCCGCAAGTTCGTTGTTCGTGGTCAACTCCATCAATCTTGCGCCTGGACGCGGCGTGTTGATCCAGCGCTTGGCGAACGCCTTGACGAGAGAGGACAGCACGCTCGAGCACTTCGATCTTCAGTTCCTCCATACAGTTCCGGAGCGCGCGGGTCTTGCCAGCGACTCCTTGCCGGTGCTGCGGACCGGGATCGTTGTGCGCAGCCTTGAGGAACAGGGACTCGCCTCCGCCGATGTCGCGACCGGGCTTCACCCTGTCGGGGCGGACGAGGACGGTTCGGAGCGGATCATCTTCGAGATCCGGGTGCACGAGGCACCGGTGGATCACGGCGAGGTCGAGCCGCGGGAGCCGCAACCTTGAAGGCGGACGCTCAGGAAGCCCAGACGCCACCGGCGCCGCCGCCCATGCTCGCGCCGCCCCGGCGCAAGGACGACAGCAACGCCTGGATGGTGACCTTTACGGATCTGGTCGCGCTCCTCGTCACCTTCTTCGTGATGCTCTTCGCGATGTCCACCGTGAAAATCCACGACTGGCAGAATCTGACGCAAAGTCTCCGTCAACAGCTCAACACGGTGGGAGATACGCAAACCGCGGTGCCCCTGTTGCGGATGGACATGCCCTCGCCGGACGCCGCGCCGGGGACCGACCTCGACTATCTGGCCGGGCTGCTCCGCGCGCAACTCGCGAACGCACCGGTCTTGAGCGGCGCCAGCGTACGGCGCGAACAGGACCGGATCTTTGTCTCACTTCCCGCCAGCCTGCTGTTCGAGGGCGGCGACTACGCACTTGCGCCGAGCGCGGCACGGGCGGTGTTCGAGCTGGGGGGCGTTCTGCGCAACATCTCGAACCGGATCGAAGTCGCCGGTCACGCGGATCCCCGCCCGCCGCGCAGCCGCTACCCCTCAAACTGGGAGCTTTCCTTGTTGCGCGCACACTCGGTGGCAAACGCACTGCGCGAGGCGGGCTACGACGGCCGCGTCATCGCGCGCGGCTACGGACACGCACAGTTCGACGCCTTGCCCGCGGACCTCACGCCCCGCGAACGGGAGGCTGTGGGACGGCGCGTCGACCTGGTTATCCACAGCAGCGCCAGGGAGGCTCTTCAATGAGGCGAATTGCACGCAGCATGCCGGCAATCGTGCTCGCCTTTCTCGCTGCGTGGGTTGTGCAGCCATGGACCGTCCAGCAGGCGCAAGCGCAGGATGTCGTGCAGGTGCGCGGCGGAGTCCACGAGGGCTTCGGACGGCTGGTGTTCGATTGGCCCGAAGCCGTACGCTACCGGGCCTTCATTCGCGACGGGCAACTGCGGCTTGAGTTCGAGCGACAAGCGGAGTTCCAGTCCGGCGGAGCGTTTCCGGCATTGAACGCCTACCTTGGCGCACCTGCGCAAGGGCCGCACGGGTTCCGGCTGACGTTTCCATTGAAGGACCAGTTCGGCCTTCGCCACTCGATTTCGGACAACCGGGTGATCGTCGACCTTATCGACCCTTCCGCAGGGACACCTCCGCCGGAGCTACCGGCAATTTCGGGCGCGGATATTGCCGGGGGGCCATCGAGCGGAGGGGGGCCGTCCGACTCCGAGCCAGAGCCGGAGGAGGAGAGCGCTCCGCAGCAACCCGCCGACACGCATTCGGTGACCCTGCGAATCGGCCAGCATGCAGACTTTGACCGTCTGGTGTTCGACTGGCCCGAGAACGTGGATTACCGTGTGGAGCAGGATCGCGACGGCACCGAGGCGCGCGTGCGCTTCGAGAGTCCTGCCAATATCGACTTGAGCGGCTTTGCGGAGGACCGGCCGGAGCGGGTGCGCACCCTGCTTCCCAGTGGAACGGCAGACGGCGCAGGGCGGGGAAGCGGTGTCGACCTGACGATGTCCCCAGGCTCGGAGATTCGCCATTTCCCGCTGGAGCGGCGAGTCGTCGTGGATGTCTTTGCGCCGGGAGCGCGCATTCCCACCGATACGCCGGGGCAGCCCGCCGAATTCGCCCCCTCCGAGCGGGAGCAGCCGCGCGGCGTTCTGGCGGACGCGCCCGAACCAAGGACCCCGGAAGCGGCGCCCAGCGCACCGCCGCGGCCCGAATCACCGCCACGCCCCGAATCACCGCCACGTTCGGCGCAGTCGCCGTCTCCTGACGAACCGGAACCTGCCGCTTCTCAAACGAGCGCTGCGGACGAGCCTGTAGCGACCGCGCCGCCGAGGACGCCAGGCGCGCCGCTGCCTTTGGTCGCGCCGGACTCGCAGGACCGAACGCCCGGCGCCGAGCCGGATGTGACCTTTTTCGACTCCGGCTATACGCCGGAACGGATCGCGCGCGGCGATGCGCCGCGCCCAGGGGAGATGCCGGCCCAGATCGAGCCAGCCCGCTTCGAATTGCCATGGGGGCAGCGCACAGGCGCCGTTTACCACCGTGGCGGCTCTCTATGGGTCCTGCTTGAAGGCCGCGCGCCAGCGGATTTCGCCGACCGGCTGGTCTCCGCCACGCCGCTTGTGCAGGCGGCCGGTTTGACCCGGCCCCAGGACGAGGTGTCGCTCCTCCGGCTCGATGCGCCGTCGACACTGCAGGCCGACCTGACCCAGAACGGCGGCGTGTGGGAACTCTATCTGTCACCGCAGTCGATGCTGCCGACACGACCGCTCGTCGTGGAGCAGGAGGATGGCCGCGTTCGGATACCGGTCCTCGAACGCGGGCCGGTTATCGAACTCACGGACCCGGCAGCGGGCGGCAGCCTCACCATCGTCCCGCTGGCCGAGGCCGGGCGCGGCATGGCCGTCGAACGGAGTTTCCCGGAGTTCGACCTTTTGGCGACCGGGCTGGGGGTTGCGGTCTTGTCGAAGACCGACGCGCTGCAAGTCCGCAGTGGCGACGACGCGGTGATCGTCGAAGGGGTGGACGAGCCCCTGATGGTGAGCCGGGCAGGCCGCGCTTCCGGTGAAGTGGATCTCTTACCGAGGCGGGACGGGCGGAGCCTACTCGACCTGCCCGCGTGGCGGCGCTCGGAGGAGGATTTTGCCGGTGCCAAGCAGCGCCTGCAACAGGCGGTCGGCGATGCCGAACCGTCCGAGCGGGCTGCGGCGCGGCTTGATCTGGCGCGCTTCTACTTTGCCCACGGTCTGGCGACGGAAACGCTCGGCGCGCTCAATGTCTACTCCGAGGAAGTTGAGCGCCGCGAGCAGGACCCACAGGTGCGGCTCATGACCGGCGCATCGCAAATGCTTGACGAAAAGTGGCGGGAGGCAGGGCAGCAACTGGCCGACCCGGCGTTGGAAGGCGTGCCGGAGGCGCTGCCGTGGCGCGCGGCGTTCGCCGCTGTTTCCGGTGCGGATGAGGCCGCCTTCTCGGGATTTCAAAGCTCCCGGGCGCTGCTGGAGGAGTATCCGGAGTCCGTTCGCAAGCGCCTTTATCTCATGGCGGCCGAATCGGGGCTTCGCAGCGGCAACTTGGGTGGGGCCGAAGAGGCGCTGGACATCGTGCGGAGCCTCTCGCCGAACCGGCCGGAACAAGCACAGGTCGATTACATCGCTGCCCGCATCGCTCTCGAAGCAGGGGAAACCGAAACCGCCGAGGCGATCTGGATGCGTTTGGCGGCGGGCCAGCACGCGCCGACCCGCGCCCGCTCGCGGTTCGTCATGGCCGAACGCGATCTCGCCGCCGAAAGAACGTCGCGCGACGATGCGATTGCGGAACTGGAGCGCCTGCGCTTCTCCTGGCGCGGCGACGGTTTCGAGGCGGCGCTGTTGCAGCGCCTCGCCAATCTTTATCTGGAGGGCGGCGAGTATCGCCGTGGGCTGACCGCGCTGCGCCAGGCCGCTTCGCATCTGCCGGGGACCGATCGGGCGGAGCACGCGGCGGAGCGTATGCGCCGGATTTTTGCAGACCTTTTCCTGCATGGCGGGGCCGATGCCATGCCGCCGCTGCAGGCGCTCGCACTCTACGAGGGGTTCCGTGAATTGACCCCGCCGGGCGACGACGGCAATCGCATGATCGAGAATCTCGCCAACCGCCTGGTTCAGGTGGATCTCCTGGATCGCGCGGCGGCGCTGCTGGAAGCGCAGGTGCGCCATCGGCTGGACGGCGCCGATCAGGCGCGCGCGGGGGGACGTCTGGCGTCGATTCACCTGCTCGACCGCCAGCCCCAGGCGGCGCTGGACGCGCTCGATATGAGCGAGGCGACCGGCCTGCCTGCCGATCTGTCGAACCAGCGGCGTCAACTGCGCGCCCGCGCCCTTGCCAGCGCGGGCCGCAACGACGAGGCCCTCGTCTTGTTGGCAGGGGATAGCTCGCCCGACGGATTACGGCTTGCCGCGGATATTCATTCCGAGAGGGACGATTGGTCTAAGGCCGCGGATGCATTGATCGCACTGCTGCCGACGACGCCCGCCACGGGTGAATCCCTTGACGAAGAGGCGGCACAAAGGGTGGTGCGCGCAGCCGTGGCGCTCACGCTTTCCGGCGATACCCGCACACTCGCCAATCTTTATGCGCAGTATGGCGACTCGATGGACGATGGTCCGCGCGGAGACACCTTCCGCCTGCTGGCCGACCGTGGAATCAATGGTATCGATACGATCTCCAGGCGTCTGGCGCAGGTGGGGCGCGCGCAGGATTTCATGGACAGTTATCGTGATCGCTTGCGCGAGCAGGCGGCCGCGGCCCCGCAGTAAGCGTTATCCCACCCCATAGGACTGCACGAGACTTCCCGCCACCAAGTACCAGCCGTCGACCAGCACGAAAAACACCAGCTTGAAGGGCAGGGAGATCATCACAGGCGGCAGCATCAACATGCCCATCGACATCAGGATCGATGCGACCACCATGTCAATGACGAGGAACGGCAGGAAAAGCAGAAAGCCAATTTCGAAGGCGCGGCGCAGTTCACTGATCATGAAGGCCGGAATCAGGGCCCGCATCGGCGTCTCCTCGACACTCTGCACGGGCTCGACCTGGGCCATGTCCATGAACAGCCGCAGGTCCTGATCGCGTACATGATCCAGCATAAAGCTCCGCACCGGCGCGGCAGCCCGCTCCACGGCCTCGATCTCGTCGATCCTGTCGTCGACCAGCGGGATCAATGCTTCGTCGTAGATCACCTGCATCGTCGGCATCATGATGAAGGCCGTCAGGAAGAGCGCCAGCGAGATCAGAACCGAGTTCGGGGGAGTCTGCTGAATCCCCATCGCGCTACGCAGGAACGACAGCACCACGATGATCCGGGTGAACGAGGTCACCATCACCAGGATCGACGGGGCCAGCGACAGCACCGTCACTAGCCCGATCAGTTGAACCAGCCGGGACGTCGAGGAGCCGCCGCCTTCGCCGAGGTCGAGGTTCAAACTCTGTGCGGCGACTGGACCGGAGCTTGCAGCGATCAAGGCGCAAGTGAGAACCACCGCAAGCGAAAGGCTCGCTAGCAGGGGCCCTAAGCCACGCCTGCACCCTCCGATCATCGGCTTACCTCATGGTCGAGTCGTGCGGCGAAATCCTGCGAGCCTTCGGACGTGGTTATGCCGCCTTCGACGAGAAGCGGCTGATTGGCGCCGATCAGGATGAGGTGATCCGTGCCGTCGCGGCGCAGCAACACCAGCTTGTGCCGGGCGTCCACGGGTTGAATTTCCAGGACGGAAAGGCGGCGGCGGCCACTGCTCTTGGCGACCATGCGCCCACCGAGCCCGAAACGCTGCGCCACCCACGCGAAGCCGCCGATGAGCCCGATCACGAACAAGAGCGCCAGAAGAAAGCGCAGGTAAAGCGAGAGGTCCATCAGCGCTCGGTCTCGCCGCGCGCCTTACGATGGCCATAGGCGCGCGTTGCCTGGGCCCTTCGGCTGTGATCCTGCATCTCGTCCTTCATGGCGTCGTGACGCGTGCGCATGAGCGTCTGGAGCCGCCCGACGCCCTCCAGCAGGATCTCGAGTTTCGGCCGCAGTTTCCGTCCGTCCTCCAGCGGGAGGCCGCGAACGAGAGCGCAAAGACCCTCAATCTCTTCATCCAGCCCCTCCAGGTCCGCGTCGCCGCCTTGACCAACAACCGTCTCGCCAAGCTCGAGGCGTTGTTGCAGGCGAGACAGCTCTGCGTCCACGTCCAAGTCGTGCGTCATATCGCTCATCCGTTGTCGCTCGTCCGCTCGCCGCGGTCCGTGACCGAGTCTTCTGCCTTTCGACGGTCCGCGCGATGCAGACACTCCACCATTGCGGCCACGGTCGCAAAGGCCGTCGCGGTCATCGCCCCGGAAACCGTGCGCAGCCCTCGGCCTTCCGGCGCACCTTCGGGCCACCAGCGGCCCCGTTCGACGGCACCGAGCGCCGAGCCTATCGAGGCCTCGGCCGAGCTCTCCCTGTCATCGCGATCATCGCCAGGGACATCGTGGTGGCGCTCGCGTTCGGCCATCGCGGGGGCTCCGGGCTTTTCCGTGGTTATCTTCAGTTCCGCGCGCCCGCTCGAATCAGGCGCGTGAAGCAGATTGCAGGAACGTGTTTAAGAAAGGGTTATGGCAATGCGGCTAAAGCGCGGATGCGGCGTGGTATTGCGGTCGGAGGCTCGGGTGACTAGCTTTTCTGTCTGGAAGACGAGACGACAGCTTGAAGGAGTGGTCATGAGCGGAGCGATACCACCGCGTTCGCCGTCGAATGCACCGTCGATTTCCCTCGATGCGGCGCATGCCGCCGACAAGGCGAAGGAAATTACCTATCCGCCGCGGCCCTTGGCGGAGACTCGGGGATACGAGGCGCTGCGCCGGGACGTGCTGGCGGCGACGCGGGAAGCGAGGAAGAGCCTTGGCGACGCTTAAACCCGAGGTGGAACCGCGCTGGCTTCCTCTGGACGAGGCCCGGCGCCTGAACGAAGCGGATCTTGCGGAATCCGGGGGCGGTGCGGCGATCGTCGACACCGAAAGCCTGGAGCGCGCCTTGCAACGCGCCAGAATGCTGTGGGGCTATCATGACGAGCGCGATGTGGTGCGGTTGGCCTGTGGCGTCCTGGCTGGAATTCTTGAGGAGCGGCCGTTTGCGCGCGGCAACCTTTCCACCGCGCTGGCGTCGCTTATGCTGTTCCTGCGCATCAACGGCTACCGTTGGAGCGGCCCGGACGGCGCTGTCCTTGCCGCCTATGTCCAAGCGCTTGCAGATGGCCGCTACACCGAGGAAGGTCTGGCGGAGACGCTGCGGCCGGACGTCTTTCCCAGCTGATACCCCGACAGTTGCGCGGGGATGATTGCGCCCGGCGCAACCGTCAGGGAGGGAGAGGTTTCTAGAGCGCCGTTCCGATTGAATCGGAACGGCGCTCTAGACTCTTGTTTTTGCGCATTTTCTAGCGGCGAACCGGTGTCCACTTCGCCGGAAAATGCTCTAGCCTTTTTTTCCGGCCGTCTGCTTCGCCGGGGGCCGTCTTTGCAGCGGCGGCGCCTCGTCCCGCGCGCCACGGCCTTCGGTTTCGGGCGCACCGCCGGAATCGTGGGAAGTCTTGGGTGGCTGCGACGTGTTGGTGCCCGCAGTTCCGCCTTCAGGGTCTTCGCCACGCGAGTCCGGCCGCTCGCGGGCGGCGTCTTCCAGTTCTGATTCTTCCGGCTCCGGGATTTCCGGCTCGGCGCCGCAGGCCTTGCCGAGTGAAACGGCCAGCGCCTCGGAGCTGGCGGCGGCCGCGCGGTTCTCGGCCTGGATGCGTTCGTGGATCTCCCGGCGCAGCACGCTGGCGTCCGCCGGGAAGGTGAAGCCCAGTTTGATCGACTTGCCGCGGATGTCGACCACGGTCACCTCGATATCATCGTTGATGATGACCGATTCGCCGATCTTTCGGGTAAGGTAGAGCATGGCCGGAAACCCCTTCTGACCGTTTGCCGGCCGGCAGATTGACGGCCTGCCTGGCCGCCGACTTCAGGTTGCGTTGCTCCATAATCTAGCCGTCTTTACCAGTTCTTAACAAGCGTACGTCATGCTGTCTGCTGGATTTTGATACGATTTCGTCTATACAGGCACACTTGCGAGGCAGCATGGCAGGTCCAAATTTCTCGGTTTTCGAGGCATTGTCGCGCCGCATGGACTGGCTATCCCAGCGACAGACCGTTCTTGCGGACAATGTTGCAAATTCCGACACCCCAGGTTTTGTTCCGATGGACCTGCGTGCAGCGGAGTTCGAGAGTGTGTTGAAGCGCGCGCTTGCACCGATGGCGCCGCGCGTAACCCATTCGGGCCATGTAGACGCATCGGTGCCGAAGCGGTCGGCGCCGCGCAGCGAAGAATCGCGTGAGCGCTATGAGACCAAGCCGTCCGGAAACGCCGTCGTTCTCGAAGAACAAATGGTCAAGGTCGCGGAAACGCAGATGAACCACGCGCTGATGACCAATCTGTATCGCAAGCACATGCAACTCGGCGGTATCGCGCTTGGCCGTGGCGGCTAAACGCCCTTGACGGAATAGCGTTCCCGATTGGGGTCGGGGAGGCGGCGAGCCGGTGACCGGCATCGCGCAACGGGCAAGGGCACGATCGGACAGGGAGTGCGTTGAAGATGGATCTTTCGAAGACGCTGCATATCGCCTCTGCGGGCATGCAGGCACAGGGTACGCGCCTGCGCCTGATCGCCGAGAATTTGGCAAACACGGACTCGGTCGGGCAGAGGCCCGGCGACGACCCGTACCGTAGGCAGACTATCCACTTCGAGAACGCCCTAAATCGCGAACTTGGCATCAATCAAGTCAAAGTATCGCGACTCGATCACGATCAAAGCGATTTCGGCCGCAAGTTTGAGCCGGGCCATCCCGCCGCCGACGAGGAAGGCTATATTTTGACGCCCAACGTGAATGGCCTGATCGAAATGGCGGATATGCGCGAAGCTCAACGCAGTTACGAATCAAATCTAAAGATCATCGAATCTTCGCGCGATATGCTGCAGCAAACGGTCGGGATTCTCCGCTGATCCCGGCTGCGCGGAGCGCGTATTGATACGAGATGCGCTGAGCGCGTGTGGCGCATAGTTCCAGAAGAGTTGAGGCGTAGTCGATGACGATTTCCCATACCGAGGCACTCGCCGCCTATCGCCGTGCCGCCGATCAGGCCACGCTTCCGGCTCCGGCGGCCGGAGCCCTGGGCGGGACAGGCCAGAAGGACTTCGCGGCCGTTCTGCAAACGGCTGTAGAGGACGGAATCGGCACCCTCCGCCATGCCGAGACCCAGACACTCGCGGCGGCCGCGGGCAAGGCCGATATCAACGAGGTGGTAATGGCCATGTCGCAGGCGGAGATGACCCTGCAGACGGTGGTGACGCTGCGCGATCGGGCGGTACAGGCCTATCAGGAAATTCTCCAGATGCCGATCTGAACTCTTCTTGGGGCGGCATGCGGTTGCAGGTCTGCTGACGAAGGAGAGTCGACCAACGCCACGGCGGTCCGATTCCTATGAATGATGCACAGGTTGTAGAGGCAGGGCGGGAAGCCCTGCTTGTCGTCCTGCAGGTTGGCGGCCCCGTTATGCTCGTGGCCTTGCTGGTCGGCCTGTCGATTGCACTGGTCCAGGCGTTGACCCAGATGCAGGAGATGACACTGTCCTTCGTTCCGAAAATTTTCGCCATTATTTTCGCGCTCATCGTGCTGGCGCCCTTCATGGTCAACGTTATGGTGTCGTACGGGCAGGATCTGGCGGATCGCATCGTGTCGCTCGGTTAGGGCATTAGGGGATGTTGGAAGAGATCCTGCCCGCCACGGTGTTTTCGGTTCTTCTTGTGTTTGCGCGGGTGGGTGGCGCGCTGATGCTGATGCCCGGCTTTGGCGAAGCCTACGTACCGGCGCGGTCCCGGCTCATCCTTGCGCTCGTCATTTCGGTTGTCGTAAGTCCGGTGCTTTTGCCTGTCCTGCCGGTTCTTCCCACTTCAGCGGCGGTTCTCTTCGTCCTCATACTGGGCGAGATCTTCGTTGGCGTGTTCCTCGGCGCGCTGGCGCGCATGATCATGGGCGCGCTGACCACGGCAGGCATGGCCCTGGCCTATATGTCCGCGCTCGCCAACGCGCTGGTAAATGATCCCGCCGTACAGCAACAGGGCTCCATTGCAGGCTCGTTTCTCTCCATCACGGCGCTGCTGCTGATTTTCGTGCTCGATCTGCATCATCTTATCTTGGCGGCGATCATCGACAGCTACGCTCTGTTTCCGCCGGGCGATCTGCCGCCGGTGGGCGACTTCTCGCAGATGATCAGCCGGGTCGCGGCGGATTCGTTCCACTTGGGCGTCAAGCTGGCGACGCCGTTCCTTGTGGTCGGGCTGCTGTTTTACCTCGGCGTGGGGCTTTTGGCCCGGCTCATGCCGCAAGTGCAGATTTTCTTCGTGGTCATGCCTTTGCAGCTTTATTTGGGATTTGCAATGTTCGCAATCTCGCTGCCCGTCATGCTCGGTTGGTTCCTCGGGGTGTTCGAGGACACGCTTCTATCGTTCACCTCGGGCTGAAGCGTTATGTCTGAGCAGCAGGACAAGAGCCAGAAAACAGAGCAGCCGACCCAGAAAAAGCTCGAAGACTCCCGCCAAAAAGGTCAGATCGCGAAGTCCCAGGAAATCAATCACTGGTTCATCATTCTTGCCTTTGCTCTCGTTCTTGCCATCTTCGCCGAATACATGCTGTCCGAGATTGCCGGTGTTCTCCGGCCCCTCATCGAAAATGTGCACGAGCTTCCGAACACTCCGCAAGGCTACGGCGACATCATGAGGCGCACCGCGCTCGGTGTCGGCAGTGTCATGCTGATCCCGTTCATTTTGACGATCGTCGCGGCCTTGGCGGCGACTTTCCTGCAGACCGGCTTTCTCGTCACCGCCGAACAGATGAAGCCGAAACTGGAAAAGATTTCCCTGTTCAAAGGCTTTAAACGCCTGTTTTCGGCCCGCTCGCTGGTCGAGTTTGCAAAGGGCATCTCCAAGCTTTCCATCGTCGCGCTGGTGATCTTTCTCCTGGTTTGGCCGCAGCGCGAGATGGTGCCCAATCTCGTCGAGTTGACCTTCGTCGAAATGCTGGATCTGCTGCGCTCGCTGGCCTTGAAGGTCGTCGGCGGCGTTCTGGCGGTCATGACCGTCATCGCGTTCTTCGATTTCGCCTTTCAGAAATACAAGCACAACGAAGAACAGATGATGTCCCGGCAGGATATCAAGGACGAGCATAAGCAAAGCGAAGGCGATCCTCAGATAAAGCAGCGCCTGCGCCAATTGCGCATGGAGAAGTCGCGAAAACGAATGATGGCGGAAGTGCCGAAGGCGGATGTTGTGGTTACGAACCCCACGCACTACGCCGTTGCGCTGGTGTACCAGCATGGTGAAATGGCGGCGCCGAAGCTGATCGCGAAGGGCGTTGACAAAGTCGCTGCACGCATCCGGGAGGTGGCGGAAGAGAACGATATCCCGGTCGTTCAGAACCCGCCATTAGCCCGTGCGCTTTATTCGGGTGTCGAGATCGAGCAGGAGGTCCCGCCAGACCATTATAAGGCCGTCGCGGAGATCATCGGGTATGTCATGCGCTTGAAGAAGAACGCGCCGATCACGGCCCGTCTGCCGGAAACGATGAAGGGTCGGCGACGCTAGAGATGTTCAGCGGACTCGAAAAACGAGCGCAACAGGTTATGCTCACCGCTTAGCCGCGCGTGTAGGCCGCAAGGCATTGTGATCGAGCAGGGGCATGTCGAGGCGTTTAGCAAGAACAAGAGTATCCGCGCGCATGGCTGCCGGGACAGGCCTCGGCGCGACGACGGCGCTCGTTGCGCTTCCGGCGCAGGCGGACACATTTCAAGACAATATCGAGTTGATCGCACCGTGGCTTCTGGTGGTGTTTCTTGTCTCCGTTGCGCTTTTTCTGGCCGTTCTGGTCGGACGGACGCGAAGAGATCTTCGGCTGTTTCAGGGGGCCCTTGCAGCCGTCGAGGACCCCTATCAAGCGGTGGAACGTACTGGCCGCCCCCTTTACAGTAACGCGGCCTTCCAGAGCTACTTTCCCGAAGCATCGGAAAGCATGGCCAGCGCTCTGTTCAAGCTTGCCGGAAGCGAGGAGCAACGCGAGGCCCTGATCAACCTGGCGGAACGCTCCGCCGCCGGTGAACATGGCGAGGTTGAGGTGGAGATCGCCGCGCCGGAGGCTGGCACTATCCAGCTCGCGGTTCACTCAGGGCCGATTCCCGGCTATGCGGGAGCCGTTTACTGGTTGGCCAAAGACATTACGGCCCAGCGCCGGCTTGAACAGGCTGGCAAGGCCGAGCATGAGCGCTTCATCGGCTTGTTGGAGCACGCGCCGATCGGCTTCTATTCGGTGGACGAGGAGGGGCGATTCCTCTTTGCCAACCCCACAATGGCAAGCTGGCTCGGCACCTCCCCGGACCGACTCGCCGATGGCGCCCGGACGGTTCAGGAGGTGACGGCGCCGGTAACGGCAAATCCGGATGTCACAACCGGAGAGGGCTCGGGAGCAGGGACCGCGGGGGCGAATTCGACCCGTCTGCCGCTTCCGATTCGGCCGGAGTTGTCCGGAACGTCGGCCGACGGGGAAGCGGTGCACGGCGAGGTCACCTTCGTCGGGCCGGGCGGCCGCCGCTTCCAGGCGCATGTGACGCAGGAGCTGGTGAGCGGGGAAACCGAAGGCACCGCCGCGACTCGTTCGGTGGTCCGGAACCTCACGCGGGAGCGCGCGGTGGCGGACGCGTTGGAGCGTTCTGAACGCCGGTTTCGCCGCTTCTTCGAGGAGGCGCCGATCGGAATCGCGCTGCTTGACGGCCGCGGCAGGGTTAACGAATGCAATCCGGCGTTCGGACGCTTGCTCGGTGAGGCGCGGCAGAGGCTTGCGGGGCGATCCTTTGTCGATCTAGTGCGCGCCACCGACCGCTCCGCCGTCACCACGGCGCTCAACAGCGCCGACGCGGGAGAATCGATCTCGCCGCCGGAAGTCCGTTCGCGGGACGGCGAAACTGTGTTCACGATGGTGGCGACAGCGCTGGACGACGGCGACGGGCATGCAGGGCACGTGGTCCATCTGATCGACACGACCGAACAGAAAAACCTGGAGGAGCAGTTCACCCAGTCGCAGAAGATGCAGGCGGTCGGGCAGCTTGCCGGAGGTATTGCACATGATTTCAATAATCTCCTGACGGCGATTATCGGCTTTTGCGATCTTCTGCTGTTGCGTCACCGGCCGGGCGATCAATCCTTCGCGGATTTGATGCAAGTGAAGCAGAATGCGAACCGTGCCGCCAACCTCGTCCGTCAGTTGTTGGCGTTCTCGCGGCAACAGACGCTACGGCCGACCGTGCTTTCGGTCACCGATGTGCTGCCCGAGTTGATGCATCTCCTGCGCCGCCTAATCGGCGAGACTATCGAGCTTCAAATCTCCCACGGGCGGGATCTTTACCCGGTCAAGGTCGATCAGGGGCAACTTGAACAGGTGATCATCAACTTGGCCGTCAACGCCCGCGACGCGATGGCGGATAAGGGCGGCAAGCTCGCGATCACGACGGAAAACGTTCGGCTCGACCGGCCGGTCAAGCACGAAGGCGAGGTGGTGCCGCCGGGGGAATACGCTCTGATCCAGGTGGCGGACAGTGGTTGCGGAATCCCAAAAGAGCATCTGGATCGGATATTCGAGCCGTTCTTTTCCACCAAGGACATCGGGGCAGGTACTGGACTGGGGCTTTCGACCGTCTATGGAATCGTCAAGCAGACGGGCGGCTTTATTCTTGTCGACAGCGCGGTCGGCGCGGGAACGACTTTCCGGATTTACCTGCCGCGCCATCAGGAAGCGGCGGAAGAGGCTGCGCAGCGCGATCCCGATCCACAGCATGCCCGCGACCTTACGGGAATCGGCACCTTACTGTTGGTCGAGGACGAGGAGGCGGTGCGGGCCTTCTCCTCACGGGCGTTGCGGAAGAAGGGCTATCGCGTGCTCGAAGCAAGCTCCGGAGAGCAGGCCCTGGACCTTTTGGACGCGAACGACGAGCAGGTGGATTTGCTGATTACCGACGTGGTGATGCCGCAACTCGACGGCCCCGCTCTGGTCGGGCGAATCCGGGAAACGCGGCCCGACCTGAAGGTGATTTTCATCTCGGGCTATGCAGAAAGCGCCTTCCGGCAGCATCTCGACGCCGACGCGAACATTCACTTCCTGCCGAAACCGTTCAGCCTCAAGCAGTTGGCGGGAATCGTCAAAGAGGTCCTCTACGAAGGCGTCCCGGTCGAGGCGGAAACCGATCTGCCGCGCGGCTCCGAATCATAAGTCCGGCGATAGAGCCGGAAGATGGCGAGTCGCGCGCCCGTGTTCCTGTTTTGATCGAAAGCGCCTTGCACAAAGAGAACATAGGCGGTACAAAATCTCAGGCGCGATCCTGCAAGACATGCGTTGCGGCACCGGGATCGCTTGTGGGATAAGGGGCGACTTTCCATGACACAGCAGAATGTTTTCAGCTTGGCGGACAAGAACAAAACACCGGACAAGGGCAAAGCGTTGGACGCGGCGCTTGGACAAATTGAGCGGGCCTTCGGCAAGGGCTCCATCATGCGCCTGGGCGAACAAAGCGTCGCAGAGGTCGAGGTGGTATCCACGGGGTCGCTCGGACTCGATATCGCGCTGGGAATCGGCGGGCTGCCGCGCGGGCGGGTCGTCGAGATCTATGGCCCGGAATCCTCCGGCAAGACGACTCTGGCGCTCCATGTCATCGCCGAGGCTCAGAAGTCCGGCGGCACCTGCGCCTTTGTCGACGCTGAGCACGCGCTCGATCCCGGCTATGCCAAGAAGCTCGGCTGCAACGTCGAAGAGTTGCTGATTTCGCAGCCCGACGCGGGGGAGCAGGCGCTGGAGATCGCCGATACCCTGGTTCGCTCCGGGGCCGTCGACGTGCTCGTGATCGACTCGGTTGCGGCCTTGGTGCCGCGCGCGGAGTTGGAAGGCGAGATGGGCGACTCCCAGCCCGGCCTGCAGGCGCGGCTGATGAGTCAGGCGCTCCGCAAGCTCACTGGCTCGATTTCGCGGTCTCATACGATGGTGATTTTCATCAATCAGCTTCGAATGAAGATCGGCGTGATGTTCGGCAGCCCTGAAACCACTACCGGCGGCAACGCGCTGAAGTTTTACAGCTCCGTGCGCCTGGACATTCGCCGCATCGGATCGATCAAGGATCGCGAAACGGTGTCGGGCAACCAGACCAAGGTCAAGGTCGTCAAGAACAAGATGGCCCCGCCGTTCCGTACGGTGGAGTTCGACATTATGTACGGCGAGGGCATTTCCAAGACCGGCGAGTTGATCGACCTTGGGATTTCTGCGGGGATCGTCGACAAGGCTGGCGCATGGTTCTCCTCCGGTGGCCAGCGAATCGGTCAGGGCCGCGAAAACGCCAAGCGGTTTCTGAAGGACAACCCGGAGTTCGCCGGAAAGATCGAAGCGCAAATCCGCGAGAACGCCGGTTTGGTCGCCTCAAACATGTTGGAAGGCCCCGACAGCGGCGAGGAGACCTCCGAGCCTGAATAGGCGGCCAGAACCAACCAGCCTGAATAGGCGGCCGGAGAACGAGGAAGCCTGATTAGTCCGCGGGCGATTGGCGAGCCTGACGTGCGTGACCATGTCCTGGATCGCGAGGGTCCTGGAGAGCGAGGCTGCGGTTTCCGCTACTTCTTCTATGGCGTGCCTGGGCCGCGAGCGGTGAGCGTCGTGGCGAAAACGCCTGAGGCGCCCATGCGCGGCGCGGGCGAGGCGCGGGCGGGTAGACAGAGCTAATGCTTGTGTCTAAATACCCGAAAGCGAGCCTTATGAGCGTCATTGAACGGGCTCGGAAGGCGGTAGGCTGAACGGTGTTAAGGACCAGTCATGAGCAGCACGAACGAAATCCGCGGCCAATTCCTCGACTTCTTTCGCCGCCACGACCACGAGGTGGTGGAGTCGTCGCCGCTGGTGCCGCGCAACGATCCGACGCTGCTGTTCACCAACGCTGGTATGGTGCAGTTCAAGAACGTATTCACCGGACATGAGCATCGCCCCTACAACCGTGCGGTGACCTCGCAGAAGTGCGTGCGCGCGGGCGGGAAACACAACGACCTGGAAAATGTCGGTTATACCGCCCGCCATCATACGTTCTTCGAGATGCTGGGGAACTTCTCCTTTGGCGACTACTTCAAAGAACGTGCGATCGAACTGTCGTGGCAGCTTATAACCAAGGAATACGGCTTGCCTGCGGATCGCCTGCTCGCGACCGTCTATGCCGAGGATGACGAGGCTTATAACCTCTGGAAGAAGATCGCCGGTCTGCCGGACGACCGAATTATTCGGATCGCCACCTCCGATAACTTTTGGGCCATGGGCGATACCGGCCCGTGCGGTCCCTGCTCGGAAATTTTCTTCGACCACGGGCCAAAGCTCGCCGGTGGGCCGCCGGGGAGTCCGGACGAGGATGGCGACCGCTTCATCGAAGTCTGGAATTTGGTCTTCATGCAGTACGACCAGCCCGAGCCTGGCAAGCGCGTGGACTTGCCGCGCCCGTCGATCGATACCGGCATGGGACTCGAGCGGATTGCGGCGGTGCTCCAGGGTAAGCACGACAACTACGACATCGACATGATGCGCCGCTTGATGCTCGCTTCGGCCGAGTTGTCGGGCGTCGATCCGGACGGTGAGCATCGTGCATCGCACAAAGTCATTTCCGACCATCTGCGCGCGACCGCGTTCCTGATCGCCGACGGCGTGATGCCGTCGAACGAGGGCCGGGGCTACGTGCTGCGGCGGATCATGCGGCGCGCCATGCGCCATGTGCACAAGCTCGGTGTGCGCGAGCCGATGATCTGGCGCATGGTGCCGGAGCTTGTGGCCGAGATGGGCAGTCACTTCACCGAACTGCGCCGCGCCGAAGCCCTGGTGACCGAGACGCTGAAGCTGGAGGAATCCCGCTTCCAGGCGACGCTCGACCGCGGCCTGAAGATCCTTGAGGAGGAAACCGCAAAACTGCCGGACAAGGGAACGCTTCCCGGTGAAGTCGCTTTCAAGCTTTACGACACCTTCGGTTTCCCGCTGGACCTGACGCGGGACATCTTGCGCGGCCATGGCCTCGGGCTCGACGAAGCGGGCTTCGAGGCGGCCATGGAGCGCCAGAGGGCGGCGGCGCGCGGCGCCTGGGCAGGGTCCGGCGAGGCTGCCTGGGAACAGATTTGGTTCGATCTGCGCGACCGCCTGGGTGCGACCGAGTTCCTCGGCTACGACCATGACAGCGCCGAAGCGTACGTCCTGGCGATCGTAAAACAGGGGCAGGAGGTGCAGAGCGCGCAAGCTGGCGACGAGGTCGAGGTCGTGTTCAGCCAGACGCCCTTCTACGGCGAGTCCGGCGGCCAGATCGGCGACACCGGAACGCTCGCCGGACAAAGCGGGCGCGGAGTGATCGAGGATACCCAGAAGAAGGTCGGCGACCTACACGTCCATCGTCTGCGCCTCGAAGAGGGCGCGTTGAATGTCGGCGACAGCGTCAACCTGGAGATCGATGCGGAGCGCCGGAGCCGCTTGCGCGCGCACCACTCCGCGACCCACCTGCTGCACGAGGCGCTTCGCCGCCGTCTGGGTGAACACGTGACACAGAAGGGTTCGCGCGTCGCTCCCGACCGCCTGCGCTTTGACGTCAGCCAGCCGACGCCGATCGCAGAGGCGGATATGCAGGCGGTCGAGGTCGAGGTGAACGCGCGGATACGCGAGAACACGGCGGTCGCGACACGCCTCATGACCAAGGACGAAGCGATCGAGGCCGGTGCCCTGGCGCTCTTCGGCGAGAAGTACGGCGACGAGGTGCGGGTGATCTCCATGGGCAGCGTAGAGCCTGGTGCGAACAAGCCCTATTCCATTGAGCTTTGCGGCGGCACCCATGTCGGACGCACCGGTGACATCGGCTTCTTCAAGATTTTGAAGGAGGAAGGACTGGCAGCCGGAGTGCGCCGTATCGAAGCGGTGGCGCATGTGGCGGCCGAAGATTTCGTGCGTTCAGAAGAAGCGACTCTGAAGCAGGCGGCCACGACGCTGCGCACGACCCCTGGCGCCCTCAACGAACGCTTGGGCCAATTGCTGGAGGACCGTAAGCGTTTGGAACGCGAACTGGCGGAGACCCGGAAGAAGTTGGCATCCGGAGGTGCGGGGGAAGGCGCGAGCGTCCGCGAGTTTGGTGGCGTTCAATTCGCGAGCCGGGTCGTCAGCGATGTCCCGGCCAAGGAATTGAAGCCGATGGCCGACGAGATGAAGAAGTCGCTGGGCTCCGGCGTGGTTGCCATTGTAAGCGGGGCGGATGGCAAGGCTTCGCTTGTCGTCGGGGTCACCGACGACCTCACCACTCGCATCTCCGCGGTGGATCTGGTTCGCATTGGCGCGGGAGCGCTTGGCGGCAAGGGTGGCGGCGGTCGCCCCGATATGGCTCAGGCTGGCGGTCCCAACGCCGACGCCGGAGAAGCGGCCGTCGAGGCGATTGGTACTGCGCTGGCGGAAAACGTTGCCGCCTAATCTAGTTTTGACTTTTAGAAGTAAGGTTAAGGGAAAAGTAAATCGAACGAGACTTGGGGTGATGGTTAATATTGACTAGAAACTCAGAAGAATTCTGGGACATTCGTGGTATTGCTACTGTCGATCCCTGCTGGGTCCTTGACAGATATATGACATTTGCCTCGTAATCACTGTTGGAGACTTGAGTATCGATTAACGTTGTTAGCAGGGATGGGGTTCATGCATATTTCACCCGCCGATCCCTCGGGGATGCCCGAGAGCCACGAAGCAGAGTTTGCGCGGAAAGCCGTTCGATTGAGGGCGCTGGCTGAGCAATTGTCAGCACAAGACCCCGAGGCTGCCGCGGCCTGCGACAGTGGTGCCGATGTCCTTGAAAGCTTGGCGGAGCCGTTTGTACTCTGGGGCGACTGAGCATGGCTGGATCCGGCCTGATCCCGGTTAGGACGTCAAAAAATGCGAAGTGGCTGAAAGTGTATCTGCCATATTCGCCGCTGTAGGAGGGTCCCTAAACATGCATAGAGCGGGCTGCTCGTTTTAAACAAGCAACCCGCCCTGATTTTTTTATTCGGCTGGAGTCTGCCGCAAAGCTGACCGAGAGCGGGATGGCGATTCGAGGATAAGCCATCCCGCTCTAGGTGTTCGTTTTGCGAGGCGATTCGGATTGCAAGCCGAAGAGGCTTGAAATCACCGCGCTCTAGAGCCCATTCCGTTCAAACAGGTTCACGGAATAGGCTCTAGCTTATTGTGTTTATGCATTTTCTGGCGGCGAACCGGTATCCACTTCGCCTGAAAATGCTCTAGTTCTCACTATCCCCGGCGACGCGGGCGCGGATTAGCTTATCCGGGTCGTCGACCATACCGCTGCGGCGGCTCGGGGGGGCCTTTTTAAGGGCGTCCACCGCTTCCATACCCGAAACCACTTCGGCCCAGAGCGTGTATTGCCCGTTCAGGAATTCCGCATCGCCGAGGCAGATGAAGAATTGGCTGTCGGCGCTGTTCGGGTCCTGCGCGCGGGCCATCCCGCAAGTCCCGCGCTTGAACGGTTCCTGCGAGAACTCGGCCTTTATGTTCTTGCCCGATCCGCCGGTGCCGGTGCCGGTCGGGTCGCCGCCCTGCGCCATGAAGCCAGCGATCACGCGGTGGAACGGCGTACCGTCGTAAAATCCTTCGCGCACCAGTTCGACGATGCGCGCGACATGGTTCGGGGCCAGATCGGGACGAAGCGCGATTTCAACCTGCCCGGCGGGAAGGTCGAAGAGTAGTTTTTCCGGTTGATTGCTCACGAGGCAAGGGCCTTTTGTAGATTGGTGTCCAGAACGTCGAAAAACTGCGTCGTCGTCAGCCACTTCTGGTTCTCACCAATGAGAAGGGCGAGATCCTTGGTCATGGAGCCGTTCTCGACTGTGGCGACGCAGGTCTTCTCCAGCGTTTCGGCGAAGTGTACCAGTTCCGGCGTATTGTCCAACTCGCCGCGGAACTTCAAGCCGCGCGTCCAGGCGAAGATGGAGGCGATCGGGTTGGTCGAGGTCTCCTTGCCCTGCTGGTGCATGCGGTAATGCCGCGTAACGGTGCCGTGGGCAGCCTCGGATTCTATGGTGTCGCCGTCCGCCGTCATGAGCACGGAGGTCATCAGGCCCAGCGAGCCGAAGCCTTGCGCGACGGTATCCGACTGAACGTCACCGTCGTAGTTCTTGCAAGCCCAGATGTAGCCGCCCGACCACTTCATCGACGCGGCAACCATGTCGTCGATCAGGCGGTGCTCGTAGGTAATGCCCAGTCTGTCGAACTCGGCCTTGAACTCGCTGTCGAAGACTTCCTGGAAGATGTCCTTGAAGCGGCCGTCATAGACCTTGAGGATCGTGTTCTTGGTCGAGAGGTATACTGGCCAGCCCCGCTGAACGCCAAAGTTCAGGCAGGCCCGCGCGAAGTCGCGAATGGACTCGTCGAGGTTATACATCCCCATCGCGATGCCAGCGGCCTTGAAATCCATGACCTCGTATTCGACCGTCTCGCCGCCGTCCGCGGGTTCATAGCGCATGGTCAGCTTGCCGGGGCCGGGAATCTTGAAGTCGGTTGCGCGGTATTGGTCGCCGTGGGCATGACGGCCGATCACGATGGGTTGCGTCCAGCCGGGCACGAGGCGCGGAACATTCTCGCAGATGATCGGCTCGCGAAAGACCGTGCCGCCGAGAATGTTGCGGATCGTTCCGTTGGGCGAGCGCCACATCTTCTTGAGGCCGAACTCCTCCACCCGCGCCTCGTCGGGCGTGATCGTCGCGCATTTGACGCCGACCCCGTGCTGCTTGATGGCCTTGGCGGCATCGACCGTGATCTGGTCGTCCGTGGCGTCGCGGCTTTGAATGGACAGGTCGTAGTACTTCAGGTCGACATCGACGTAGGGCAGGATCAGCCGCTGCTTAATCCAGTCCCAGATGATGCGGGTCATCTCGTCGCCGTCGAGTTCCACGATCGGGTTGACGACCTTGACTTTCGCCATTCTGTCCTCCGCTTCTACCAGATATTGCTATGCGCCCGCCTTGCCGCACGGGGTGCGCCCAGGCGCTGCGAAGATAGCAAGGTTTATGTGCGGTGCAAGAAAATGCGGTCCCACGGCTCGTTTCGTACAGCTTAAAGCCGTTCGTCGATCAGGTCGACCCTTGGTTCGGGATGGCGGGCGATCGCTTCGAACAATCCGTCGATGTCCGGGACCACGTCGAACAGCCCGAGGTGTTGCGGCCGCAGGAAGCCCGACGCATGTTGATGCGCGAAGAGTTGCAGCAACGGTTGCCAGAAGCCCTCCTGGTCCAGGATCGTCACCGGCTTGTCGTGCAGCCCCAATTGCTTCCAGGTCAATATCTCGAACATCTCGTCGAGCGTCCCAAACCCGCCGGGCAACACGCAGAAGGCGTCGGAGCGCTCCGCCATCAACCGCTTGCGCGTGTGCATCGAATCGACGACCAGCAGTTCGCTGACCTCGGTATAGCCAACTTCGAGCTGTTCCAAATGCTCTGGAATAATGCCGATGACATGCCCGCCCGCATCCAGTGCCGCTTCCGCCAGCACACCCATCAAGCCCACGCGGCCGCCGCCGAACACGATGGCCACGCCTTGCTGGGCGCAGCGCCGCCCCAGCGATTGAGCAAGCGCCGCGTAACTCGGCTCGCTTCCCATGTTGGAGCCGCAATAAACGCAAAGTGACTTGAGAGTTGCCATGCCGCAACTCTTGCCCTGTGCGGACACTGGCGTCAATGGCGTCGAACCGAATCGCCGTGCGAACTACCTTGAAAGGATCAGCAACAGGGGCATTGTGGTAAGCTCCGCGGAAACATTGCACCCTTGTCAGGGGCGGGCTACTCTGAGTTGGGCTTGGCGCTCGGACTGGGTCAATGTGCTGGTATGACAAGAAAAACGACTGTGGCAGCGGGCGGTGGATTGGCGTTTGCGTTACTCTTCGGCGGCGCCTATCTCGTGCTGCCGCCGCAAACACCCTCGGCACCCGTCATCACGGAACGACTGCTGGTTGAGGAAGCGCCTGTCCTGGGAACGCCCGCGGTAGAGGCGTCTCCGTCCGAAGAGGAAGCCGGGTCGCAACCGTCTGGCCCTGAGAGGCTAGCCACAACCGCAACCCGGGAAGAACCGGAGGGCGCGGAACCGGACTCCCTCGATGCCCGCCAGTTGGAGGATGATCCGTTACGTCCCAGCTTTGACGTCGTCCGCGTCGAGCCAAGCGGCGAGTCCGTGATTGCCGGTCGCGGCGCGCCGGATGCGCAGATCACCGTGCTCCAGGACGGCAAGCCGCTGGCCGAAGCCCGAACCGATGCGAGAGGGGAGTTCGTCGCCGTACCCTTGCAACGCTTGGGCCCGGGCGATCGGCAACTGACCTTGCAGTCGCGGGATCGGGAAGGGGGGCTGCGGGAGTCGTTGGATGCCGTGGTTGTTGCGATGCCCGAACGGACCGAACCGCAACCGGATGACCAACGCCTGCAAACAACCGCCGATGCGCCGGAGGAACCGCCCGCCAATCCGGAACCCGCCACAACAATGGAAGCCGCCGCCGAATCGAGGCAGCCAGGAGACGGTCATGCATCGCGAGCGGATACGGCACCCCGAACCCCAGCAACGCGGTCAGAGCGTCCCTTTGCGGCCGTTGTGCCGCGCGAGGGCGCCGGGGAGGTGCGGGTTCTGCAGCAGCCCGAGCCGGAGGCAGCGCCGCGTGCGGGGCGCCTCGCGTTGGAAACCGTGCAGTACACCTCGGATGGCCACTTGGTTCTGGCGGGCTATGGCACCGTCGGCACTCGCGTCCTGTTTTACCTGAACAATGCCGTGATCGGTGCGGCGGTGGTCTCGGCCGATGGGCGTTGGCGGTTCCAGCCCGACGCCCCGATCGAGCCGGGCCTGCACAGGCTGCGCATCGATGAGGTGGATGAGGATGGGGCCGCGCAGGCCCGGCTGGAAACGCCGTTCAACAGTCAGCCGCTGCTGACGTTGGACGAGGGCGAGCAGGTTCTCGTGGTACAACCGGGCCACAATCTTTGGACGATTGCACGGCGCACCTATGGCCAAGGTTGGCTCTACACCACGATTTTTCAGGCGAACCGGGACCAGATCCGCGACCCCGACCTGATTTATCCGGGGCAGGTGTTCGTGCTGCCGGAAACGCAGTAGCGGGCGGGCGGGGCCTCCGAGGGCAGTTCAGGCCGTCTATGCCGCCAGGGCAATGCGGGAGAGTTGGTCCAGCAGGTGACGCACGCCCTGGACGCGTTGCTTCGGCTCGTCCCAGCCACGGCGGTAGACCAGCTTCTGGTCGGGGCGAAGTTGCACCTTACCGACCTGCTTTCCGATGAAATCGACGAGCCCCGCAGGATCGGGGAAGCTGTCATTGTGGAACTGGAGCACCGCTCCCTTTGGTCCGGCGTCCAGCTTATCCACGTTCGCATCGCGGCACAGGCGCTTGATAGCCACCACCTCCAGCAGGTTTTCTACCTCCTGCGGCAGCGGTCCGAAGCGGTCGATCATCTCGGAAGCGAACGCCTCGATCTCGCCACGGTCCACCAGATGCGCGATCCGGCGATAGAGACCCAGGCGGACGGTGAGGTCCTTCACGTAGCTTTCCGGAATCAGAACCGAGGTGCCGAGGTTGATCTGCGGCGTGAAAAGCTCCGTGACCGCGGCTTTTTCGTCGCCGCTGCGCGCTTCGGCGACGGCCTCCTCCAGCATCTGCTGGTAAAGCTCCACACCGACCTCGCGGACCTGGCCAGACTGCTCTTCGCCCAAGAGGTTGCCCGCGCCGCGAATGTCCATGTCGTGGCTGGCGAGCGTGAAGCCTGCGCCCAGATGGTCGAGTGTCTGCATGACATGCAGGCGTTTCTCGGCGCTTGGCGTCAGCACCCGCCCGGGCTTCAAGGTGAGGTAGGCGTAGCCGCGCTGCTTCGAGCGGCCAATGCGGCCGCGAAGCTGGTAGAGCTGAGCCAGCCCGAACATATCGGCCCGGTGCATGATCATCGTGTTGGCGGTCGGCACGTCCAGCCCGCTCTCGATGATATGCGTGGAGAGCAACACGTCGTACTTGCCGTCGTAAAAGGCCGTCATGACCTTTTCCAACTCGCGCGCCGCCATCTGCCCGTGCGCCACTGCGACCGAGACTTCCGGCACCACCTTGGCAAGGCGCTCCGAGACTTCGCTCAGGTCCTCGATGCGCGGACAGACGTAAAAGGTCTGGCCGCCGCGCCAGTGCTCGCGCAAGAGCGCCTCGCGCACCACCACCGTATCGAAGGGCAGAACGAAAGTCCGCACCGCCAGACGGTCCACCGGCGGCGTGGCAATGATGCTCATCTCCCGCACGCCGGACAAGGCAAGCTGGAGCGTGCGCGGGATCGGGGTCGCGGTCAGCGTGAGGACGTGCAGGTCGCCGCGCAAAGCCTTCAGCTTTTCCTTCTGCTTGACGCCGAAGTGCTGCTCCTCGTCCACGATCACGAGCCCAAGATCGCGGAACTGAACGCCCTTGCCGAGCATGGCGTGCGTGCCGATGACGATCTCCGCCTTGCCCTCCGCGATCTCCTGCTTCGTCTGCGTGGTTTCCTTGCTTGCGACGAGGCGCGAAAGCTGGCGGATCACGATGGGGTAGCCCGCAAAGCGTTCCTGGAACGACCGCGTGTGCTGACGCGCCAGCAGGGTTGTCGGAACGATCACCGCCACCTGTTTGCCGTTCATCGCCGCGACGAACGCCGCCCGCAGCGCAATCTCGGTCTTGCCGAAACCGACGTCGCCGCAAACGAGCCGGTCCATCGGCTTGCCGGAGGCCAGATCCTCAAGCGTGTCCTCGATGGCGCGGAGTTGGTCCTCGGTTTCGGGGTAGGGGAAACGGGCGCAGAATTCCGCGTAACTGCCCTCGGGCGGCTGCATCGGCTCCAGCTTGCGCACTTGGCGCTCGGCGGCGATGCGCAGCAGGTCGCCCGCGATCTCCTTGATCCGCTCCTTGACCTTGGCCTTGCGCGCCTGCCAGTTGCCTTGCCCCAGGCGGTCGAGCTGCGCGCCCGTGTCTTCGGAGCCATAGCGCGACAGGACTTCGAGGTTCTCCACCGGCACGAACAGGCGGTCGCCGCCGTGATAGATCACCTTCAGCATGTCGTGCGGCGCGCCGCCGACGTCGAGCGCCTGCAAACCCTCGTAGCGGCCGACACCGTGCTCGACGTGCACCACGAGGTCGCCTTCGTGCAGGCTCGAAACCTCGCTCAGGAAGTTCTCGGCTTTACGCTTGCGCTTTGCCGGACGGGCGATGCGCTCGCCCAGGATGTCCTGCTCGGAGATCAGCGCGCCGCTGTCGGAGATAAAGCCATGCTCCAGCCCCAGCGTCACCAGCGCCACGGCGTCGGCGGGAAGCTCCTCAACCTCCACCCAGCTTTCCGCCAGCGCCAGCTTCTGAATCCCCTGGTCGCCCAGCAGCGAGCGCAGCCGCTCGCGCGAGCCCTCGGTGTAGCCGGCGATGGAGACGCGCCGTCCGGCCTTTTGTTCCTCGCGAATGGTCGTCTTGAGCGTGCGGTACGGCTCGCCCTCCTCGCCAATCTTGCGGGCGGCGGAGAAGTCGTGACCGGGGCGTGCGCCGCCGTCCACCGTCGTGCGCGAATGCTCCGGGGCCGCGAAGGGGGAGAAGTAGGCGACGGCGCGCTCCTCGTCCATTCGCGCGTCCCATTCGGCGCCGGAGAGGAACATCAGATCCGGCGGCGTCGGCTGGTAAGAGGACACGTCGAGTTCGACGCTCTTTTGCACCGTCAGACGGGCCTCGTAGAAGTCCCGGATGGTCTCCAGCCGCTGATCGCGGGTTTGCTCGGCTTGGCGATCCAGCGTGACCGGGGTGCGCGCTGGCAGGTAGTCCAGCAGCGTATCCAGCGAGTCGTAGAACAGCGGCAGCCAGTGCTCCATTCCGGGATAGGGGCGGCCTTCGCTGACGGAGCCATAGAGCGGATCGTCGCGCTTGGGAGAGCCGAACAGTTCGCGGTAGCGGGTGCGGAAACGGGCAATCGTGTCCTGATCCAGGATCACCTCGCTGACCGGCTTCAGCGCCATGCGCTCATGTTTGCCGGTGGTACGCTGGCTCAAGGGATCGAAGGTGCGGATTGACTCCAACTCGTCGCCGAAGAAGTCGAGCCGGAGCGGTTCCGGTTCGCCCGGCGGATAAACGTCGATAATCCCGCCGCGCACCGCGTACTCACCGGCCTCCGCCACGGTATCGCTGCGGACGTAGCCGTTTTCGGCGAAAAAGCTCGTTAGCGTCTCCGGCTCCAGGCGATCTCCGGCGGCAGCCATCAGCACGCGCGAGCGCAGGGCGTCGCGCGGCGGCAGGCGCTGTAACAGGCCGTTGACCGTGGTGAGCACGATCAGCCCGTCCTCGGGCGGGTCCTCGTGCATCAGCCGGATCAGCGTGTCGATCCGCTCCGCCACCACGTCGCGATGCGGACTCACGCGGTCGTAGGGCAGGCAGTCCCAGGCTGGGAAGGTCAGCACTCGGCACTTCGGCGCGAAGAACCGCACGACCTCGGCGGTCCGGCTCATCCGCGCGTCGTCCCGCGAGACATGGAGAATCGGCGCTCCCGCGCGCTCCGCCGCCGTTTCGGCCAGCAGCCATGCGTCATACCCTTCAGGCGCGCGCGAAACCAGCCAGCGGCCTGGCTGGGCAAAGGCGCGCCCGAGGGCGCTCAGTCGTGGACCGGATCGATTTGGAAGTTGCACAGTCGTTGCAATACGTCGCTGTTGATGGACTCCGGCGGCGTATCCGTTCCGGTGATCCAGTTGTAGAGGTCGCTGTCGGCCTCCTGAAGCAGGGTTTCGTAGCGCCCCAACTGCGCCTCGGTCAAGGACGATAGATGTTTATCGGCGAATCCGCCGATCAAAAGGTCCATTTCCCGCGTGCCGCGGTGCCAGGATAGGAAGTAGGCGCGCTTGCGCCGCGTCTCAAGGTCGTGCTCGCGCTGGTCCATCCGGCAGTGCTCCCGTTTTCGCGTATGGATATGGATATAGACCGCCACGCCGCTTCTGTCAGGGGGGCAGTTCAAGCCTTCGCCGCCGATCCTGGGAACGCTCGACCTCGATAAATAGGTGCTCCCACTATGTCCCGGTTTGCAGGGCAGTGCGGCGGTGCTATCCAAGGGGCAGCGCCGCACCGCCCTCAAATCCGGAGGTTCCGCCGCCTTGCGACCGGATATCCTGAACCCCCTTTTCGCGGATGTCGAAACCTTGCCGGGTGTCGGACCGCGCTTGGCCAAGGCGTTCGAGCGGCTGGCCGGGCCGCGCGTGGTCGATCTGTGCTGGCACCTGCCGAGCGGGATCATCGACCGGGGCTACACTCCGAAGGTCATGGAGGCGGAGCCGGGGCGCGTCGCCACCGTGACGGTCGAGGTCGGCGCGCACGAGCCGCCGCGTTCCCCGCGTGCGCCCTACCGGGTGCGCTGCTTCGACGATAGCGGCGCGCTCGATCTCGTCTTCTTTCACGCCAAGGGACCGTACCTTCAAAAGATACTGCCGGTCGGCGAAATGCGCGTGGTCAGCGGCAAAGTGGAGCATTACCACGGCCTGCCGCAGATGACGCACCCCGACCACGTCGCGCCGCCGGAAGAGCGCCAGAGCGTCGCCGGGGTGGAGCCGGTCTATCCTCTCACCGCCGGATTGACGCCGAAGATGGTGGCGAAAGCGGTGCGCGCCGCACTCTCCCGTGCGCCGGACCTGCCGGAGTGGCAGGATGCCGCCTATCTGTGCCAGCAAGGCTGGCAGGCTTGGCGGGAGAGCCTGCTGGCGGCGCACAAGCCGCAATCGGAACAGGAGTTGCTTGCGAGCGCGCCGCCGCGCCAGCGGCTCGCCTACGACGAGCTGCTGTCGAGCCAGCTCGCCCTGGCCCTGGTGCGCCGCCAGCAAGTGCGGTTGAAGGGCCGGGCGATCCAGGGGGATGGACATTTGCGGGAGAAGGCGCTGGCGGCGCTGCCTTTCGAACTAACCGGTTCGCAGCGCCATGCGGTCGCGGAGATCCTCGGCGAGATGGGCAGCGCTAACCGGATGCTGCGCCTTCTGCAAGGCGATGTCGGCAGCGGCAAGACCGTGGTGGCTCTGCTCGCCATGCTGACGGCGGTGGAGGCTGGGTTCCAGGCGGCCTTGATGGCGCCGACGGAAATCCTGGCGCGCCAGCATTTCGCGACGATCCAGCCGCTGGCCGAGTCGGCGGGCGTCGAGGTTCTGCTGCTCACCGGGCGCGATAAGGGGAAGGCGCGGGCGCGCGCCTTGGAGCGCATCGCGGGCGGCGAGGTGGCGCTGGTGGTCGGCACCCATGCGCTGTTCCAGGAGGATGTCAGCTTCCGCGACCTGGGCATCGCGGTAATCGACGAGCAGCACCGTTTCGGTGTGCATCAGCGCATGTCCTTGCAGTCGAAGGGGCGGGGTGTCGATGTCCTGGTTATGACCGCGACCCCGATTCCGCGCACGCTGATGCTGACTTCCTACGGCGACATGGAAACCTCGCGGTTGACCGAGAAACCGGCGGGGCGGCAGCCGGTGGACACGCGCGCGGTTTCGCTGGACCGCTTGAACGAAGTCGTGGAGGGGGTCGGGCGGGCGATTGCGCGGGGTCAGCAGGTGTTCTGGGTCTGCCCGCTGGTGGCGGAGTCCGAAACTAGCGAAGTCGCGGCAGCGGAGGAGCGCTACGCCGCGCTGAAGCTGCGCTTTGGCGAGCGGGTAGCCTTGGTGCACGGGAAGATGAAGGCGGCGGAAAAGGACCGGGCGATGGCCGCGTTCCGAGACGGGGAGGCGGACCTGCTGGTCGCCACCACCGTTATCGAGGTCGGGGTGGACGTTCCCGCCGCCACGGTCATGGTGATCGAGCATGCCGAGCGCTTCGGCCTCGCGCAGCTTCACCAACTTCGCGGGCGCATCGGCCGGGGCAGTGAGCGGTCGAGTTGTATCCTGCTCTATCAGGGGCCCTTGGGCGAGACCGCTAAATCCCGCCTGAACGTCCTGCGTGAGACCGACGACGGTTTCCGCATTGCCGAGGAGGACCTGCGGCTGCGCGGGGCAGGCGAGCTTCTGGGAACCCGGCAGAGCGGCTTTCCGGACAGCCGCCTCGCCGATCTGGCCGAGCACGAGGATCTGCTCGCCGCCGCCCGCGACGATGCACGCTTGATCCTGGAGCGCGACCCGGAGTTGAGCACCCCGCGCGGGCAGGCTCTGCGGGTTCTGCTATACCTGTTCGAGCGCGACGCGGCTGTGCGCTATCTGCGGTCCGGGTGATGAAGTTTTGTAAAGCACCCGTCGGTCATTTCGATTCTTTCCATATGAATAAACTTTATGTGTCTTTGATTGCCGTTTTAACGATGTCTTAATCTCAAAAGTACAATTTATGGTGGAATATCACCGTGCAACTAAATGGCCCTCATGGAGCTTACCAACCACCAGCTATTCGCGCTGATTTCGACGGTCAGCCTGTTCTTGATCTGCACCACTCTGATCGGGATTAGCATTGGGCTCTCCAAGGTGGTTGAGGTGCGGCAGCGGCGTGCCGAGATGCGGCGGCTGGAACGCCGCTTCGCCGACGTGATCGAGGTCGCGGCGGACTGGGTGTGGGAAACCGATGCGGAAATGCGCTTCACGTTTTTCTCGCAGCGTCTGGAAGAGGTGACCGGCATCGATCCGAAGACGCTACTGGGCACGACGCGCTACAATATCACCGGCGACGATTCGGAGAATGATCCGACCTGGCGCGCGCATCGTGCGACCGTGGCGGCGCGCTTGCCGTTTCGCGATTTTCGCTACGGCTATTTAGGGCTGGATGGTCGCAACCACACCATTTCGATTAGTGGCAAGCCGATTTGGGACGAGCGCGGCGGTTTCCTCGGGTATCGCGGCACCGGACGAGACTTGACCGACGAGATCGAGGCGCAGGAAAGGGCCAATGACAGCGAACGTCTGGCGCGCAAGATCGTCGACGGCAATCTGGACGTTTTTATCGTCTTCGACGAGGACGGAGTGGTCATCGACTGGAACCCGCAGGCGGAGCGCACCTTTGGCTGGCCTGCGGACGAGGCCATCGGGCGCAACCTGACTAACCTGACGGTGCCGCCGGAACTGGTTGCGTTGCACCGCCGAACACTCACTCGCATTCGAAATGACGAAAGCTGCGGCCTGCTGGACCGGCTGTTCCAGTCGATCGCGATGGATCGAGACGGTCGACGCTTCGCCGTGGAGATCTCAATCTCGCAGACGACTCTGCGCTCTCAACGGGTTTTCCACTCCTTCATGCGCGACATCACCGACCGCAAACGTCATGAGTCGGAGTTGCACAAAGCCAAGGAGGAGGCGGAAGCCGCCAGCCGGGCGAAGAGCGAATTCCTGGCCGCGATGAGTCACGAACTGCGCACCCCGCTGAACGCGATCCTGGGGTTCTCGGAGCTTCTGGAGCAAATGCCGAAGCTGGAAGAGATGAAACGCCAGGAATACGCACGGGACATCCACAACAGTGGCCGGCATCTGCTCGACCTGATCAACGACGTTCTCGACCTCGCCAAGATCGAGGCCGGACGTTTCGAGCTTTACGAGGAGGAGGTCGACCTCGATTCGGTGTTCCGCGGGTGCGAGCGGCTCTTTCGCGAACGGGCGGCCCACTGGGGCTTGAACCTGATCGTGGAGGCGTCGGACCAACTGCCCAAGATCTGCGCCGATGGACAGCGTATCAAGCAGATCCTCATCAACCTGCTGTCGAACGCGATCAAGTTCACAGGCGAGGGCGGCACCGTACGGCTTTACGCAAGCCGTGACGGCACAGGCAACCTCGTGTTGCACGTCGAGGATAACGGGGTCGGCATTGCGAAAGACAAGATCGCACTGGCTGGCGAGGCGTTCATGCAAATCGACGGCGGCCTGCAGCGCCGCCAGCAGGGGACCGGTCTAGGCCTCTCGTTGGTCAAGAAAATGACGGAACTGCACGGTGGTAAGCTCGAAATCGTCAGTGAAGAGGGTAAGGGCACCACCGTCTCCGTAATCATGCCGCCGCAGAGGGTTTTCGACGAAGACTTTCACGATGGTGCTCGGCAGGCTTAAAGAGCAGGTGATCCCGCTCGTTCATGAAGGCAAGACGCTGGCAAAGGGAGTTTCTTGTGGTACTTTCGAGTAGAACAAGAAACTTAAACCTGCGCAGGGCCAATGCAAGGCAACGTCGAGGTTATCAGTCATATTGGCGTCAGCGGATGGGCGGTTCGAGAGGCGTCGTCCGAACCGGCGGTGGTCGAGGTGCTGGCGAACGGGCAGCTTGTCGCCTCCGGGCGTGCGAACGCCTTTCGCGCGGATCTCGCACGCCATGGCCTGCGCAGTGGCTTTGCGTACTTCGAGGTTCCCCTAAACCTTCCGCTGGGGCCGGAGCCGATCGAAGTATCCGTCCGGACCAGCGGGTCTGAAGCGCCGCTACCGGGCGCGCCGGTCACGCTTCCGCCGCTGACAACGCGAAGCCGCGCGGAGTATCAGGCCGAGACACGGCGTTGGCTCGATCAAAGATTCGCCGCGGGCGGTGTCGGGGCGGACGGTATCTATGTCGCGCATCAGCCGATCTATGGGTTTCGCGGCGGCCACTGCGAGCCCAACCTGTTCGACCGCTATGTAATCACATGGAACCTCATGCAAGCCCTGGCGGACCTTCGCTTCGACAGCCTTCTCGATGTGGGCGGAGCCGAGGGCTATAAGGCGGCGCTGGCGCGTCATCTCTTTGGCTGCAATGTCATGAGCTGCGATCTCTCGGGCGAGGCCTGTCGCCGCGCCGAGGAAATATACGCGCTGCCGACGCTCGCGTTGGACATTCATAAGCTGCCCTTCTCCGACGAAAGCCACGACGTGGTGGTGGCCAGCGAGACCATCGAGCATGTGATCGACTACGCGCAGGCGGTCGAAGAGATGATGCGTGTCGCCCGCAAGGCGGTTGTGATCACGGTACCGCACGAATCGTTTCGGCAGGTGGCGGAAACCCAGCGGCGCGGCGAGCTCCACGGGCATATTCACTACTTCGACCTAAACACGTTCAATGCCTTTACGAAGTGTGGTGTGGAGGCCGAGAGTCGGCCGATGATCGCAGATAATCGGGTGTATCGCCTGCTCACCCTCCTGATGGAGGGCAACGCCGAGCTTGCGAAGCCGATATCGCGGCGCGCGGCGCGGTGGCTAGAGCGTGCGCCCTGGCTTTGGCGGGCCGTGTTCAATCGTTCGGTTTCCGCGAGGCTGCTGGAGCAGGATCGCCGTCTTGTCGGCAAAACCCCCGGCAGTGGCTATAAGGGCGTCCTCGCGATTCTGCTGAAGGACCCGGACGCGCGCCGGTCCCAGCCAGTGAGGACCGTGCGGATGCGCGATGTTCTGGACTTCCAGGTTCCCTATCACCGTCCCGATCCTGTCGTTCTCGCCGCTGCTACCAAGGCCGCAATGCCCGATAAGGCCGAAACGACAGGGTGACGGTGTGGCGGCCCTCCGGCACCGGAACCGCACGAAACACATAATTCGCGCGGTATAGCGGTACCGATTCGCCGTTCACCTTCGCGGTCCATGCGGGATGGTAGACTTCACTGAGGAAGACGAGGCCGTCGCCTGAACTCTCCACCCTCATGACGATTTCATTGTTGCGGAACGCAACGACCTCGACGTCTCCCCTCGCCAGTTCCTCACCGGGGGCGACGTCGACGTTCTCCCCTGGCCATTCGGGGCGCTCTTCCAGCACGACGGTTTCACGGAAGTTCATTCCGGCGGCTGAACCACGCGCGATCGTCCGTTTCGGCTCCAGGTCGAGTTCCCATTTGCGCGGCATGAAGGCGCGCGGCAGAGCGTTCGGATTCTCCCAAACCCGTATGCCGCCTGCTTCGAAGACTTCTTCGAGAACCGCCCCGTTGGCGGGCCTGCGGTCCCCCAGAGGGCCAGCCGAGACCAGATAGCGCGCGCCGAGGAGATGGAAGACGTTGCTGGAATAATCCTCATTGCTGGGCGGTTTGCTGCGGGGATAGTCGCTACCGTAATGGAAGCCGGCCACATTCTCATAACGGGCGAGACCGAAGGGGCTGTTGCCTGTCGTGGAGAAAAACCCGTTGATGGCAACGCTGTTGTCCCAAAGTGAGCCGGGGCGGTGAAACTCGATCCGTGGCGGCAGCCCATCGGCGCCGGCTTCGGTCTCTCTTGCTAGAAAAGCCGCAACCGGGTGCGCCTCTTCGCTCACGGCGTGGATGATCTCGTAGTAATCCGGTGCGTGACCATTCATCGCCGTATCCACCGCATGCAGCCGGAGATCGGCGAACGCGAGCAGACCGGTCGCCAGCGCCAGCAGCGGTGGCCAACGCCGCAGCGTTGTCGCCGCAAGCACAAGCGCGGCTGAAAGGCCCGCGAACACGAGGGCGTGGTTGCTAAGCCTCGCGAGTTGCTCATGTTCCGCCGCTTGCTCCACGAGGCTCCAGGTGATCGCCACGGCCGACAGGGCGATGAGTGGATGCGCCACGGGGTGGAAGGTTAACCGGCTGAACCCGTGACGCAAAAACTCGGTTATCGCGCTGGCCGCCAGGAAGGCCAGGGCGAAGTTCAAGAGGTAAGCCCCGTCCGCCGGGCGCCGGAACGAGGCGAGTCCGGGCAGATACTCGTAAAGAACCGCGTAAAACGGTGTGTAGGTGCCCATCATAAAGGCGCCCGACACGAGGAAAAGGCCGCAGTAGAACCCCCAGTCTCGTGGCCTGTCCTTGGGCACAGGGAACGCCAGCGCCGCGAGAAGCGGAAGCAAGCCAATGTAAAAGTACGTCTGCGGAATGCTTGGGGCGCTCCAATAGGCCTCTATGCCGCCGCGGACGTGGCCGAATACCTCTGGCATCGCGAGCGTCGCCAGCAAGTGCGGCGGAATCGAATCGCCGGAAGCCAGTTCGAGCGGCATGGCCTCGCGGTTGCTCAATCCCAGCGTCATGATGGTGGGAATGGCTTGCGGCAGCATGACGGCCGCAGCAACCGCGCCGGACAGCGCGAGCTGCCCCACAGTCGGGAACGCGCTGCGGATGCCCGTGAAGTCCCGCGCGAGCCGAAAGGCCGCGTAGGCCATCAGCAAGAGCGTAAGCAGATAGGGTACCTGGGTCATGTGAAGCGCCATGGCTCCGGCAAAGAGGCCGAAGAACCCAGCATGGGAAACGCGTCGCGTGTCCAGCATCCGCTTCAGGAAATACAGAGCGAAGGGGAAGTAGCCGTAAGCGATGACAATTCCGTTGTGCTGAAGGCGTGACGAGTTCACGCCGCCGAACATCACGAGCGCCGCGAATATCAGCACCGCCACGACCGGCCAGCCGTAGCTGCGCCCCAGGGCCGCCGCGCCGAGCCCCGCCAGTAGCAAGTGCAGGAGCACCAGCGAATCCTGCAGGCGAAGCGTAAGCTCCGGGAGAAGGAACAGGCCCGCCTGCAGGAGTGGCGAAAACAGCATCGCCTGCGGGTCCGCGACCATCGGATAGCCGCTATAGAGATGCGGATTCCACAGGGGAAGTTCTCCCTGATGCAGATTCTGCTGCACGAACACCATCCAGGGATAGAACTGGACCTTGCTGTCCCAGGGGATCGTGACTTGCCCCAGAAGCCAGGGGGAACTCAGGCCCAACCAAACAAGGGCCACAGCAAGATAGAGAAGCCACGGCGGCGCGTCTTCGATCCACGCAGAAAGCGGCTTTGGATTGGCCATGTTAAGCTACGCGATGTCCCACGTGGAGCCGGTTCGGGAGCAAACCTTTGCAAAGATGCAGTTGTACATCCGAGGGCTTGGAGCTTAACAACTGATTCCGCTGTCGCAAGTACGGATTGCGCCGCTCATCCAATGAGCTATGGTGCGGTCCCAGAGTTCGAACGTCCCTCACACCACCGCGAGGACTTGGTTTGTCACCGCAAGTACCCGACCACGTGATCGACGTCAGTCTGATTGTCCCCGTCTTTAACGAAGAGGCGGCGATTCCCGGTTTCATGCACCGCGTCGGCGCGGTGATGGCCGACTTAGGCGTAAGCTGGGAGGCGATTTTCGTCAACGACGGCAGCAACGACAACACGCTGCAGGTGCTCCGGGACGCCCAACGGGGCCATAACAATGTCGGCGTCATAGACTTTTCCCGAAACTTCGGAAAGGAAGCCGCGCTGACGGCGGGACTCGATTTCGCCCGGGGACAGGTGGCGATCCCCATCGATGTCGATTTGCAGGACCCGCCCGAACTGATTGGCGAGATGCTGGAAAAGTGGCGCGAAGGCTATGACGTGGTTTTTGCGGTACGCTCGGTGCGAGAGAGCGACAGTCATATGAAGTCGTTCAGCGCGCGGGCCTTCTACCGCTTTTACAACTGGATGAGCCAAGTCGAGATCCCGCGTAACGCCGGGGACTTTCGGCTTATGGATCGCAAGGTGGTGGAAGCTCTGCGTCACATGCCCGAACGAAACCGCTTCATGAAGGGGCTCTTCGCCTGGCCGGGCTTCCGTCAGACGAGCGTGCGCTATGAACGGCCGGCGCGCAGCGAGGGCACGAGCAAGTTCAACTACTGGAAGCTCTGGAACTTCGCCATCGACGGCATGACCTCCTTCTCGACCGTTCCGCTGCGGGTCTGGTCTTATGTCGGGGCCATGATCGCGATGGTTTCGTTCATCTACGCCGTCTTCCTGATCGCGCGGACCCTGATTTACGGGAGCGACGTGCCGGGCTACGCCTCGCTGATGGTGGTGGTGCTCTTCTTGGGCGGCTTGCAGCTTCTCACTCTGGGCATTATCGGCGAGTACCTCGGCCGCACCTATCAGGAGGTGAAGGGGCGGCCGATCTACCTTGTGCGCGACACATACGGATTCGGCCAGGATGAGACGCGTTAGCGCCGCAGTGGCGGTTGAGCGGGCCTGGGCGCGTTCGCAGCGGTTACGGCAGATGACCAGCTTCCGCTTCCTCGCGTTCTGTATCGCGGGGACGTTGGGATTCGTGGCGGACGTAGCCGTTCTCTGGCTCGTTCTGGAAAGTTTGGGGCTCTATCTCGGGCGCGTGGTCTCGTTCATGGTCGCGGTGACGGTGACGTGGATCGTCAACCGTCACCTCGCGTTTCGAGACCGCCGCTCCACAGCCTTTGTGCGGGAGTGGGGTCGCTACGTCGCCGCCAACTCCTCGGGGGCGGTAACGAATTACGGAACCTACGCCGTCATGGTCGCGACGTTGCCTTTCGTGGCGGCGAACCCTGCGTTGGGGGTCGCCGCAGGGTCCGTCGCGGGACTGGTGCTGAATTTTTCGGCGTCCCACCTGCTCGTGTTTCGGCGGGGCCGGGGCGAGGGGGATGGGCCGGGG
>SKZV01000254.1 GCA_007127165.1 Rhodovibrio sp. | reverse complement strand
GCCACGTGGAACTCGTGTTATCGCGCATATCCTACCCCCTTAAAACCACACCTATAGATTGAAGAAAGGTACTTGACCTTCTACAAAAAAACAACGCAAGCGACCGTGTGGCGAAATGCTGGATTGGGACACGCAACGCTTAGAAAATCAGTGTGTTTATTCAACTAGTTCGCTAAATTTGATGCGATGACGCGACAAGATTGGTCTTGTTTTGGTTATGATGAAGCGCCGATCAAGCTTGCGTTACCGATGCTATCCGGCGGTGCCGCGGTGCGTGTTCCGGCTCTGTCACGGATTTGCCCCAATGTATGTCATACTGTGGACCACGCTCGCTGGCGCGCTACTTTCGGAGCGTGCGCAGCGGTTGTTTTGGGGGTGGAATGGTATCGCGGATTGGAGCTTTGCTGCTGTTTGCGGCGATTGCAGCGGGGGCTGTCTGGTGGGGGCACTTCGCACCTGAGAGAACGGCGCAGAGCGAGCGCGGCGTGCGCACGGTGGCGGTAGAGGCGGCGGAACTTGCGCGCGGACGGGTAGAGGAGACGGTTCGGCTCACCGGCAGCCTGGAAGCGAACGCGACCGTCACCGTCCAGACCGGAACGGCCGGGCGGCTTGAGGACGTGCGGTTCGCTGTAGGCGACGCGGTGCCCGCCAATGCGGTGGTGGCCCGGATTGCCTCGCAGGAGCAACAGGCGGCGGTTCGCCGCGCTCAGGCGGTCGTCCTGGTTGCACGGGCGCGCGAGGACGAGGCCCGGGAGGACCTTGGGCGGATGGAACGCCGTCTCGAACGCAGCCAGCGGCTATACGACCGGAACGCCATCTCGGAGGCCGAACTGGACGAAGGGCGCGCCGAGGTCGCCATCCGGCGGGCGCGCGTCGCCCTTGCGGAGGCCGAGGTCAGCGAACGTTCCGCCGAGCTTGCCGCCGAACAGGCGCGGCTCGACGAGTTCACGGTCAAGGCGCAGGGGCTGGAGAACGGCGGTTTCCGCGTCTCCGAACGCTATCTCGATCCCGGTGCGAATGTGGCGGCGAACACGCCGGTGCTGTCGCTGGTGGCGACCCATCCGGTAAGGCTGGCGCTCAACGCCCCCGAACGCGATCACGTGCGGATCGAGCCCGGACAGCCGGTGGAGGCGCGCTTCGACGCTTGGCCCGGGCGCAGCTTCGAAGGGGAGGTCGCGCGGGTGGCGCCGGTGATCGACCGCGACAGCCGCGAAGGCCGCGTGGAGGTCCTGATTCCCAATCCCGAGGGCGTTCTGCGTCCCGGCATGTTCGCCCGCGTCGGCGTTCGGGTCGACGTTCGCGAGAATGCGATCATGGCGCCGATGGACTCGCTGGTCCGCCGCGACGGGATTGAGGGGCTGTTCCTGGCCGACGGCGAGAGCGGCACGGCCCGCTTCGTCGCGGTCGAAACCGGGGTCGAGACAGGCGACTATGTAGAGATTCGCGAGGCTACGCTGGACGGTCCCGTCATTACCGCCGGACGGCACCTGATCGACGACGGAACGGCGATCAGCGTGCGCTCCATCGCCGAATCGGCTCCTTCATCTCCCGGCGATACCGTCCTGGGGGAGGGGCTGTTCCAGTGATCGGCGTACGATTTTTCGTCGAGCGGCCGGTTTTCACCACGATGATGCTGCTGATCGCCGTGGCGATCGGCGCGACCGCCTTCCTGCGCTTGCCGGTAGACCTTCTGCCGGTCATCGAGACGCCGCGCCTGACGGTGGTTACCAGTCATCCCAACGCCGCGCCCGCCGAGATCGAGGACGCGATCACCCGCCCGGTGGAAGACGTCGTGAGCGCCGTCCCCGGACTGGAAGAACTGCGCTCCACCTCCGCCGAGGGGGTGAGCGAGGTCGTGATGTCGTTCGCCTGGGGCACCGACCTCGACGCCGCCGCGAACGACGTGCGCGACCGGCTGGAGCGCATTCTGAGCGACCTCCCGGACGAGGCCGACCGGCCCCGCATCCGCAAATTCGACACCGCCTCCAGCCCGATCCTGCGGGTCGGCGTCTCCGGTCCCATCGACCAGGTTTCGCTGTTCGAACTGGCCGACCAACGCATGCGCGACGCGATCCAGCGCGTTCCAGGAGTGGCCGCCGTCGACATCTGGGGCGGCCGGGCGCGCGAGGTGCAGGTCGATCTCGACCGCCATGCGCTGCGCGGCCTGTCGCTCAGCGTGGAGGAGGTGCGTTTGGCCATCGGCGAGGCCAACCAGCGCCGCTCCGCCGGAGAGGTGCGGCGCGGCGTGCTGGAACGCGGCGTGCGGACGCCGGGGACCTTCGACACGCTGGACGAACTGCGGGCGACGCGCGTCGGCGCGGGCTCGAACGGCGCCATCGCGCTGGATCGCATCGCGGAAGTTCGCGACGGCGGAGCGGACGAAACGCGGATCGTGCGGATTCAGGGCGAGCCCGGCCTGCGCCTCGCCGTGCGCAAGCAGAGCGACGCCAACACGGTGGCCGTGGCCTCCGGCGTCATGAAGGCCGTGGAGGACCTGCGCGAACGCTATCCGGAGTTGGAGTTCGTCGTTATCCGCGACCAGTCCGACTATATCCAGCGCGCCATGGACAACCTAGGCATGGCGGTCGTCTACGGCGCGCTCGCGGCGTCCGTCGTGTTGCTGGTGTTCCTGCGCTCGCTCGCGATCACGCTGATCACGGCCTCTGCGATCCCGATTTCCTTGGTGGCGAGCTTTGCGCTGGTCTACTTCGGCGGTTATACGCTGAACGTGATGACCTTGGGCGGGCTGGCGCTCGCGGTCGGGCTGATCGTCGATAACGCCATCGTCGTCACCGAGAATATCGCCCGCCTGCGCCGCGAGGAGGGGCTTTCCGCCCGCGAGGCCGCCGTTGAGGGCGCGCGGCAGGTCGCGCCGCCGATCGTCGCCGGAACGCTCACCACGATGGCGGTCTTCCTGCCGCTGGCTTTCGCGCGCGACCTCTCCGGGCGGCTGTTCGAGCCGCTGGCCGCCGTGGTGGCCTTCACGCTGCTCGCCTCGCTGCTGGTGGCCCTGACGCTGGTTCCCACGCTCTCCGCCCGGCTTAAGGAGGAGGGACAAGCCGCCGCCAAGCCGCGCCGCTCCCTGCTCGACCGGGGCTACGAGCGCGTGTTGGGCGCGGCCTTGCAGGCGCGTTGGACGGTGGTGGCTTGCTGCGGTCTGCTGATGGTCGCGGCCTTCGCGCTGATGCCGCGTATCGGCGTCGAGTTCCTGCCCGACACGGACGAGTCCGAGGTCGGTATCTTTATCGAGATGGAGGCCGGGACGCGGCTGGACGTGCTCGACCGCACGATGGCGGATCTGCTGCCGACGGTCCTGCGCGCCGTGCCGGAGGCGCGGGCGCATGTGGTCAGTTCCGGCGGTTCCCCGGTTCGCGCCGCGAACCCCGCGGAGGCGAGCATCCGTCTGGCCCTCGTACCGCCCGGCGAGCGCACACGCTCTAGTCAGGAGATCGCCAGTGCGCTGCGGGCGGAGCTTGCGCCGATGGCCGGGGTGGATCAGCGGGTTTGGGCGCGCGGGTCGGCGTTCCGCCTCAGCATCGGATTGTTCGAGGACGACGACCCCCTGCGCGTCGTGGTGCGCGGGCGCGATCTGGAGCGCATCGAGGCGCTGGCCGGGGAAGTACAGGCGGGCCTGCGCGAGATCGCCGGTATCACCTCGGTGCGCGTCGACCGTCCGGCGCAGATCCCCCAGGACAGTGTCCGCATCGACCGCGCCCGCGCCGCCGACCTGGGCGTGCGGGTATCGGATGCCGCGCGGACGCTGGAAACCGCCGTCGGCGGGACCAGCGCCGGGGACTTCCGGGCGGGCGGCGACACCTTTCCGATCCGGGTGCGGCTGGCGGAGGCGAAGAGCCTCGGGCGCGAAGACCTGCTCGACATCACGGTTCCCAACAGCGGCGGCGCGCCGGTGGCGCTGCGCAACTTCGCCCAGATCGTGCCGGAGGAAAGCCCGTCGCGGATCAACCGGGTCGAGCGGGCGCGCAGCATCGTCGTCTCCGCCGATTATGCCGGGCGCGACCTTGGCGCGGTGGCGGCGGAGGCGCGCGGCGTGCTCTCCGGCCTCTCCATTCCCGACGGCTACGAGGTGGTGCTGGAGGGCGACGAGGCGGAGCGGGCGGAGGCGTTCCAGGAGTTCGCCGTCATGTTCCTCTTCGCCGTCGCCCTGGTCTACATGGTCATGGCCTGCCTCTACGAATCCCTGCGCGATCCGCTGGTGGTGATGATGTCGGTCCCGGCGGCGGCCGTCGGCGTGGTCGTCATGCTCTGGCTCACCGGCACGACCTTCAACGTGCAGACCTTGATCGGCATTTTGATGCTGGTCGGGATCATCG
>SKZV01000304.1 GCA_007127165.1 Rhodovibrio sp. | reverse complement strand
CGAACCTTGCCACCGGCCGCGATGATCAAGCGCCGGCGCACGGTCAGGGTTCCGTCGAAAACCCCGGCGATTTCCGCCTCGTCGACCTCGGCCGTGCCCCGGTACTCGCCGGTTTGCCCGATACGCATGGCCCGTGCCGGGAGGGCGGCTTCGACGTGGCCGTGCACGATCAGTGTATCGCAGGAACTGATTTCCCCTTTGAAGCGGATTTCCGGCCCTACGACCAGTTCCCCCTCCCCCGAAGACCGCTCGCGCTCGGGGTTCGCGTAGTCATGGCCGCGCTGGTCGTCGCGCATCCGTCGCGTGTCGGCATCCTGGCGCCTCACCACGCCATTCGAATCGACGACCCGCGAAGGCATTCCCGGAACGGGTGGGCGTGCGAAGCGCGACATTCCGCCGCCGCCTCCACGCTCTGCCGAGCACACAATCCGGGCTGTCCGCCACATTTGATCCACGGTATCCTCCCTGATTTACATCCCTAGGTATTTGCTGCGGCGCCATATAGTCCCCTGCACGGCGAACCCGCGTTCAAACGCGAAAGTAATAGCTTCTACGACCCCTGCGTACGGCAATGCTGTGGCGAATATGTGGCGCGGTCAATAATATTTCGACACAAATGCACGGGTTCCAGACCGGCCCCGGCCTCACATGCCCGGCAGAGAACTGCCGCCGTCATTCTCCGGCGCCATCCCCGCGTGCCAATGCAACGCAAGCCGCTCGACCTCCTGTCCGAGCGCGCGCTGCTCATGCATCGGCGGCACGAAGCCGCGAACCTCCTCCAGGATCTCCGCAAGAGGTACAGGTGCTCTCCGGGCGGTAACGCGAAACGCCTGAGCGCAAACTGTCGCCAACACCGCAAGGCTGGCCTCCAGGCACCAGGCCGCTTCCTGGTGACGCCGCCAAGCATGGAATACCGGGACGGCTACGTCATTCTGAGCAAAGCCGCCGCCCTCGCTGCCGGGCAGCAGCGTGGCCCCTGCCGCGCGGCGCGCCTGCTCGGCGAAACCGGCGGCGGTAAAGCCCAGACACCCGAGATAACCCTCTCCCGCCAGCAACTGATCGGGGAGCAACGATACCTTTCCGTCCAGCAGTTTGCTCACGTGGCGATCGGCCAGCAACGCCAGATCCGCATAGATGGCGGTCAAGGCATCCAGCGCCGGGTAGGCCCGGGCGTTGTGGTAGCTTCCGTTCGAGAGTATCCGGCCTTTACGGCCAGCCTCGCCGGGCGGCAGGAACACGGGATTGTCGGTGACGGCGGACAGGCTGGATTCGGCGACCTCCTCCGCCTGCCGCAGTGCGCGGCGCGCCTGACCGAGCACGCGCGGCAAGATCCGCCAACTCACCGGCGCCTGATATGGCCGCCGTGTCTCGGCGGCGCCTGCCAAAAGCACGTTGAAAGCCTGCAGCGCCGCAGCCTCGTCGGGGTCCTGCCAAAGGTCCGCAAGGGCGGGATCGTAAGCTTCCATCGGGGCCAAGATGGCTTCGATCGAGAGCGCAAACACGGATTCGGCCAAGCGGTGGCGGCGGCGCGCCGCCAGCGCCGCGTCCGCTATCATGGCGCTTGAGGCGGGACTTCCGTTAACAAGCGCAAGCGCTTCTTTTTCGGCTAAACGAACGTCTTCAACGATCTCCGCGAAGAGCACTGAAAGAGGCAGGATCTCCCCAGCCCCACCGTTTCCTTCCGCCGGGATATTTGGCAGCGGCCTGCCGTCCAACATCGCCGCCACGCCCTCCGCCAGCGCCGGTGTCACCGCGGCATGGCCCTCTACGAAACTGGCGAGCCGCGCAAACGCCACGCCGCGCGACAACCTTGGCGGCAGGGTGCGGCCGAAGGCGGTGCGCGGTGCGGTCGAAGGCTTCAGCGCATGGGCGCGGCGCTCTTCCCGGGTGAAACGCTGGTAAGCGCGCTGCCCATAGCCGGAGGTAACGCCATAAATCACCAACTCCGGGTTGTTATCGATCAAGTCCACGAAGGCGCGTCGGCTCTCCGCGATGCGCTCCAGCGCGCCAGGGGAAAACCGCACGGCAGCGCCGTTCCATGCCACCGTCTCGTAGGACTCGAGCGTAATGTCTCGGCGGCGATCCAGGATGACGGGCATTGGTACTCCGTATCGATGCAGCGGACGTCACCAAAGCAGCATCCGCAAGAGGCGTCGCAAACCCCTGCTAGAGCGCGATGATCTCAAGCCACTCCGGCTTGATGTCTGAATCGCCTCGCACAACAAAGGGATAGAGCGGGATGGCGATTCAACGATAAGCCATCCCGCTCTAGAATCGCATAATGAAGCAAGAACCCCATTGTCGGAATGATGAATGTAACGGAGGCGCAGACGCCTAGCTAGCCCGCGATTCGAAGGTTAAGAGGTCGGCAGGCGTCGTATGCGGCTGCGGTGGGTGCCAGATCCGGTCGGCCGGGAAGCCGATGGTGACCTGGGTTCCTTCGCCGATGGTGCTGTCGATGGTGAGCCAGCCACCGTGAAGCTCCGCTAAACGCTTCGTGAGGGGAAGCCCGAGTCCGGTTCCCTCGTACTTGCGGGCCAACCTGCTGTCGACCTGACCGAACGGCGACAGCGCTTTGTCGATGTTCTCTTTGGCAATTCCGATTCCGGTATCCTTGACGGAAACCGAAAGTCCTCCCTCGGGCTGCATGGCGGCGGAAATCAGAACCTCGCCATCGGCGGGCGTAAACTTGACGGCGTTGCTGAGCAGGTTCAGCAGAATCTGCTTCATGGCCCGTTCATCCCCGCGCATGGGGGGAAGGTGAGCTGGAATCTCCTCCTTCAGGGCCACTTTGGCCTGGCGGGCGCGCGAGGCGACGACACGCAGGCAGGCTATTGCGATTCCTTTCAACTCCACCTGATCGTCGTGCAACGCGTAATTGCCGGACTCCACCTTCGATAGGTCGAGGATGTCGTTAATGAGGCTCAGAAGATGCCGTCCACTATCCTGGATATCCTGGGCATAGGTCTTGTAGCGGAAATCGCCGAGGGCGCCGAACATCTCTCCTTCGAGAACCTCTGAAAATCCAATGACGGCGTTGAGCGGAGTGCGAAGCTCGTGGCTGATATTCGCCAGGAACTCGGATTTTGTCCGGTTCGCAATCTCCGCTTCTTCCTTGGCGTGGCGCAGGGCTTCCTGCGACCGGTGACGCTCGGTGATGTCGTCGTAAGTCGCCAGCGAACCGCCGTCGGCCAGAGGGCGATGATGCAACTCGATCACCCGCCCGTCGCGCAGAAACTCCGTGTCGGTGATTTCGTTCCGCAGGCGCGCGACATCTCTGCGCCAATCCAGCACGTCGGCCAGCCCCTCGCTCGACAGCCCCTGTCCATGACAGGCGCGCACGATGCATTCAAGCGTCGTGCCGGGCTTGCCAAGGTCCTTGTCGAATCCGAAAATTTCCAAGTACCGCCTATTACAGACGACAAGACGGAACTGGGAGTCGAACATCACCAGTCCCTGTCCCATGTTTTCCAGCGCTGCGTCCAAAAGCATGTTGTTGTGACGGAGTGCATCGCCAATCTCGCGCAGTTCGCGCTCGCCCCGCCGCAACTCGGTCACGTCGCTGACGACCGAGACGACACTCCCGTTGCGGAGCCGCCGCTCGCTGACACGCAGCGTGCGTCCGTCGCGGAGCTGATTTTCGAAGGGTGCCTCCGGTGGGCTTTTGAAATGGTTTAAGCGCTCCATCAGCCAGCGCTCGCGGTTGCCCTCTCCAATCGCGAGGTCTCCCGCGGCTACGGACTCTCGTATAATGTCTGAAAAGCAACGACCGGGTCTGATGCTGGAACGCATGCCCGGAAAGAAGGTGGCGTAGCGCGCGTTGCATAGAACCAGCCGCCCAACAGCATCGAAGATGGCAAAGCCGTCGGCGCTGCTGTTGACGGCTTCACGCAGGAGCCCGCGCGCTTCATCCGCCCGCCGTTGGTGACGCTGATAAACCAGGGCGACCCCGAACAGTGTCACCAGTAGTGTCCCCACAAGAAGGAAAGCCAGAATCAGGGCATCGCGAAACTCGTGCAGGCGCTGCGAGTTCCGCTCCAGAGCCGCGCGCGAAGCGGCGTTAGCTTGTGTATACACGTTGCGTAGCGACTGATAGGTTTCGCCGAGTTCCGCCATCGCGCTATCCAGCGCCTCTTGCGTAGGTGCCGCTCCATTCTCTCGGCTCCGGGCGAGCAGATGGCGCAACTCTGCGAGCGCCGGAGCAGCGAGGTTCACGGTCCGGTCGGCGAAGAGCGACCGCGCTACCTGATAATCCTCATCCAACACCGACAATTGCACTTCGGCCCGTCGTAGCCGCTCATCAAGCAATTCCCGGCCATCGGGCCAGGCGTGAGGGTCTACTGCGTGAACGGCTTGCCGCAGATCCGCCATGTGCTGCACGGCCAAGCCAATGTCGCCATCTTCGCGCAGGACATCGATCACGAGACCGTCGCGGATGTCGGAGACGGTCGTATGCACGTAGAAAAGCGTTGCCACGCCGGCAACAGCCAGGGCCACGAACGTTAGAAAGCTGCTCCAACCGAAGGCATTCCACACCCGGCGCATTGCGACCGTCTTTCCCAACTCCATTCCGCTCGGCGCTCGATCGGCAAGTGAGCCTGGCGCAAGCGATCCAGCATGAATACTCTAATACTATCAGATTAAACCCCATGGGTGGATATCGCTCTCGCAATCGTGTTGAAGCCGGTGCGGGTATCCGGGCACCGCTCATGGATAAGTCAAACACTCTTCGGGCCAGCCGAAAGGCACACGCCCCGATTTTCCGCGGTAGGGCGGTTTACAGGAGCTCCCTTTTCCCGGTAGGAATGGTGCGAGACGAGCAACCATCTCAACAGGAGCGCAAGCATGATCGCACGCCATGCGCGTAATCTCGCGTCTACCGCATTCGCCGCTTTCTTCTCCCTTGGTCTTATGGCTGCGCCTGCGGCCGCGCAGGACTTCGGTGGCGAGACCCCATCCTTCACCGACGACCAGCTTCAATCCTATGCAGAGGCCGCGATCCAAGTTTCCGAAGTCATTCAAGTATGGCAGCCCCAGATCATGGAGGCGCGCGAAGCCGGCGACGAGGAGCGCGCCGCGGAACTGACCGACGCCGCGAACGAGGAACTTCTCGCGACAATTCAGGATGCTGACGGTATCACGGTCGAGGAGTATCAAGAGATTTCAGTCGCTGCCCGGCAGGACGAAGAGCTTTACAATGAGCTGAACGAGCTCGTACAGGACATGCAGCAAGAATAGCGCCACGGGGTCCATTGCCCCCCAGTTCACGGGTCAAGTTTACTGAACGGCAATCTGAAGCGGCGGGAGCGGGTAAATCCACCTTCTCCCGCTGTTTTTTTGCTAACGCCGCCGTATCTGAGCGCAGTGATTAGAGATGATTCGGCTTAAAATCTGAATGGTGACTCGAAGGGGAACCTTCCGCTCCAGCTCCTACACACGATTTTGTGATAGGAGAAGCCTCTTCCGGCTCTACCTGTGCTCACCGCGCTGGGAACTGCGTTTTCTAGCGAATTTTCATTTTCGCACGGGAGATTACGCGCCACGAACTGCGATTCACGCTTACCTCGTCCGAGGCGTGTTTTAGCTTTTTTTAACCGAACCGTGATCAATATATGTAGAGATGCGGCTGTATACAACTATAAGTTTAAACAACGCACCTTGAGAGGTTATTTATGCGAGAACCGGCAACCAGTGCGATTTTGTCTCAGGGATTTCGGATCGCAATTGCTGCCGCGTTCTTTGGGACGGTGGCGAGTGCTCTGGTGGGTTGGGGAGGCGCAAGCGCCGCTAATTGGGGAGCCGAAAACGGGGCAGTCGACGCGGCGCCGGAAACAGTCGCGCCAGAGGACAGTGAGCTCGAGACCGTGCGTTTGGCGACGTTACGCTGGCCACCCTACACGTCCGATGTCCTTCCAGAGGAAGGCGCGGCGACCTCGGTGGTGCGTGCCGCCTTTGCAACTCAGCACCATGACGTCGAGGTGCAGTTCTGGCCATGGAACCGGGCGATCGCCAAGGCGCGTGACGGTGACGAGAGAATAATTGCCTACTTCCCCGGCTATCATTGCCGCCACGATCCGCGAGGCGATTTCATTCGTTCCGACGCAGTGGGCGCGACCCCTCTGGGCTTCGCGGAACATACGCAAGCACCTCAGAACTGGAAAACGCTGGAGGACCTCACCGACAAACGAGTCGGAACCGTGCTCGGCTACGCCCATACGGAAGAGTTCGACCAGCGGATTGACGAGGGTATTCAGCGGGTGATCACCTCGAGCAACGACATCGCCAACTTGCTTAAGCTCGCCGATCGCCAGATCCACTTCGCTGCGATCGACCGCTTCGTGATGGCCTACGTCTTGTCGACGGAAGAAGCTCTTCAACCCCACCGCGATGCCTTGCGGTTTCACGACCGGCCACTCGGCCAGACCGCCCTCTACTTGTGCTTTCGCAATGACGCGACCGGACAAGAGCTACGCCGGATCTTCAACGCGGGCCTTCAGGAAATCGATGCCGAAGCGTTGCTGCTGGATTATGTGAATCGGCTTGTAAAGCCATGAGCGCCTATCGCGACCACAACTGTTGGCTCGGCGGCGGCTGGTTCCGGCCGGCCCTGGGAGAGCGCCGCTGATGCTCTTCATGCTCAATCCGCTCCGTCTGCGTCCGCCTCGCCTCCGCTCGGTGCAGGCAAGCTTTTTGGCGATCAACGTGCCGATGGTCCTCGTTGCCATGACAGCGTTGTTCTTCGTATTCGAATATACCGCTTACGACCGGGCGCTTCAGGATCTTGAGGAGAAGCTGCATCGCGGTCTCGATAACCAAGCGACCGTCATGGCGGAATCCCTTTGGAACCTCGATCAAGAGCGGCTGCAGCTCATCCTGGAGGCAACTGCAAAAGACCCCGATATCCTTGGCGCCGCCGTCTACGACGACATGGACCACTTGCTTTCGACCGTTGGCACCCTTGCCGAGTCCACAGAGGACCGCTTGACCGCAGGGAAAGACATCGTCTTTATCTCCGGCACCAACACGGAACTAATAGGACGCCTTGTCGTCACCGTGACGGACGAACCGGTGCGCCTGGCGCTACAGCAGCGGATCCAGTTGTCTGTGGCTCTTGCCGTGCTACTGCTCTTGACGGTCGTGGTCAGTGCACTGCTCGCCAATCGCTGGACCATCGGTATACCTTTGCAGCGGCTTCTGGAATCCATCGACCGCACGGAAACAGGCGGGGTCCGCCATGCCGTTCAGTGGGAGAGTCGCGATGAAATCGGCGCCGTGGTCAAGGCGTTCAACCGTATGCAGGCCAGTCAGCAACGTTACGACGCCGAACTGCGCCGGGCGCGCGACAATCTGGAGCGCCGCGTGACCGAGCGAACCGAGGAACTTGCCCGTGCGCGCGACGCTGCGGAGGCCGCCAACAAGGCCAAGACCGGGTTCCTGGCCAACATGAGTCATGAGCTTCGAACCCCGCTCAACGCCATCATCGGCTTCTCCGAATTACTGGAAGGCGAGGTGATGGGAAAGCTCGGCAACCCGAAATACAATGACTATGCCAAGGATATAAGGGAAAGCGGGCAACATCTCCTGGCGCTCATCAACGACCTGCTCGACCTGTCGAAGGCGGAAGCAGGGAAGCTTGAATTGCATGAGGTGGAGATGGATTTGCAGGGCGCGATCGACCAAAGCATCGCGATGGTTCAGCCCCGCGCGGAAGGGAACGGAATCTTGATGACCTGCGTCGCGCCCGTTGACTTACCGGCGATCTATGCCGACGAACGCAAAATCAAACAGGTCCTCCTCAACCTCTTGACCAATGCCGTTAAGTTCACTCCCGTGGGCGGCGAGGTCCGGGTCGAGGTGCTTTGGAGCGAGACGCAGTTCGCGTTCGTCGTGCGGGATTCCGGCATCGGCATCGAAGAGCAGGACCTGGAGCGCGTTATGCAGCCCTTCGCGCAGGTCGATAGCTCTCTCAACCGCAAATACGAGGGTACCGGGCTGGGCCTTCCCCTGGTGAAGTCGTTGGTGGAACTGCACGGTGGCGACATAGATATCCAGAGCGATCCCGGCCGCGGCACCACTGTCGGGGTGACGCTGCCCCTCTCGCGCCTGCGCCCCTTCCCGCCCGAGGCCGACACCACGCGCTACGCTTCCTAAAGCGGGATGACCAATCTGCGAATCGCCCTCCGGGTCCAGTGCTTTGTTTTGCGATGCGATTGAGATCTCAAGCCGAAGTGACTTTAGATCATCGCGCTCTAGGATCGGGATGGTTCAAGCCCGCTTGTCTTGGCCAAGATTATGCCGTCTAGAGACTCGGCCGTATTCGTATGGCATGATCAGCGCCATGAGCGAAACCAAGCCCGAGGTCGAAATCGTCTATTGCACACAGTGCCGCTGGCTATTGCGCGCCGGTTGGATGGCGCAGGAGCTGTTGACGACGTTTGAAGGCGACCTGGGCTCGGTGCGGCTCGTTCCTGGCTCCGGCGGCACGTTCGAAGTGCGGCTTGCCGATGGGACGCTGCTCTGGTCACGAAAGCATGAAGGGCGGTTTCCGGAGCTTAAGGAACTGAAGCAGCGGCTGCGAGACCACATAGACCCGCAGCGCGACCTTGGTCACTCCGATCGTTCATGAGCCCTACATGGAAGCCGCCTAGCGCGAGATGACATATCTCCGAATCGCCAGCCCGCTCCAAGCTTTTATTTTGCCGAGCGATTTCAATACCAAGCCGGAGTGGCTTGAGGTCATCACGCTCTAGAGCGTGTCTCGTTCCTGAAAATGCGCTAGTCCTTAAGATCTTCTCGTTCTTCCCGCCGCCTGTCGCGCCGACGGTCGCTTTCCTCGCTCAACATCCCTTCCGGTCGCGTGACGAGGAGTACGATAAGCAACACGCCGATCAAGATGATGCGTAGCGCACCCGCCCGCGTTGCCAGTTCCGCCGGAAGATAGCCGGTGAGGATCTGCGTGCCGGACCAAATGGCCCAGATGACCAACGCCCCCAGCAAGGCGCCCTTGTTGTTGCCGCTGCCGCCCGCGATAAGCATGACCCAGACCAGGAAGGTCGCCAGCATCGGCTCGAAAGCTTCCGGGCTGATGAAGGAGAAGAGGTGGGCATAAAGCGCACCGGCCAGCCCCATGATGGCGCAGCCGACGACGAAAGCCTCCAGGCGAAAGCGCGTCGCGTCTTTCCCGGAGGCCAGGGCGGTGGGCTCGTTCTCCCGAACGGCGCGCAGCACGCGGCCCCAGGCGGAGGTCCGCGCCGCCTCCAGCGCCAGAAAAACCACGCCGATGATCACAATCAGCATCACCAGAAAGGCCCATTCGAACTGGCCGCCGGTTATCTGCTCGAATGGACGAGGAATGTTCGCCATGCCGCGGACGCCGCCGGTCAACCAGCCTTCGTTTTGGAGAATCAGGCGGATGATTTCGGCGATGCCAATGGTCGCGATGGCAAGGTAATCCGCACGCAAGTTGAGCGTTACCAACCCCACGAGGAGCCCTATTGCGGCCGAGAGCACCATTGCCGCTAGCAGGCCCACCGGAATCGGCATTCCGAACCCGCCGACATGGGCTGTCGTCTCCGGCGATGTGAGGATGCCGCTGGTATAACCGCCGATGGCGAAGAAGGCGCCAATGCCGATATTGAATAGCCCGGTCATGCCCCACTGGATATTGAGCGCCAGCGAGAGCAGGCCATAGATGCCAACGATGCACAGCGAGAAGATCGCGTAGTCGATCAAACCGAGCATGTCAGACCTTCCTGCCGACGAAGATGCCGGTCGGTCGAACGATGAGGACCAGGATCATGAGTGCAAAGGCGATTGCCGGTTTATAAGCTGGCGACAGGAACGGCGTGGAGTATTCCTGAACCAGTCCGATGATTATTCCCCCGGCAATGGCGCCATAAGGTCGCCCGATCCCGCCAAGGATGGCGGCTGCGAAGACCGGCAGCAGCAGCCGCCATCCCATAACCGGATGCAGCCGCGTGTCCATCGCCAGGAAGATCCCCGCAACGGCGGCTAGCCCACCGCCGATAATCCAGGTCCAGATTATGATCCGGTTCACGTCGATTCCCGTGACCTGCGCTAGATCGGAATTGTCGCTCATAGCCCGCATGGCCTTGCCGACCTTGGTTTTCTGCAGGAACAAATGCAGCGCAATGACGAGCAGAATCGTCCCGCCGACGATAATCAAATGGTCGTTTTGGATGCGCAGCCCCATCCAGAGGTGCGGCATCTGGATGCCCGCTTCATAAACCCGGTTGCCCGATCCCCAGACAAGTTGGATCACGCTGCGCAGTATCAGCGCAATGCCAACCGAGGCGATCAGCAGAATCACCGGCTTCACCTTGCGCAATCTGCGGTAAACCGTCTGGTCGATCGCGACCGCGACCAGCGCCGTCAGCGCCACACCGAAGGGGAGAGCAACCAACACCGGCACATTGAAGAAGACCACGACCACGAAAGCCATGTAGGCGCCTAGGGTAAAAAGGTCGCCGTGCGCGAAGTGCGGAAACCGCAGGATTCCATAGATCAACGACAGCCCGACGGCGCCAAGGGATATGATGCTCCCAAGGACAATGCCGTAGATCGTGAGCTGGAGAAAATCGATCATGCCAAGGTTCGCCCCGTGTCAGCCGCTGCGGCCGTGAAGTGTTCTTGCAGTTTCCGCACCGCCGGCCACGTGGCCGGCAGTTCGCCCAAACCTGCCGCCGTATGCCCTGGGAGTGCGCCAGAGCGTTCCTTTTGCACATTTCTCAATGGCAAAGCAGAACCCGCAGCGCCTGGAAATTGTCTAACCACCGAGAAACATCTCGGCCACCTCGCGGTTGGCGAGCAGATTTTTGCCGGTGTCCTCGAAGCGGTTGCGCCCGGTCGTCAACACATACCCGCGGTGCGACATCGCCAACGCCTGTTTCGCGTTCTGTTCCACCATGAGAATGCTGACCCCTAAGCCATTAATCTTCTTTATGTTCTCGAACATCAGATCGACGATTGCAGGCGCGAGACCAGCCGTCGGCTCGTCCAGCAGAATCAGCTTCGGGTCCAGCATAAGCGCACGGCCCATCGCGACCATCTGCCGCTGTCCACCGGACAGTGCGCCCGCCTGCTGGCGGCGCTTCTCGTGCAGAACGGGAAACAACTCATAGACTTTCTTGAGATCGGCCGAGTAATCGTCGTTCCGAATGAATGCGCCCATCTCCAGATTCTCTTGGACGGTGAGCGTCGGGAAGACGTTGTTCTCCTGCGGCACGTAACAGATGCCGCTCTTCACGACCTGATCTGGCCGCAGATTGGTGATCGGCTTGTCCTGATAGACGATCCTGCCTTCGCGGACCTTGACCAGGCCGAAGACCGCTTTCATGGCGGTCGACTTCCCTGCGCCGTTCGGGCCGATGATGACGACGATCTCGCCGGGATCGACGTGGATGTTCACTCCGTTCAGGATATCCACGTCCCCATAGCCGCCGTAAATACCCTCTACCGACAGCAGGCTCATGTCACTCCCCCGATCCACCGGTACGCTATGCGCCCGCCCTCAACGTGTCGAGGAGCTTCGTTCAAACCGCCTTCGTTCACGCGGAGGACTCCACGACCCGCGCCGCGCCTCCGCCGAAGTAGGCTTCCAGCACGGCCTCGTTGCCCCGGATATCCGCCATTGTCCCCTGGGCGAGGACCTTCCCCTGCGCCATGCAGATCACCGGGTCGCAAAGCTCTGCTATCAGGTCCATGTCGTGCTCGATGATGCAGAAGGTGTAGCCCTTCTCCTGGTTCAGTTTTCGGATCACCTCCGAAAGCTTGCCCATCAGCGTCCGGTTCACCCCGGCACCCGGCTCGTCCAGCAGGACGACGCGCGGTTCGGTCATCATCGTGCGCCCGATCTCCAGCAACTTCTTCTGCCCTCCGGAGAGATTGCCCGCAAGATGATGGCGCACGTGCGTCATCTCCAGCATCTCGAGAACTTCCTCCGCACGCTCGCGCACCCGCCGCTCGTCACTCCGCGCCTTGCCGGGGCGCAGCCAAGCATTCAACAGGTTCTCGCCCGACTGACCTTCCGGAACCAACATCAGGTTCTCCAGAACGGTCATGAGGGGAAGCTCGTGTGGAATCTGAAAGGTTCTCACTAAGCCTTTGTGAAATAACTTAAACGTCGGCAGGCCCGTCACATCCTCGCCATCCAGGAGGATCTGCCCGGACGTCGGGGGAAGAAACCCGGCGATGATGTTGAACAAGGTCGTCTTGCCCGCACCATTGGGACCGATCAAACCGGTCACCTTTCCCTGCTCAATCGTCAAAGAGCAGTGGTCCACGGCCACAAGGCCGCCGAACCGCTTCACGATGTCGCGCACTTCGATCATTGCGCCATCTAACCCTTCCTGAAACCCCGCATGCGCCTCATAAGTGTGTACTCTTAGACGAGCACGCATAAAGGGGCAAGAGTGGGCGGCAAAATTTGTCGCAGGCTGCACATCATCTTATGATCCCTTGGTGCGGCCTTCTTTCGCAAGGACATAGCGCAGCTTCTGAAGCACGAGTTGCTTAAGATAAGGTTCGCCGCGCGCCGGGTCGCCAACGATCGAAACTTCGGTCAGGCTGGCAGGGTCCATGGCCGATACCTTGACAAAGGAGCCTTGAGGATGGAACTCGATAATTATGTCTTTGCCGCTCATCGTCGTGCTCGTGGTACTTTGCCGGACCGGTGTTCTATAGAGCCGCAAAAGGCCAACTGAAAAGAGGAAAACCATGACTCCAGCCGAACCGGCCGCTAGGGCCGAGCCCGCCGTTCCCGGAAAGCCGCAGTTCCAGTGGGACGACCCCCTACTGCTGGAAGATCAATTGAGCGACGATGAGCGGATGATCCGCGACACCGTGCGCGGCTACTGCCAGGACCGCTTGATGCCGCGCGTGCTGGAGGCAAACCGGCACGAGACCACCGACCGCCCGATGATGACCGAGATGGGCGAACTGGGGCTGCTCGGCGCGACGATTCCGGAAGAATACGGCGGCGCGGGCGTCAACTATGTCTCCTACGGCCTGATCGCACGCGAGGTCGAACGGGTCGACTCGGCCTATCGCTCCGCCTTGAGCGTTCAGTCCTCGCTGGTCATGCATCCTATTCACGCTTACGGCAGCGAGGAGCAGCGGCGCAAGTTCCTGCCCAAGTTGGCCTCGGGCGAATGGGTCGGCTGTTTTGGGTTGACCGAGCCCGACGCGGGCTCCGATCCGGCTGGAATGAAGGCCCGCGCCCGCAAGGTCGATGGCGGCTACAAGCTCAGCGGCGCAAAGATGTGGATCACCTCTTCGCCGATTGCGGACGTCTTCGTGGTTTGGGCCAAGAGCGATCCGGACGAAAAAATTCGCGGCTTCATCCTGGAAAAGGGTATGGACGGCCTGTCCGCCCCGAAGATCGAGGGGAAGTTCTCGCTGCGCGCCTGGGCCACCGGCGAGATCGTCATGGACGAGGTTTTCGTACCGGACGCCAACCTGCTGCCGAACGTATCAGGCCTGAAGGGGCCCTTCGGCTGCTTGAACCGGGCACGCTACGGCATTGCCTGGGGTGCCATGGGCGCGGCGGAGTTCTGCTGGCACGCGGCGCGGAGCTATACCTTGGATCGCAAGCAGTTCGGCAAGCCGCTCGCGGCGACTCAGCTTGTCCAGAAGAAACTCGCCGACATGCAGACCGAGATCACCTTGGCGCTGCACAGTGGGCTCCGGCTCGGACGGCTGATGGACGAAGGGCGGGCCGCGCCGGAGATGATTTCGCTGTGCAAGCGGAACTCCTGCGGCAAGGCGTTGGATATTGCCCGTGCGGCCCGGGACATGCATGGCGGAAACGGCATTGCCGACGAATACCACGTCATCCGTCACGTGATGAACCTGGAAGCCGTGAACACCTACGAGGGAACGCACGACATCCACGCGCTCATTCTCGGCCGGGCGCAGACGGGTATTCAGGCGTTCGGCTAAATCCGGGCGTTCGGGAGGCGTCCCCTCAATGATCTGGGGCCGCCACCCGGCCGCTACCACCACCAGGTTTCAGGATTGGCGAGCGCGCGGCCCTCGCTCAGCGCCATCCAGCCGACGATCGAGCGCACCGCCCACCAGATCAGAAGCGCCAGCAAAATCAGAAAGCCGATCCCAACCGCCGTGGTGATGCCGCCGATGATGCTCACGACGAGGCCGATCCAGAATGTGCGGATCTGAAACGTGTAATGCCCCTTAAGCCAGGGGGGCGCGTCGCCGCGATAGACGTAGGCGACCACCACGCCGACCAGCGGCAAGAGCTGGAACACGATCCCCACCAGATAGAGGATGTAGACGATCTTCGCGGGCTTCTCCGCCCCGCTGTGGTCGATTTGCTGCGCCGAATCGCCCGGCCCGCGTCTTTCACTCGAGCGTCCCGGCATATTGGTCACGTCCTTTTTCTCAGACATCCCTATCCTTTTCCTGTCGGGGGCCGTTTTCCATCGGACGGCCCTCAACCATAGAGAAACGCCACAATTGCCACAGCCCCTATGACCCCCGCAACGTCCGCCGTGAGTCCGGTTGCAAGCGCGTGGCGGATGCGGCGAATCCCCACCGCCCCGAAATAGACCGCCAGCACATAAAAGGTGGTTTCCGTCGAGCCTTGGAACGTTGAAACCAGATAGCCCGTGTAACTGTCCGGCCCGATTGCCGGGTCCTGGAGGATCGAGGCCAGAATGCCGTAAGCGCCCGAGCCGGACAACGGCCGCAGCAGGGCCATCGGCAAGGCCTCGCCCGGAAGACCCACCAAGGCCGTCACCGCCCCCAGCGGCCCGATCAGCAGTTCCAGCGCGCCGCTCTCCCGCAGCATCCCCACCGCCACGAGGATCGCCACCAGATAGGGAATGATCCGCAGGGCAACCTGGAAGCCGTCCTTCGCCCCCTCCACGAACACCTCGTAAATCCGCACCCGCTTCGCCGCGCCGAAGCCCAGCAACAGCACGATCAGCGAAGGGATGATCCAGGGCGCGATCTCGCGGCCATAGACGATGGTGAGCGGAATCAGCGCCGCCACACATCCAAGCACCAGCGCCGAGACCCAGCCTGGATAGGACTCGCTCGCTTCCGG
>SKZV01000294.1 GCA_007127165.1 Rhodovibrio sp. | reverse complement strand
GCGCGCGAGCGTTCAAGGTCGCCATGAACGGCGTCCCGGATCGAGCGGACGCCGTCTGGCTGGATAGAGCGGTAGTTGCCGGTAAGCAGCATGCTCCACTTCGCCATTGGCACGAAGAGCGAGTCGTGCACCCGCAGTTTCACCGGAAGCTCAATGGGCCCTTCGGGAGCATCGAATCGCGCTGCGTCGATATCCGCGGCCATCTGGTGGAGAATCGCCGTGTGCTTCTCCGAGGCGAAACGCGAAACCTTGAAGTTCGTCGGCAAGCCGACTTGCAGCACGTTCACCGGCTCCTCGGGAGGCCGGAAAGCCTGCGGGTCCGGACTGGCGAGCGTGACGCAGCCCGGATCGAAGCCGTCCCAGACGGACGGGTCCGTATAGCAAGGCTTCAATTCGGCAATGGACAGGCCCGGAATCCGTGCCAGATAAGGCAGCGGCGGCATGTTCATGATCGACATGCACGGCAATTTCAGCGCCGCCACCTGGCTCAGCAGGCCGCGCACCGCCGCCGCGCGGTACTGCGGTTCCTGCATCGCCAGCGCCACGAGGTCGAATTTCCCTGGATCGATCCTGTCCGGCGTATCGGCGGAAACCGCCCCCGGCAGGTCCCGCGAGTCCAGTTCGATCGGGGCTTCCCTTCCCCTGACCGGTAGGCGCACGCGAAAGCCCTCGCGATTGATCAGCTCCGCTTCTTCCGGCAAACACGCCAACTTCACCGAGTGCCCCGCAAGCATCAGTTTCGCCGCCAATAGAGAACCGTAAGACGCGCCCATAATCAGTGTACTGTAAGGTCTGCTCATCAGGTCTGCTCCCCATACCAATTTCTGGCATTATATTTCCCGAATACAACGTGATTCGGGCTTTATTCGGAACAACTATATCACCGATAGAAAACAAATGGGATAAATGCCGGGCAGGTATACGGGTCCAGAACCTAGTGGTTCGGAGCCAACGCTTTGTGGCTGTGTTCCTCGACAGCGATGATCCGGTTGAGGTCAGCGGTCCGGACGCAGGTCTTGACCTTTCCAGTCTGGCGCATTTGGTGTTGGTGTCCAGCCGATCGTCCGTCAGCAAAACGATGCGAGCGCGAGATGAACTACAGAATCAGGGCTTGATCTCACTCATCGTACCGCTCAGTACGAAGGAGCACTGCGGCCGTCATAAGTAGTACTTCTCCTTCCACGACCCACATGCCTCCCTCGCCGTCGAAAAAGGAAAAGTTCCCGTTGTTTGAAAGTCTTGGGCCGGCGATGCGCACGAAATTGTGTAGCGCAGGGCAAGAGCCCGCTGCTGACCCGGCGGCAGTCCCCATTGGGTGTATGTGTTGCTGAATAGCCTTTTCCCCAAGCAGCGCCCTCGAAAGCCGTATTTCCATGCCGGGGACAACTATATCTTGTATATATACCTTCGGATATCTAGAAAATATTAAATAACGACGGGGTCTGTGAAAGTATAATCCGTCTTTATTCAATTTCACAATCGCTGTTCGTTGATGATTGCTGTAGAAACAAATTTCAGGTACTCCATGATACTTTATAGAAATATCGTAGAGCGGCATAGTGTTCATGATTCCGTTTCCCGATTATTACCTAATTAATCATCAAATTTTGCCTGAGGCTAGTCCAATACGTCCTTTCGTGGAGCAATTGGATTCCACGACCACCGCGACGGCTGCCCCAACCTTCCCACTCCCGCCAAGTACCTTCTATTAGATTTGAACCACTAGTGCCGTGCACCCTGCGCCCGAAGGTAGCGTTGAACATCGTCTGCGCCGAACATTTGCGCCGCGCGCAACGCGCTCCAGCCGTCGTTCGCCTTCGCGTTCACATCGCCGCCGCCCTCGACCAGCGCGCGCACGGTTTCCAGCGCGCCGCGATTGGCGGCGACCATGAGCGCGGTGTTGCCGTTTTCGGGAAGGCGGGCATCGGGGTCGGCCCCGGCTTCCAGCAGCGCCCGTACGACGCCGGCCTCGCCGCTCATGGCGGCGCTGATGATCGGCGGGCGGTTCGCCCGGCCGGGAAGGTCCGGATCGGCTCCAGCGTGCAACAGGATCCGCACCGTTGCGACCCGTCCGTAGGCGGCGGCGCGGTCGAGGGCTGTGTCACCGGCATAGCTCCGTACATCCAGCGGCGCACCAGCGGCCACCAACCGTTCCGCGACCAGGGCGACGCCGGTTTCAGCGGCGTGGTGCAGCGCCGTCCGTCCCGCCGAGTCACGCCGCCTCGGCTCCGCCTCCGCCGCTAGAAGGCGCTCGACCGCCAGAAGGTTGCCCATCTCCGTCGCCAGCATCAAAGGCGTAAGGCGTTTCGTCTCGTCGTGCCGGTTCACGTCCGCGCCGCGCGCGATCAGGAGCGTGAGAACCGGCGTCGCCAGTGGCCGGGCGGCGGCGGCGAACAACGGCGTACGACCGTGCGGTCCGGCGGCCGCCTCCGGGTCCGCGCCAGCGTCCAGCAAAGCGGCGGCGGTCTCGGCATCGCTTTTGCGGGCCGCCAGCCATAACGGCGTGAGCCCCCCGTCTGCATGGCGCGCGTCGACCGCGACGCCTGCGGCCAGCAGCTTCCGCACGATCGCCACATGGCCGCCCTCGACCGCATGATGCAGGGCCGTCCATCCGTTTTTGCTGTCGACGGCATCGGGCTGTGCTCCGGCTTCCAGCAGCGCCTCGACCACGGCGTCTTGCCCCTGACGCGCGGCCAGCATAAGCGGAGTCTCCCCGTTCGCGCCGCGCGCGTCCAGCCGGGTTTCCCCGTCGGCCAGCAGCGTGCCCGGCGCGACTGCGGGACCAGCCACCGCAATGACTGCGATCAGACAAGGCAACAGCCGCGTCCATTGCGTACGGCACCGGTTGGCTTTGCCGTCTTTGCGTCGCCTCAAAAGGGCTGAACCTCCATATGACTCGCTGCCGGGCTGCACCGGCCCCGGACTTCATCCCCCAGAACCCATCCCCCAGAACCCATCCCATAGTAATCAATTCTGGAGAATGGTGGAAAACACTTTTACACGCGATCGGGTCTTGCGTGACGGCGGTGTCCGGGGCGACCTTTTAGGCCGTAAGGATCGCCTGTTGCCTGAGATCGGAAACCATGCAGACGAAACACCTGCTCGTCGTGGCGCATGCGCCCTCGGAGAATACTCGGAAGCTGCGCGATGCGGTGCTGCGCGGCGCGTGGGCGGAAGAGATCGAGGGTGTGGAAACGAAGTGGATCGCGCCGCTGGAAGCCGGGCCGGAGGATGTCCTCGCCGCCGACGGCCTGATACTCGGAACTACGGAAAACCTTGGGTATATGAGCGGCGCGCTGAAGGACTTCTTCGACCGGTGCTATTATCCCTGCCTGGAAAAGACCCAGGGCCTGCCCTACGCCCTCTACATTCGCGCGGGCAAGGACGGCACCGGCACCCGGCGCGCAGTCGAATCCATCGCCACCGGCCTGCGCTGGCGTCCGGTGCAGGAACCCATGATCTGCCGCGGCGAATGGCAAGAGTCCTTTGTCGAGCAGTGCGAGGAACTCGGCATGGCCATGGCCGCCGGGCTCGAAGCCGGAGTGTTTTGAGAGGAGTGGCGTAACCCGCGCGGAACCATATTGGCTCGTGCGGGGTCGCAGGGGACGAGTCCATCCCCCGCGACCGTTCCGAGTTAACCGGCGTTCCCGTCCCGTCCCTCCGCGCCAGGTGCCAGGTATTCGGCGAGCCGCTGCATCGTTCCGCTCCAACCCTGTTGCGCACCTTCCCGCCCGGCTTCGAAAGCGTTGCGCTCCGCCTCCGTCGCGTTGTGCGGGACCCATCGAATGGTGACGCGCGTGCCGCCGTTCTGTTCCGCGAAGCCAATTGTGGAGAGGGTTTCCAAGGGCCAGTGCTGGTCCCACGGATGACGCGTGACCCCGCCGTGCTCATCGGAAAAGGAGACGATGAAGTGGAGCCGTTCCGGAGCCGAGATCTCCCGATACACGAACTTGCCCCACATCTCCTGCCCGCCGGGCGATACGAGGCAGTAATGAAAAAGACCGCCCGGCTGGAGATCGAGTGTGCAGTCCCGCACGATGAAGCCCTTCGGTCCCCACCAATGCATAAGGTGTTCGCGTTCCGTGAATGCCTTCCATACCCGGTCGCGAGGTGCGTCGAGGTTCCTGGCAAAGGTGAATGCGCGCTCCCCGGCGTCTGCGCCGGAAGCGGGATTTGCAGAGGATGCGGTCATGGTACCTATCCTTTATCCTTTGCTGGACGTCGATGACGGAAGCGGATGGGCGAAACTCCACGAATGGCCGAAGGGATCTATGACCAAGCCGTAGCGGGCGCCCCAGAAGGCGTCTTCCGGCGGCATGGCGATCTTGGCGCCCGCCCTTGCCGCACGCTCGACCGCGGCGTCGCAGTCGGGGACGTCGAGGTGCAGTGTGACCGG
>SKZV01000070.1 GCA_007127165.1 Rhodovibrio sp. | reverse complement strand
GACGGCACCTTCTACCGCACGGTGAACGGCAAGCTGGAAGTCCTGCGCGGCGACGGGCAATATCACGCCATCGAGCGGCCCGAAGGCGTGCTGCGCCTTGCCGACATCAAGCGCGCGTCCAAGCCGGTGACGAAGAACCGCTCCGCCGCCCTCTGGGACATCGGCGGCGGCGTCGCCTGCCTGGAATTCACCACCAAGATGAACGCCATCGACGATGCGATCATCGAGATGGTGCAGAAGTCCGTCGAGATCGTGCGTAAGAACTTCCGGGCGCTGGTGATCCACAACGAGGGCAGCAACTTCTCCGCCGGGGCGAACCTCGGGCTGGCGCTCTTCGCCATCAACATCGCTTCCTGGGACCAGATCGAGCAGCTTGTGGCGGGCGGACAGAAGGCTTACCGCGCCCTGAAGTACGCGCCCTTCCCAGTCGTTGCGGGTCCGTCCGGCATGGCGCTGGGCGGCGGCTGCGAGTGCCTGCTGCACTGCGACGGCGTACAGGCGCACATGGAGACCTACACCGGACTGGTCGAAGTCGGCGTCGGCATCGTCCCGGCCTGGGGCGGCTGCGCGGAGATGCTGCACCGCTTCGCCGCGAGCCCGAAAATGCCGAAGGGTCCGATGCCGCCGACGATGAAGGCTTTCGAGACGATCTCGGTCGCCACGGTCGCGAAGTCGGCAGAAGAGGCGATGGAGTACGGCTTCCTGCGCCCCACCGACCGCATCAGCATGAACCGCGACCGCGTGCTGGCCGACGCCAAGAGCTTCGCGCTGGAACTGGCCGAGGGCTACCAGCCGCCGGAGAAGCCGAGCTACACGCTCCCCGGCGAATCTGGGCGTGTGGCGCTCGACATGGCGGTGGAGAGCTACACCCGTCAGGGCAAGACCACGCCGCACGACATCGTCGTGGCGGGCGAGCTTGCGACCGTTTTGTCCGGCGGCGACACCATCGACCACACCGACACGGTGGACGAGGACCACGTCCTCGCCCTGGAGCGCGCGGCCTTTATGCGCCTGCTCAAGACCGAACCCACGCTGGATCGCATGGAACACATGCTGGAAACCGGCAAACCGCTGAGGAACTAGCCCATGCCGACCTATAACGCTCCCCTGCGCGACATGCGCTTCGTCTACCATGCGCTGGTGGACGGCGATTCCCTGCACGAGCTGCCGGGCTACGAGGACGCGACGCCGGAGACCGTGGACGCGGTGCTGGAGGAAGCGGCGAAGCTCTGCCGCGACGTGCTCCAGCCGCTCAACCGCTCCGGCGACGAGGAGGGCTGCCAATACGAGAACGGCGTGGTACGCACGCCCAAGGGCTTCAAGGAAGCCTACGACACCTTCGTGGAAGGCGGCTGGCCCTCGCTGGCCGCCGATCCCGACTATGGCGGACAGGGGCTGCCGCACCTGCTCAACACGCTGGTCGAGGAGATGATCTGCTCGGCGAACCTCTCGCTGGGCGTCTATCCGGGGCTGACGCACGGGGCCTACCGCGCGCTCCACGCCCATGCCTCGCAGGAGTTGAAGGACATCTACCTGCCGAAGATGGCGGAAGGCACCTGGACCGGCACGATGTGTCTGACCGAGCCGCAGTGCGGCACCGATCTGGGGCTTGTCCGCACCAAGGCGGAGCCGAGTTCGGACGGCAGCTACAGCCTCTCCGGCACCAAGATCTGGATTTCCGGCGGCGAGCACGATCTGGCGGAGAACATCGTCCACCTCGTCCTCGCCCGCCTGCCGGACGCGCCGGAGGGGATCAAGGGTATCTCTCTCTTCGTCGTGCCGAAGTTCGTGCCCAAGGCCGACGGCACGCCGGGCGAGCGCAACGGCGTCAACTGCGGCGGGATCGAGCACAAGATGGGGCTGCACGGCTCCGCCACCTGCGTGATGAACTTCGATGGGGCAACCGGCTGGCTCGTCGGGCAGCCGCACAAGGGCATGCGGCAGATGTTCACGATGATGAACCTCGCCCGTCTGGCCGTCGGCGTGCAGGGTATCGGGCTGGCCGAAGCCTCGTTCCAGGGCGCGGTACAACAGGCGCACGACCGCGAGCAGGGCCGCGCGCTGAACGGTCCCGCCTATCCGGACCGCAAGGCGGACCCGATCCTCGTACACCCCGACGTACGGCGTATGCTTCTCACCATGCGCGCGTACACCGAGGGGATGCGGGCGCTCGGCGCCTGGGTGGCGAAGGAAGCCGACGTGGCTCACGCCCACCCCGACACATCGCGCCGCCGCGCCGCCGACGATCTGGTCGCGCTGATGACGCCAATTGTGAAGGCGATGTTCACCGATTTGGGGTACGACGTCACCAACCTGGGCGTTCAGGTCTTTGGCGGCGCGGGCTATGTCCGCGAAACCGGGATGGAGCAGTTCATTCGCGACGCCCGCATCGCGCAGATCTACGAGGGCACGAACGGCGTGCAGGCGCTCGACCTCGTGGGCCGGAAGATGCCCGCGAACATGGGGCGCTCGCTGCGGCGGCTCTACCATCCGATTGCGGAGTTCATTCAAGAACACCAGGACGACGCGCGGATGCAGGACTTCGTGCAGCCGCTCGCCAAGTCCTTCGGCCGGCTCCAGACCGTTACCGGCTGGCTGGCACAGAAGGGCATGAGCGACCGCGAGGAGGCCGGGGCGGCGGCGACCGACTTCCTGCGGCTTATGGGTCTGGTGGCGATGGGCTACATGTGGGCGCGGATGGCGCGTCTGGCGCTGGAGAACGAGGGCGACGATCCCGACGGCTTCCACGCCGCAAAGCTGGCCACGGCGCGTTTCTACATGACCCGCCTGCTGCCGCAGACCGGCGCGCTGATGTCCGCGATCCTCAGCGGCAAGGACTCGATGACGGACGTTCCGGACTCGGCTTTCGCGCTCTCCGCCTAGCTCAAAGCGCCGGACGGGATATCCATATCCCGTCCGGCGCCGTTTCCTTCATCAAGAGAAAGCCGCTCCGTGACGCTCTGGTTTCGCCTGCTCGCGGTCGTTCTGACGGCGCTGTTCCGCCGCGGTTCAAGCCCGCTGCTGGCCGAAACCTGGCTGACCTTTCGTGTCTGGCCGAGCGATCTCGACCTTAACGTCCACATGACGAACGCGCGCTATCTGGAGATTTTCGACCTGGGCCGCGTCGATATGATGCTGCGCCACGGCTTCGCCGGAACCGTGTTGAAACGCCGCTGGAGCCCGGTGATCGCCGGATGCTCCGTCCGCTTCCGCCGCGCGCTCGCGCCGTTCGAGCGTTTCACCCTGCGCACACGGCTGGTGGGGTGGGAAGGGCGATGGTTCTATATCGAGCAGATAGTGGAGAATAAGCGCGGCGTGATCGCTTCCGCTCTGGTGCGCGGAACCTTTCTGGAAAACAGCCGCCCGCTGGAAGCCGCGCAGGTCATGGAGATCATCTGCGGCGATTCGCGCTCGCCCGCCCTCCCCGCCGAAGTCCACGCCTGGGCCGAGGCCGACGCCGCGCTGCATGCCGAGACATAACGGCCAGTCTTGCCAAATTTTGCCAATCCACCTATGTTGACTTTATGAGCACGATGAACATTTCTCTGCCGGAAACGCTCAAGTCCTTCGTGGACGAACAGGTTAGTTCGCGCGGGTACGGGACGTCGAGCGAGTATGTGCGGGACCTGATTCGAAAGGACCAGGACCGGCAACGCTTGCGCGGGCTTCTGATCGACGGCGCAGCCTCCAGCCCGACGGCGCCTGCCGATACGGCTTACTTCGATGGCCTGCGTAACCGCGTGCGCCGACGCCGTTCGGAGTGAGCGGCAAGCCGGTCATCCCGCGCGAGCAAGCAAAACGGGATATAGAAGCCTCCATCGATCATTATCTGAATCAAGCTGGCGAGACGGCTGCCTTCAAATTCATCGACGCTCTTGAACGCGCCTATTTGCATATCTCGCGTCATCCCGCATCCGGACCGCCGCGCTATGCTCACGAGTTGGACATGCCGGGTTTGCGCTGCTGGCCGCTGAACCGCTACCCGTTTCTGATCTTCTATGTCGAGCGCGAAGTTTGTCTCGACATCTGGCGAGTCTTGCAAGCCGAGCGCGACGTTCCGGCCTGGATGCGGGACGCGGGCAGCGGCTAACTGTGGTCGTCGAAGGGCTCAAATCGACCTACCACCCTCACTCCCGGCCCTGGCCGTAGGTCATGATCGCGACACCCATGGCAACCGAGCCGAAGGTGGCGGTCAGGCCGAACAACAGAAGAAACGCCCCGATCAAGCCGGTGCCCGACGCAAGGAACAGCGTTCGCAAGCCGACGAAATCGAAAGCCAGGATCAGCGCCCAGAACAACAGCGCCGCCAGGAATCCCACGAAAAAATGACCCAGCAGCAGACGTGGCCCCTGGTCATGCGGCGGCGCTGGCAGCCAGCGTGACAGGAAATCGCCCCCG
>SKZV01000285.1 GCA_007127165.1 Rhodovibrio sp. | reverse complement strand
TCGCCGCCAAACTTCTTGACGCCCAAGCGCCTGCCTGCGGTATCGCGGCCGTTGCGTGAACTGCCGCCTGCCTTTTTATGTGCCATGACGAATCGCTCCTACTCGGCGTCGCTTTGAGTTGCTTCGCCCTTGCTGGTCTTCACGCTCTTCTTCGGCGCGGCTTCCGTCGCCACCGAAGCGCCATCGACCAGGATATCGTTGATGCGCAGCACCGTCAGGTCCTGGCGGTGTCCGGCGGTCAGACGATAGTGCTTGCGGCGCTTTTTCTTGAAGACCGTGATCTTCTTGCTGCGCGCCTGCTCGACGATCTCCGCGCTGACGCGCGCGCCCTCCACATGGGGCGCGCCCATCCGCGTGGTGTCGCCGCCACCGATCATCAGCACCGAGTCCAGATCGACGGTGCCGCCAGCCTCTCCGGCCAGGCGCTCGACGGTCAAGAGGTCATTCTTGGCGACTCGGTATTGCTTGCCGCCGGTCTTGATCACTGCAAACATTGTTTTCTTGTCCAGGCGTCTTCGACGTGGCTTGATCTTGAGGATTGCGCGGCCTACTCGGCCGTTGCTTTGCCGATCTCCGGTTCATGCCCGGAAGAATGCGGGAAAAGACAACCCCAACGGACGCCCCACGGGCTCTCCATGGGTCGCAGAAGCGGGACTATACGCATGGCGCATAGCCTGTCAATCCTTCTTATCCCCGCGCTTATTCCCGGCGGCGGCGTGTGGACGGTCCTGGCCGGGATATGGTTTGCGCGGTTTCCATCGCAAGGGGGGCGAGGTCTTCGCGCACGCGGGCTTCACTCCATGCGCCGTTGGAGACGGAGATATGGACGGCGCCGACGGGATGGCCGCGATGATCGAGCACCGCCGCCGCCACCGCTAGCTCCCCCAGCAGAATCTCGCTGTCGGTGAAGGCGTAACCCAGGCGGCGCGCGTCGGCCACGCCCGCCATGATCGAGTCGACGTCGGTGACGGTTCTCGGCGTCAGCGCCTTGCGCTCGGCTTGCGTAACGATCCGCAGCGCCTCGTCCTCCGGCAGGGCGGCGAGCACCGCCCGGCCTCCCGAAGTCGCGAAAGCGGGCAGGCGGCGGCCCACGACAGTGTTGATGTAGCCCATCGTGCGCTTGGGAATGCGGAAGGTGTAGACGATATCCGAGCCGTCGAACTCGCTGAGGTTCACCCGCTCGCCGCAACGCTCGGAGGCGGCGACGAGAAAGGGCGACGCGCGTTCGGCCAGAGCGTCGTGCCGCAGATAGAGGAACCCCAGGTCCAGCAGTCTTATTCCGGGCGCGTAACGACGGGTTTCCTCGTCGCGCTCCAGATATCCCAGCGCCGTGAGCGTGTGCACGAAACGCTGTGCCGCGCTTTTGGTCAGTCCAGTCGCCTCGGCGATTTCGGTAATACCTAGATCGCGGCGGCCGGAGGAGAAGGCGCCCATCACCCGGAACGCCTTCTCCAGGGACGCCACATGGAGGGGATCTTTGCGCGCATGGGAGTCCGGCTCCTGCGCGACTGGCTCCTGCGCGACTGGGCGGTCTTGCCGCTCCCCGCGTTCAACTCCGGAGAACCTCTCGGGCGGCGGCCCCGATTCGCGCATTGTCGTTCCTTTACATGCGGCGTGCCGAATTGACTTGTCGAAAATTCCGTGGTCAACTCATTTCACAAATATAACACATTGTATCGCAATGCAATACAAGGGAGCCATCCCACCGCTGCGATACGAGGCTCGACCCAAGGAACAGGGGATTCACGATGAAGAACGCTGTGCCCATAGCATTTTCCGCGACGGCGCTATCCTTCGCCGCGGTTCTGGGCGCTTCCACCGCGATGGCGGGGAAGGCCGACGATTCACTTAGTTGGGCCTCCGACAGTGAGCCCGAGAATGTCAGCCCCTACCACAACAACCTGCGCGAAGGCGTCGTCCTCGCCCGCCATGTCTGGGACACGCTGCTTTACCGCGATCCCGACACCGGCGACTACCACGGCATGATCGCCACCGATTGGGAGTGGGCGGACGACACCACGCTCGACGTCACGATTCGCGAGGGCCTGACGTTCCACAACGGCGATCCGCTCACCGCCGACGACGTGGTCTTCACCTTCAACTACGTCGTGCAGCCGGATTCCGGCGTTGTGACGCGGCAGAACACCGACTGGATCGGCAGCGCCGAAAAGCTGGGAGACCACGAGGTCCGCATTCACCTCGACGAACCGTTCCCGGCGGCCATCGAGTATCTCGCCGGACCGACGCCGATCTATCCCAAGGACTACTTCGAGGAGGTCGGGCTGGACGGCTTCAGCCAGGAGCCCATCGGCTCCGGTCCCTACAAGATCACCGATATCCGTCCCGGCCGTCATATCGAGATGGAGCTGTTCGAGGACTACTTCGAGGACAGCCCGCGTGCCGAATCGACCATCGGGAACCTGACCTTCCGCTACATTCCCGACGGCGAGACCCGGATGGCCGAGTTGATGACCGGCGGGATCGACTGGATCTGGCGCGTGCCGACCGATCAGGCCCGGCAGCTCGAACAGGTGCCCGACGTCGAGGTGACCAGCGGCGAGACGATGCGCGTCGCCTACCTGCGCATGGACGCGGCCGGGCGCAGCGGCGAGGACAACCCCTTCACGAAGCTGGAAGTCCGCCGCGCCTTGAATCACGCCATCGACCGGCAGGCCATCGTCGATTCATTGATCGGTGGCGGCAGCCGTGTCATCCACTCGGCATGCTTCCCCGAGCAGTTCGGCTGCTCCCAGGACGTGATGACCTACGACTACGACCCCGACAAGGCCCGTGAGCTGCTGGCCGAGGCCGGTTACGAGGACGGGTTCAGCACGCCGATCTATGCCTACCGCGAGCGCGAGTACACCGAGGCGGTGATCGGCTACCTGCGTGAGATCGGGATCACGGCGAGCCTGAACTTCATGGACTACGCAGCCTTGCGCGACCGGGCGCGGGCGGGCGATGTGCCGCTCGACAACCAGACCTGGGGTTCTTTCTCGGTCAACGACGTCTCGGCGATCACCAGCGCCTTCTTCACCATGAACGAAGACGACTTCGCTCAGGACGAGCAGCTTGCGGAGTGGCTGAACGAGGCCGACACCGAGGTCGACACGGAGCGGCGCGAGGAGCTTTACGAGCAGGCGCTCCAGCACATCGCGGAGCAGGCCTACTGGGTCCCGCTCTACAGCTACTCGACCAACTACGCTCACACGGACGAGTTGAACTTCCAGCCCTATCCGGATGAGGTGCCGCGCTTCTACTCGGCGAGTTGGAAGTAGGGACGGCTGGATGTAACGGAGGGCTGCTCGGAGAGGTTTCGTCCCTTGAAGGGAAGTAAGGAAGGAAGGCCCCCCCAGTCGCAAGCGCGACAGCTCCCCCTGAGGGGAGCGGGAAGGGGAGGAAGGAAGGCCCCCTCAGTCGCAAGCGCGACAGCTCCCCCTGAGGGGAGCGGGAACGGGAAGAACTTGCGCATTCTTTCCTTGCTCCTCTTCACTTCCTTCCCGCTCCCCTCAGGGGGAGCTGTCGCCTTCGCGACTGAGGGGGCCTTCCTTGCTTCCCGAGGAGGAGTTGTCGCCTTCGCGACCGAGGGGCGAGCCGTTTCCAAAGACTCCGTCCGCATCCTGCCCTAGATCGACGAAAGGCCGCCAATGCTTGCCTTCACGCTGCGCCGACTAGTGGTCGCGATCTTCGTGGGCTTCACCGTCTCGCTGGTGGCCTTCGCGCTGCTGCGCCTGTCCGGCGATCTGGCCGCGGCGATTGCCGGGCCGGAGGCGACGGCCGAGCAGGTCGAGGCGATCCGCCAGGACTTCGGACTGAACCAGCCGATCGTCATGCAGTATCTGGACTGGCTCTGGGGCGCGGTTCGCTTCGACTTCGGCAACTCGTTCTTCTTCCGCTCGACCGTGGCGGATATGATCGCCGACCGCATGCCGGTCACGCTGCTGCTGGGCGGGCTCTCCATCGCTTTCGCGCTGATCCTGGCGATTCCGCTCGGGGTCATTGCGGCGGTGAAACAAAACACCTGGATCGACCGCACGGCGCTTTCCATCGCGGTGGCCGGTCAGGCGATGCCGAGCTTCTGGTTCGCGCTGATCCTGATCATCGTCTTCTCGGTCAACTTGCGCTGGCTGCCGGTTTCGGGAAGCGAGACCTGGGCGCACTTCGTGCTGCCGTCGATTGCGCTGGGCTACTACGCCACGCCGTCGATCATGCGCCTGACCCGCACCGGAATGCTGGACGTACTGCAATCCGATTACATCCGCACCGCCCGCGCCAAGGGGCTGCGCCCGGCCAAGGTGCTGTTCAAGCACGCGCTGCGCAACGCCGTCATCCCCGTGGTCGCGCTGGCGGCGGTGCAATTTGGCTTCATGCTGGGCGGCTCCATCATCATCGAGACGATCTTCTCGCTTCAGGG
>SKZV01000025.1 GCA_007127165.1 Rhodovibrio sp. | reverse complement strand
GGCGTTCCGTGAGATGGGCGAGGACTGCCTGAACCACTTGGAAGGCAGCTTCGCGCTGGCGCTCCACGACGCTCCAAGCGGGCAGGGGCTGCTCGCCATCGACCGTTTCGGAATTGCCTCGCTGGGATACTGCGCGATTCCCGGCGGCTTGGCCTTTGCCACCAACCTGGATGCCTTGCGCGCCCATCCGGATGTCCCGGCGACCGTGGGCCCGCAGGGGATCTACCGCTATGTCTTCAACGCAAATTCGCCCGCGCCGCTGACGATTTACGACGAACATCGCAAGCTCTTGCCCGCTTATCGCGTGCTTTGGAGCGACGGCGCGGCGGACGTCGGACCCTACTGGCGCGTGCCCTACGGCGCGAGGGAGGGCCGCAAGCTCGAGTCGCTGCGCGAGGAGCTTTTCGAGCGGCTGCGCGAGGCGGTTGGGCGCTCGTTGGAGAGCGCGAACGGTGGGCGGACGGGGGCGTTTCTCAGCGGCGGGCTCGATAGCTCCGTTGTCGCCGGGCTTGCAGCGGAACGCCTGAACGGCGCGCTCAGCGCCTTTACCATCGGTTTTCAGGACGAGGTCTACGACGAAGCGCATTATGCCCGGATGGCGGCCGGGCGTTTCGGGCTCGACCACCACGAATATCGCCTGACGCCGGAAGACGTGGTGGCGGCGCTGCCCTTGATGGCGGAAGCGTTCGACGAGCCGTTCGGAAATTCCTCGGTCCTGCCCGCCTACATCTGCGCCAAGATGGCGGCGGACAACGGCTGCGACATGATCCTTGCAGGTGACGGCGGCGACGAGATCTTCGCCGGAAACAAGCGTTACGTCGATCAGAAGGTGCTCGCTCTGCCGGACAGTCTCCCCGGCTTTCTGCGTGGCCCGCTGGATGCGAGCGTCAGCGCGGTTCCCGGCGGGGCGGCGATATCGCCGCTGGGCAAAGTGCAACGCTATCTGGAGCGCGCGCGCCAGCCCATGCCGGAGCGGATGCTGGGAAGCCATCGCTTCACGCCCGAGGGCCTGCGGGCGATCTTCACCGACGACGCGCTGGCGGAGATCGACGCGGAGGAGCCGCTGGCGCTCTGGCGGCAACATTACGAAGACGCCGACAGCGACGAGCCGCTCTACCGGATGATGCATCTGGACCTGCGGATTACGCTGGCGGACAGCGATCTTCGGAAGGTCGGGCGCGCCTGCGATCTGGCGGGAATACCGGTGGCCTTCCCGCTACTGGACGAGGCGCTGGTGGCCTTTGCCGCGAGTGTGCCGCCGGACGTGCTGATCAAGCGATTCCGCCTGCGCGATTTCTTCCGCGAGGCTACGCGCGGCTATCTCCCCGACGAGATCATCGCCAAGGAGAAGCACGGCTTCGGCATGCCCTTTACCGAGTGGACCCGCGATCATGCGCCCTTGCGCGACATCGCGGCGGACAGTCTGGACAGTCTGAAATCCCGCCGCTTCTTTCGCCCCGAGTTCATCGAAGACGTCCGTTCAGGGGCGGATGGCGCCATGCTCTGGGATTTGATGTCGCTGGAACTCTGGCTAGCGGCAAGGGAAGGGTAGGCCGCAACCCTAGCGCGTGCGCCCGTCCAGGCTCAAAAGCGGTGCATAAAGCTCCGGCCTGCGGTCGCGGAACAGCCCCCAGGCAGCGCGGCTGGCCTGGAGAGCGTCGAGGTCGAAGGTCGCGGTAACGACCGCGCGCTCCTGCGAGCCCGCTTCCGCGACGATGGCCCCGCTCGCATCCGCGATGAACGAGTGGCCGTAGAAGGTGAGGGTGCAGCTTTCGCCCTCCTCGATACCGACGCGGTTCGAGGCGACCAGCGGCATGCAGTTCGCCGCCGCGTGGCCCTGCATCGTGCGTTGCCAGGGGCCGAGGCTGTTGATCGTGGGATCTTGCGGCTCGCTGCCGATCGCGGTGGGGTAGAACAGGATCTCCGCGCCCTGCAACGCCATCGCGCGGGCCGATTCCGGAAACCACTGGTCCCAGCAGATCGCCGCGCCCAGACGGCCATGGCGGGTTTTGAAGACCTTGAAGCCGGTGTCGCCGGGATTGAAGTAGAACTTCTCCTGATAACCCGGCCCGTCGGGAATGTGCGATTTGCGGTAAATGCCGAGCAGGCTGCCGTCCGCGTCGATCATGGCGAGGGAATTGTAATGCGCGGTGTTCGCACGCTCGAAAAACGACACCGGCAGCACCACGCCAAGCTCTCGCGCCAGGGCCGACATGCGCTCCAGCGTCGGATGCCCCTCGACCGGCCGCGCCAGCGAAAACAGCTCCGCCCGCTGGTCCTTGCAGAAGTATGGCGTCTCGAAAAGCTCCTGAATCAGAACGACTTGCGCTCCGGCTGCGGCAGCGTCCCGCACCAGATTCTCCGCCTGGGCGACATTGGCCTCGGTGTCCCAGGTGCAGGCCATTTGGGTGGCGGCGACGGTGACGGTGCGCATCGGCTTTCTTCTCGCTTTTCCTTAATCTGTGTCTTTGCGGCAACAGCCCCACGGCCTCGCAGCCTGACAGGCTTGACTCACCGGACGATCCCAGCCGAGCGGCGCCCGGCGGCTATCCTTTCTATGGAGCAGCAGAACACCGATTCGTGAAAGGAACTAGGCGCAGCACTTTGGAGACCCTATCTTAGTAGAAATCTTAGTAGAACACCGGGTCGAGAGGAAACGCCGGGCGCGCAGTTCGCTGATCCCATGTGGAGTCTGTATCGATGATTGACAGATCATGGTGGACGCTCCGGGAGGACAGTGCGCTGATTGCCAGCGCAGCCAATCTCGCCGAGGTTTCAGAACATGACATACTGGCGCTGGGATATTACTGGTGGTTTGCCAGTCCGGCGCCGCATTCGGTGATGAAGCAAACGATCTCGGTCTATCTCAGCGACTGCAAAGCGCCAAGCTGGGCCCGGCAGTACGCCCGCGAGTTGCTGGATGCCGATTTGAACGATCCCCGCGAGCGCGAACGGCTGGCGCTGAACTACCTGCCCAAACGCGAGGCCCCGCCGCGTTATATCGGCTGGATCATGGTCCTTGTGACGGTTCTGGTCTTTGCGATCTTCTTTTGGGCCCTGTTCGCTCATCATTCGGAACTGCGGATCGAGGCAGCGGACAGCGGAACCACACAGCACGAAGCCTGGGCCTGCGACGGCGGCCCCGGTATGAATGCCGTCGTGCGCTTCGTTTCCGGCTTTTCCGGGACGGCTCCGGCCCGGTGTCCGTGACGCCTTATTGCCGGTCGACGGATGAAATGACCTGTTTATGGGGTGGCGCGGACCCCGCGATACGGGCCAAGCGAGCTTAGGCGGGGGAGCGGGTGTCTTTTTTCGCGTCCTCTCGGATAGGGTGTCTCCCCTCAGTCGCGAAGGGCGACAGCTCCCCCTCAGGGGAGCGGGAAGGAGGTGCGGAGCGCGGGGGTGCGAACCCACATAGAACCCCTTCCTGCTCCCCACCGGGGGAGCTGCCGCGCTTGCGGCTGAGGGGAGTAAAAAACTCGTCGCGCCAGCGACACCGCAGCGCCTGTCTTCTCTTGCGGCCCCTCAGATAGGGTGTCTCCCCTCAGTCGCGAAGGGCGACAGCTCCCCCTCAGGGGAGCGGGAAAGAGGTGGGGAGTGCGGGTTGAACGGCTCCAAAAAGAACGGCCCCGGTTCCTCGATGAAGAGGAACCGGGGCCGAACCGGTCAGGCGCGGTCGTTATTCCGAAAGCGCGAGCCTTCGGGAACGACCGAGAGCCTTACATCGCGCGAAGGTTACCCGCGGCAGTCTTGCCACGCTCGGTCACGATGTCGAAGCTGACCTTCTGACCTTCGTTGAGCGTGTCCAGCCCGGCCTGCTGGACGGCCGTGATGTGCACGAACACATCCTTGCTGCCGTCGTCGGGCTGGATGAAGCCGTAACCCTTCTGGGTGTTGAAAAACTTGATCGTTCCGGTAGCCATGATGGCCTCCAATTCATTTCGTACAGGTTTTGACCCGCCGACGCACTTTGCGCCGGCAGTGTCCAAGCTTCGGCCTCATGGGTAGCGGGAACGCCAAGCCGTAAGGGACGCGATCAGGCACGCCTAGAAACCAAAAGCAGACACGAGAGAAGATAGTTGTCCATCGTCCGTAACGCCAGAGGAAAATTGCACCTCGACAGCGATCATTGTACTTGCACTCCGCCGCGATCCGCTACCAGCGCTCTCGCACAGTGGAAAAGCGGATGTCCGGCCAATCTTCCTGGGTGCGATTCAGGTCGAAAAAGTTGCGCGCCATGAATACCGGCGCGTCATCGCGATCCTCGGCGATCGCGCTGCGGTTGCGTTCCATGAAGCGTCTGAGTTTCTGCGGATCGTCCGCATCCACCCAGCGCGCCGTGTCGTAGGGCGACGATTCGAAATGCGCCTTCACGTTGTACTCCGTTTCGATGCGCTGCTCGAGCACTTCAAGCTGGAGTTGTCC
>SKZV01000068.1 GCA_007127165.1 Rhodovibrio sp. | reverse complement strand
CCTCCAGCGCCTTCTCCCGGATCGCGGCCTTGGTGGCGGCGGTCATGGCGTCTCGTCCTTCAGCCGCGTCCGCGATAGGGGGCGACGCCCTGGTCCGGCAGCCACAAGCCTTCGGGCGGTGGCCCGGATTGATAGAACACGTCGATGGGAATGCCGCCGCGCGGATACCAGTAACCGCCGATCCGCAGCCACATTGGGGCGAGCGTGTCGATCAGCCGCCGTGCGATGGCGACGGTGCAATCCTCGTGGAACGCCCCGTGGTTGCGGAATGCATGCAGGTAGAGCTTCAGCGACTTGCTCTCCACCAGCGTCGCCTGGGGAACGTAGTCGATCACCAGATGCGCGAAATCCGGCTGCCCGGTGACGGGGCAGAGCGAGGTGAACTCCGGACAGGTGAAGCGCACGAGGTACTGCTCGCCCGGATGCGGGTTCGCCACGGTCTCCAGCCTGGCCTCTTCGGGCGAGGCGGGCAGGCCGCTTTCACGGCCAAGCTGGCCGAGGTTGTCGTAGCGTGTTTCGGTCATTGTATCGGGTCTATCCGGCATCGGCGTTCAAGTGAGCGCGCAGTCTGCCACATCGCGCGCGCCGTGTTCGGCTTCGCTTACTGCCGCAGGGACGCGGTGCGCTGCTCTTCATGGGGATAGATAAAGCCAACGACGGGGTAGGTCGACCCCCCAAGATGGCCACCGGGCGTATACCAGACCCGCACCTGCGACCAGTCGTTGTTCGGCGAAACATCGACCATTGGCGTGTTTCGATGGATTTTCCCACGGTTCAGCCAGTTGGCGTGATCGACGATGATCTCGCGTGAGGAGACCACCTCCGAAACGTAGGCGAGGTGGCCGCGCTCGGCGTGGTTCACCTTCAACTGCACCACCGAGCCCATGCGGGGCTTGCTGCCGCGCGAATAGCGTCCGGCGGCGCTGTCCCACCAGGTCCAGGCGTCGCCGTAAATCTCGATCCCCGCCGCTTCGCGGGCGAAGGGAACGCATTGCAGCGGCGAGCCGGGACTGTAGAGCGCGGGTTGCGCGCGCGGCTTCGCCGTTTGGCGCGGCGTGGCGGTCTGCGGCGAGGGCAGCTTGAGTTCCGTGTTTTGCGGCGGGGCTTTTGCGGTGGGCTTAGGCGCACCGGAGCACGCCGCGAGTGCGAACAAAAGCGCTATCGGCAATGCGGCCCTGAACACGATTCCAACTCCCCCGATCCCTCAAATTGTGCCGCGATCTACCAGCACACGTTATAGCATGGAGGAGGTCCCGTCTCATCGCAAGAGGTTACGATGGGGCACGCAAAAGGGGTTGTGGGACGCTGGCGCGTTGCCCGCGATCCTATTAGCATCGCTTGCTGCAACGGATTCGCGCAGCAGCAGCAGCAGGAGATAGAGCGCCATGCAGACGACGATTGCCCCCTATTGGCGGAACTTCATCGGCGGGCAGTGGGTGGACGCCGCGAACGGCGGCCGTATCGCCGTCGAAGACCCGGCCACCGGGGAGCGGATCGCCGAAATCGCGCGGGGCGAAGCGGCAGACGTGGATCGCGCCGTCGCTGAGGCCCGGCGTTGCGTGGATAGCGGCGCGCTGAGCGCCATGCGCCCCTCCGCGCGCGGCCATCTGGTGCAGGAGGTGGGCCGGCGGCTGCGCGCGCGGATCGACGAAATTGCGCCGATCCTGACACTGGAGAGCGGCAAGAACCTGACGCAAGCACGCACGGAGATCGAGGGATCGGCGGCCTATTTCGAGTATTACGGCGGCCTCGCGGCTGGGATCGAGGGGCGCTACATCCCGCTGGGCGACGGCTATGTCGATTACGTGGTGCCGACCCCTTTCGGCGTTTCGGCGCAGATCGTTCCATGGAACTTCCCGTTGGAAATGGCCGCGCGCTCAATCGCGCCGGCGCTGGCGGCGGGAAATGCCGCGGTCGTGAAAAGCCCGGAACTGGACCCTCTCGCGGTCGCTCTGCTGGGCGAAATCTGCGCGGAGGTGGGCCTGCCCGATGGCGCCGTCAATGTCGTCTGCGGCTACGGCCACGACGCGGGGGCGGCACTGACCGCGCATCCGGGCGTGGACCAGATCGTCTTCACCGGCTCGGTGGAGACCGGGCGGAAGATTCTGCACGCCGCCGCGGAGCGGATCGTTCCGGCGGTGGTGGAGCTTGGCGGCAAGTCGGCGGGGATCGTCTTCCCGGACGCCGACCTGGATGCCGTGACCGAGAGCGCGAAGTGGGGAATCTACTTCAACTCAGGGCAGGTGTGCTCCGCCATGTCGCGTCTTTTGGTGCATCGCTCGGTCAAGGACGAGGTTGTGGAGCGGATCGCCGCGATGACCGAAGGGCTGAGCATGGGCCCCGGCCTGGATGAGAATTTCATTACGCCGCTGATCTCCGCGGAACAGCTCGATCGGGTCGAGGGCTATGCGCTCTCCGGCGCGCAGCAGGGTGCGCGCGCCGTAACCGGCGGCCGCCGCGCCCCCGGCCGGGCGGGACACTTCATGCAGCCGACGGTGTTCACCGAGGTGACTCCCGAGATGCGCATCGCGGCGGAGGAGATTTTCGGGCCGGTGCTCTCCATCATCGCCTACGACGACGAGGAGCAGGCGCTCGCCATCGCCAACGGCACGCCCTTCGGTCTCGCCGCCGGGCTGTTCACCGCCGACCTGGACCGCGCGCACCGCGTGGCGCACCGGCTGGAGGCCGGGCAGGTCTTCGTCAACGAATGGTACGCCGGCGGGATCGAGACGCCCTTCGGCGGCTTCAAGACTTCGGGAATCGGCCGCGAGAAAGGCCAGGAAGCGCTCGGCAACTACTACCAGTCGAAAAACATCGGGATTCGGCGGCTCAACTGACGAACCGCCGCCGAAGTCCCGGCCTTCAATCCGGGCTCGGCAGCGTATCTTCGCCCAGCGCGCGCCAGCCAATGTCGCGGCGGTAGAAGCCGCCCGGCCAGTAGATCATTTCGGCGGCGGCGTAGGCCCGCGCATGCGCTTCCCGCAGCGAGTTGCCGAGCGCGGTCACGCCAAGCACCCGGCCGCCGTTGGACAGCAGCCGGCCCTTGGACAACATTTGACTTTCCTCGTCCCGCTTGGTCCCGGCGTGGAACACCGTGACATCGGTTTGCGCGTCGGCCTGCTCCACGTTCCTGATCTCTTCGCCCTTGGCATATTCGCCCGGATAGCCCCTGGCCGCCATCACCACGCAGAGCGCGCTTTCCGCGTACCAGCGCAGGTCCAGGCTATCCAGAACGCCGTCGCAAGCCGCCAGCAGCGCGGGCAGCAGATCCGACATCATCCGCATCATCAGAACCTGACACTCCGGATCGCCGAAGCGCACGTTGTATTCTAGCAGTTTCGGTTCGCCCTCATGGATCATCAGCCCGGCATAGAGCACGCCCGTGAAGGGCCGCCCCTCGGCCCGCATGGCGTCCACTGTCGGCTGAATGATCTCGCGGCGCACCCGCTCGTTCATCGCGTCGGTCAGGATCGGCGCGGGGGAATAGGCGCCCATGCCGCCGGTGTTGGGGCCGGTGTCGCCGTCATAGGCGCGCTTGTGGTCCTGCGCGCCCGGCATCATCAGTGCGGTCTTGCCGTCCACCAGAGCGAAGGCGCTGGCTTCCTCACCCTCCAGAAACTCCTCGATCACGATCTCCGTTCCAGCCTCGCCAAAGCAGGAGTCGAGCAGCGCGTCGGTGATAACCCGTTCCGCCAGCTTCACCCTATCGGCGATGATCACGCCCTTCCCGGCGGCCAGCCCATCGGCCTTGATCACCAGCGGCGCGCCGATCTCCCGGGCATAGCTTCGCGCGGCATCGAGCTGATTCTGCGTGAAGCGGCGGTAGCGCGCGGTGGGAATGTTGTACTTGGCGCAGAGGTCCTTCATGAAACCCTTGGAGCCCTCCAGCTCCGCCGCCGCCTTGGACGGCCCGAACGCCTTGATCCCGACCGCTTCCAACGCATCCACCAGCCCGGCAACCAGCGGCCCTTCCGGCCCTACCACCACGAGGTCGATGGATTGTTGGCGCGCGAAGCGGGTCAGCCCCTCGATATCGTCGGCGGCAATGTCGACACAGACGGCTTCCTGCCCGATTCCGGCGTTTCCGGGCGCGCAATAAAGCTCATCGGCCAAGGGCGAGGCCGCAAGCGCCCAGCAAAGCGCATGTTCGCGTCCGCCTGATCCTACCACCAGAACCTTCATGGATTTGCGTTGCTCCCTTTTCGCGATGCCTTGGTTGCCATGCCTTGGTTGTCCGGGCGCTTTGTAGCATAACTGTTCGCAATGACCGAAGCACCAAGCGACCCCCGGAACGCCGCCGGTACGGACTCCCTGGCCAAGGGGGGCAATATCCCGATTTTTTCCGTCGGCGAGATCAGTCTTGCCGTCAAACGCACCGTCGAGGGCGCGTTTTCGCGCGTACGCGTGCGCGGCGAGATTTCGCGGCCCAGCTTCCCGGCCTCCGGGCACTGCTATTTCCGCCTG
>SKZV01000173.1 GCA_007127165.1 Rhodovibrio sp. | reverse complement strand
TGCCCAGAACCGCCGAGACCTGGACCGGGATGTCGTAAACCGCTTCCAGTTCCTTGGCGTTGGTGGGCGGGCGGTCGACTTCCTGCTCCCCGTCGAAGTCCTCCGCACGTTGTCCGAGAGCTTGTCCGTCCTCGGATTCCAGGTCGCTCAGTTCCAGGTTGTCCTTATCGGCCATTCGATCCTCCTAATGTCGCGGCCCGTTCAGGGCGCTCGGTCGTGGTCACGGCCGTCTCATGCCGTGCGGCGTCGTGCTTCCTGCCCACCGTCCTGCGCGGCGTCGTCCCCACCGTCTTGCGCGGGGTCCGGCGCGGGCATCCGGGGTTCAGAGTTCTGCGGCGCCCGCATCCGGTCCGCGCCGGAAGGGCGCGCGGACTGCGGAGCGTCGGTGGCGCGCGCGAGCATCTCGCCCACCTCCCGCCATAAGCGTTCGGTATCGCGCTCCGCACCGCCGTCCGCCCATTCCACCCGCACATCGCCTTCGGGCATCGTGTCGTCCGTCAGCAGGATCGTCTTGCCCGGATAGCCCGCCTTCGCGCCAATCGCGTCCATGCGGTGACGCAGCGGGTCGAGCAACGCATCGGCGACCCGCACGACCACCCTCGGCTCCTCATGCAGCCTGTGCAGCGCCTCGGAGAGTAAGGCCTCGATCTCGTTCAGCCCCTCCCGCGCCGCCAGCGCCGGGAAGAGCTTTTCAACCAGCCGCACCGCCGTCGTCAGCGCCTCGCGGTCGCGGCGGCTTTCCGCCTCGCCAGTGCGTGCGAGCAGCGTCTCCAGCCCCGCCGCCACCCGCGTTGTTGCGGCGGTCAGGGCCTCCTCGGCATGATTGCGCGTCTGCTCCTCGCCCGCGGCGAAGCCCGCGTTCCAGCCGTCCATCCGCGCGGCGTCCTGCGCCGCCGCCAGTTCCTCCTGCGAGTAGGTCGGAGCCGGGGGATCGGGCTCGACTTCCGGCTCAGGTTCCCGCGCCCGGCGCTCGGCTTCCGCCCTTGCCTTGGCCTCGAGATCCGCCTCGTAGTCGAAGTCCTTGTCGAACAGGAATTTCTCTTTACCGGCCATAAATGCCTTTCGCCGCCGTTCAAGCCACCGCACAGGGGTTAATAGACCAGCTCGTCCTCGCCCTTGCTGTCGGCGACGATGATTTCGCCGCGTTCGGAGAGTTCCTTGGCGATCTGCACGATCTCGTTCTGTCCCTCGTCGACGTCGCGCAGGCGCACCGGCCCCATCGCCTGCATGTCCTCGCGCATGATCTTGGCGGCGCGTTCGGACATGTTGGAGAAGAAGAAGTTGCGCAGCGCCTCCGACGCGCCCTTCAGCGCGATGGAAAGCTTGTCCTTGTCGATGGCGCGCATCAGCGTTTGCACGCTGCCTGGGTCGAGCTTGCCCAGGTCCTCGAAGGTGAACATGAGCTGCTTGATCCGCTCGGCCGAAGAGCGGTTGCGCTCTTCCAGCGAGGTGAGGAAGCGGGTTTCGGTCTGCCGGTCCAGGCTGTTAAAAATCTCCGCCATCAACTCGTGCGCGTCGCGGCGCGAGGTGCGGGCGAGGTTGCTCATGAACTCGTTGCGCAGCGTGCGCTCCACGTCGTCCAGAACCTCCTTCTGCACCGCCTCCATGCGCAGCATCCGCATGATGACTTCCATCGCGAAGCCCTCGGGCAGCAGCGCCAGAACGCGCGAGGCGTGGTCAGGCTTGATCTTGGAGAGCACCACGGCGACGGTCTGCGGGTATTCGTTCTTCAGGTAGTTGGCCAGCACCTGCTCGTTCACGTTGCCGAGCTTGTCCCACATCGTGCGCCCGGCCGGACCGCGGATTTCCTCCATGATCTGGTCGACGCGGTCCCGGCTCATGACCTTCATGAGCAGCCGCTCGGTGTTGTCGTAGTTGCCGACCAGCGAACCGGTGACGGAGATCTGTTCGGCGAACTCGCTGAACAGCCGTTCCACGATGTTGGAGCTGACGGTGCCCAGGTTCGCCATCGCCTGGGAGATCTCCTTGATCTCCTCGTCGTCCATCAGGGCGAACATGCGGGCCGCATTTTCTTCGCCCACCGACATCATCATCAACGCGGCCTTGTCGGGGCCGGTGAGAGATCGGTAATCCTCGCGTAGCCGCATGTTCATCGACGCCCCACGCTAACTTTGTTGCTGATAAAGCCATGTGCGGATGATCGACACGGCCTCTTCCGGATGTTTGTCCACGATCTCGCCGATCTTGCGCACGGAGGATGCCTTCACCCGGCCCTCGACCTTGTTGAGGTCAATAAGCTGTTCGTTTTCCGGCTCTTCCTCCATGCCGAACTCCTGAATGTCCCCGCTGGGCGCGTTCGCGGTCGCCGGGACGCCGGGCGGCCCGCTCAACTGTGCGTGGCCGCCGCCCTGGTAGGCGAGGGCGGGATCGCCGCCCATTCCGGCGGCCTGTCCCATCTGCGATTCAAGGAGCCTCGTCATCAGCGGGCGCACCACCAGAAGCAGGATCAGCACGGCGACGATCCCGAGCACGATCAGTTCGGCGGCGCGCATCAACTCGGACTGCGGCAGTCCCAGAAGCCCGGTCCGGCTGGCCGGTTCCAGGTCCGCCGTCGGATCGACGAACTGCAGGTTGATGACTTCCAGCGTATCGCCGCGGCGGTCGCTGAATCCGACGGCCGAACGTGCCAGCGCGGCGATTTGTTCCATCTCCTGCTGCGAGCGCTCCTGATAGACGCGCTCGCCGTCGGCGTTCGTGATGTAGTTGCCGTTGACCAGCAGGGCGACCGACAGCCGTTCGACACCGCCGCCTTCGCGGACGTGCGTGCGGACGGTGCGGGAGATTTCGTAGTTGATGATTTCTTCCGAGCGCTCGCGGTCGCGCTGGCGCGTGCGTCCCTCGCCGTCGCCGTCAGCGTCGATGTCGGGCAGGTTGTTGCCGACCGTCACCGGCTGGGGGCCTTCCGAGTCGACATCGCTTTCGACCTCATCCACGAACTGCTCGGAGCGGGCGACCTGGCTGTTCGGATCGTAAAGTTCTTCGTTTTCCGTAATGCGGTCGAAATTCATTTCGGCGGCGACTTCGGCCCGCACATTGCCTGGACCGACCGAGCGTTCGAGAAGCTGTTCCAGCGTGCGCGCCAGGCGCTGTTCCAGGTTGGCGCGCATTTCCTGCGCATTGGACGCGCCGCCCATCATATTGTTTTCGTCGCCGCCGCGCGCGAGCAGCGTGCCCTGCTGGTCGACGATCGAGACCAGGTTGGGGCGCATGTTCTGGACGGCGGAGGCCACCAGATGCTGCACGGCGAGAACTTGATTCGTGTTCAGCCGCTGATTGCCGCGCATCAGCAGCACGATGGAGGCGCTGGGGTCGTTGCGGGCCCGGCTGAACAGTTCGCGCTGCGGCAGCACGAGATGGACGCGCGCCTGCTGCACGTTGTCGATGGAGCGAATGGTGCGCGCCAGTTCGCCTTCCAGCGCCCGAACGTGGTTGACGTTCTGCACGAAGTTGGTGGTGCCGAGCCCGCTCGATTCGTCAAAAATTTCGTAGCCGATCGAGCCGCCGCTGGGCAGCCCCTGTTCGGCCATCTGTACCCGCAGGCGCCCGACCTGGCTTTCCGGCACCCGGATCTGCGAGCCGTCGGCGGACACGGAATAGGGGATGTTGCGCTGCTCCAACTCGCTGACGATCTCGCCGCTGTCGCGGGACTCCAGATCGCTGTACAGCAGGGCCATCTCTTCGCCGACAAGCTGCGTCGTCATGTAGATGAAGAATGCGATGATGCCCGCCGCAACCGCACCCATCGCCGCGAGGCGGACGGGTCCAAGGCTTTTCAGCGTGTCGAGAAAGGTATTCACGCGCGATTCCCGTCAGTTGGCGTCCGTGGTTCGCTGGGGCGGACTCGAAACGGTTCTCGACCCATTTGAGAGAGCGACGCTAAGCTGAAGCGGGTAAAGGTGTCGTTAACATCGGGAAAAAATTGCCCAGCAAACCGTTAAGACTTGCCATCTGGAATTGTGCCGGGCGTGGCGCAGGTCGCGAAAGATTGGTGAGGGCGTTCCAAAGTCAGGCTGGAAAATGAGTGGCCGGGCCACCCATCAACGCTAACGTGCTGGGGACCCGGCCGCAAGACGGCGCAAGAGGGGCTTGGCGAGGCTATTGCGCCGCCTCACATTCGGCGTCCTCGTCGCAGTGGCGGCGGTATTGTTGAACCCGCGTGGTGCGCAATCCCCGCATGCCGTGACTGTCGATCAGGCGCTGCCAGGAAAGAAACTCCTCAACCGAGAGGCTGTATCGGTCACACGCTTCCTCAAGGCTGATCAGGCCGGAGCGGACACCGGCAACGACCTCGGCCTTGCGCCGGACGACCCAGCGTTTCGTATCCGGTGGGGGAAGGTCGTCAATGGTCATCGGCTCACCTGCCGGTCCAATCACGGACGACCTACCTGGACGATCAAACTCCATTGAGCGGGCTCTCCATCCTGCATCGACACTGCCTGTGCGAAGTGTGCCGACTTTATCC
>SKZV01000027.1 GCA_007127165.1 Rhodovibrio sp. | reverse complement strand
TGGAAGGTGACCGGCTTTCCGTCGGTCCCGGCGTTGAACGCGCCGGTGATGTCGAAGTTCAGTTGGCTCGCCTGACTGTCCACCAGCGGCTGGCCCTGCGGGTTCATCACCACGATCTCGCCGGTGGAGCGTTCGAAGGTCCGCACGTCCATCATCTGCGACACAGTGGTCAGCGCCCGATCGCGCTCGTCCTGCAACTCGCCCACCGGATTGCCCGTCGCCTTGGCGGAAGAGATGCGGTCGTTGAGGTCGCGGACCTCCTTCAGCGTTTCGTTGAGGTCGGACACTGCGAGATTAATGTCGCTATCGACCTGTCCGCGCAGTTCCAGCGCCTCGCGGTTGAAGCGGTTGAACTCCTGCGCCGTTTCCCGCGCCGCCTGAACGACGCCGTTGCGCGTAGCCTGGCTTTCCGGATCGGTCTGCAACTGCTCCAGCGAGTCCTGCAGGCGCGTCAGCGTGTTGGCGAGCGTCGAGTCGTTGCGCAGCGTGCCGAACAGCTCCTGCACGCGCGTCATGATCTGCGACTGGGCTTCCAGGTTGGCGAGCGACGTTTCCTGCCGGCGCACCTGCTTGGTCAGGAACTCGTCCACCTCGCGGGTGACCTCGCCAAGCCGCACGCCGGCATTTTGGCTGCCGACGACGATGGTTTCCGGGCTGGCCGTCTTGCGGCTGAACCCCTCGACGTTCGCATTGGTGACGTTGCCGGAGGTTACCTGCATCTGCCGCTGTGCGGTCTGGATGCCGGATACCGCCGTATTGAGCGCCCCTGTCAGCGACATGCTTCTCTTCCCTCTCTCACAGTCCCGGCTCCCAATGTCCCGGCGTCTGAAGCCCCGCCTCCGGTCAGAACCGTTGGTCCAGGCTGATCGGTGCGCCGCTCGGCGCGGCGTGGTTGCCGCGCGGCGAATAGCCAGCCTTCTCGCGTTGCTGCTTCGCCACCGCGTTCACGACGGTCCGGAGCATGGCGTCGGTCGCCTGCCGGGCCGCGTGCAGCGAGCGCTCGTTGCGGTTCAGCGTCTCGGCGAAGCGCTCGGTCAAGCTGCGCAGCGCGCCGCGCACCTCGTCGTTCAACGTATCGAGCAACGACGGATCTTCGCTGACGTTGCGCAGCCGCGCTTCGTAGGCGGCGGCCAGCCCGGCCTTGCCGTCGTGCAGGGCCTTCATTTCCGCCGGGTCCATCTCGCGGATCATGTCGATCTCGCGTTCCATCAGGGCGGTCAGGCGTTCGCTGACCCGCAGCAGGTCGACGATGATCTCCGGCGTGTCCGGGTTCGCCTCGATGATCTCCGCCACCGAAGGGTGAGCGGGCTCGTTCACCGCCGCCGCCGTTTCCTCCGCCGTGGCGGCCGTCACGCTTTCCCCGGCGTCCGCCACGGGCTTTTCCTTCGCGCTCATGTCGTCTCCTGAAGCTTCAGCATCGCCGCCTTGATCGTATCGGCGAGGCCGACCCCGCCGCTGCCGGCGATGGCCTTGCCGTATTCCTCGATCATCAGGGAATTGAAGATCTCCTCGCCCTCGCCGCCGCCGAACAGCGGGTTGGGCTCGACCCCCTCGAACATCGGCTTCAGCATCTGGGCGAGGAACATCGCCTCGAACTCCTGCGCCGCCGCATCCATCGCGGCCTCGTTCATCCCTCGGCTGCCGGCGAGGCTCGACGTGTTGTCGAGCCGGGCGTTTTGCGCCTGCTGCATCGCGAAGGCAGGATCGGCGGAAGACGTTGTGAAGCTCATTACAGCACCTCGATTTCGGCTTGCAGCGCGCCCGCCGCCTTGATGGCTTGGAGAATTGTGATCATGTCGCGCGGGCCGACGCCCAGGGCGTTCAGGCCGTTGACCAGTTCCTGCAGGCTCACCCCCTCGGGCAGCACGGCAAGCCGCCGGTCCTCGTCTTCGTCGATCTCGATGTCGGTGCGCGGCACCACCACCGTCTCGCCTGCGTCGGCAAAGGGGGCTGGTTGGCTGACCTGAGGGGTTTCGGTAATGCTGACGGTCAGGTTGCCCTGCGCCACCGCGACCGTGGAGATGCGCACCCGCTCGCCCATCACGATGACGCCGGAGCTTTCGTCGATGACGACGCGGGCGATCTGGTCCGGCGAAACCGGGAGCTGCTCGATATCGGTCAGCAACTCGACCGTCTGGCCGCTGTAGGAGGCGGGCACCTGTACCTGGATGGTCGAGGGATCGAGCGAGCGCGCGGTATTCTCGCCGACGAACTGGTTGATCGCCTGTGCGACCCGCCGCGCCGTGGTGAAGTCCGGGTTGCGCAACGTCAGATTCAGTGTTTGCAAGGCCGCCAGGTCGAAGTCGATCTCCTTCTCGACGATCGCGCCGTTCGCAATCCGCCCGCTGGTCGGCACGCCGCGGGTGATGCTCTGCGCCGCGCCCTGCGCCGCAAAACCCGCAATCGCGACCGGCCCCTGCGCCACCGCGTAGATATCGCCATCCGCGCCCAGCAACGGCGTCACGAGCAGCGTTCCGCCGAGAAGGCTGTCGGCACTGCCCAGAGACGATACGCGGATGTCGAACCGCGTGCCCTGCCGTGCAAAGGGCGGCAGATCCGCCGTCACCATCACTGCGGCGACGTTGTCCGTGTCCAGATCATTGTCGCGCGCGTTCACGCCGAGGCGCTGCAACATGCCGATCAGGCTTTCGCGGGTGAAAACCGCGTCGTCAATGTCGTCGCCTGTTCCGTCAAGCCCGACCACCAGCCCATAACCGACCAGCATGTTGTCGCGCACGCCCTCGACATTGGCGATGTCCTTGATGCGCGATTGCGCTGCCGTGTCGCCCGGAAAGGCGAAAAGCGCCAGCGCAAAGCCCGTCAGGGCCACGGCGAGGATGTTTCTGGTCAAGCGACGCATGTGAGCTCCAGGTCCTTTGGTTCAGGCGTCGGACGGCGGTCTTCACGGATGTCCACAGCGGTCGTTATGCGAGAGTCGTGCCACCGTGGGTTTACGTGTGACTTCAATGCCTTGTGCGATTGCGGCGTTATGGAGAGCCCTGCCGGGCGGAAAACCTCGCCGGGTAGGGCGGCAAGGCTTGCCGGGTTTGCGCCGGTTGGGCGGGTGTTTGCGGGGGAATAGCCGACGTGGCGCAAGCGTTTCTCCATCTCAAAAACGGCCCACGGAGCAGAGTGTGGTACCGTGGGTTGAGACACGTATTGAGTGTACGAGAGGATATTTTGCAGGGGGAGTCTTTACGGGTCCTTAACCGTGTGTAGGCAAAGTCTCCAATTGGAGAGAATTGACGATAATGGCTGGGCCGAGCGCGTCGGGCCGAAGAGACTTCCGGGAGCGGAATTATGAAGATCGACCGAAGTTCATTGCATCCGCCCAGCGCTCCAAAGCGCGGCGGCCGTGCCCGCGATGGCGCGGAGGGCGGCGGTTTCGCCGAGGCGCTCGGTAGCGGTGAGGCGTCGCAAGGCGCCAAGGCGGCACCGGGCGGAAAGGTCAGCGGACTGGATGCCTTGCTCGCGCTGCAAGAGGTTCCCGACGCTTCCGGCGGGCGCGACGAAGCATTAAGTCAGGGCGGGCGCATCCTTGATCGGCTGGACGAGCTGCGTCTGGATCTCCTCGACGGTAGGCTTTCCAGCAGTTCGGTCCAAAACTTGACGGCCGAGATCGACTCCGCCCGCGCGGAAAGCGAAGACCCGCGGCTGAACGAAATACTGGATGAGATTGAACTCCGCGCGCATGTGGAGTTGGCCAAGCTGGGCTTGTAATTTAAGGATGTATGTAGGCGAGCGCCAAAACAACCGTCTGCTACCTCTGATGAAAATGGATTGAGGCTTGTGGTTCGGAACGAAATTCCTATACTCCCGCGCGGCACACTTGAGACCACGCCTGATAGCGAATCTGGGACCAAAGAATGTCGGTAACGCTTCCGCCCGACTACCGTCCTTCCGAGGACGAGCCTTTCATGAACGAAAAGATGAGAGAGTACTTCCGCCAAAAGCTGTTGAGATGGAAGGAAGTCCTGCTTCGAGAATCGTCGGAAACGCTGGAAAATCTCCAGGATGGAGGAATTTCCGAGGCCGATATTGCTGACCGGGCCTCGCTTGAAACCGATCGCTCGCTGGAATTGCGGACCCGCGACCGGGAACGCAAATTGATTTCCAAGATCGACGCTGCCTTGGAGCGCATCGAGAACGGAAGTTATGGGTACTGCGAGGATACCGAGGAGCCGATCAGCCTGGGACGGCTGGAAGCGCGCCCGATCGCGACCCTTTCAATCGAAGCTCAGGAACGCCACGAACGCCTGGAGCGCACGCAGCGCGACGATCAGTAGCCCGCGCGCCGAGCGAATCTCTGGATAATTGCGCAGATCCGCGACTGAGGCATCGGCCGGGACTTCGGTTCCGGCCGCGGCTGCCGCCCATTGATACAGTGCACCCTCGATGAAGAGCGGGGCTGCCTTTGGCGGAAAAGCGGCGATTTCCCATTTTCCTAATTGAAGATTAAGCAAACGGTGTCTCTTGGTACACGCATTTGCTAACCTGTCGCTCCCATGCCGAGCGCCGAGGGCGTTTAGCGGGAACAATGATTAAAGAGGAACGTATTGATGCCACAGGCTTTCGTGTTTCCGGGCCAGGGTTCGCAGAGCCCGGGAATGGGCCGGGACCTAGTCGATGCTTATCCGGCCGCGCGCGGTGTTTTCCAAGAAGTGGACGACGCGCTTGGCCAGGATCTTTCACGCCTGATGTTCGAGGGACCGGAAGAGCAGTTGGTTCTCACCGAGAACGCTCAGCCCGCGCTGCTGACCGTCTCGATGGCGGTTGTCAGCGTACTGGAGGAGCGTTTCGGCACGCCGCTTTCCGAGCAGGCCAACTTCTTCGCAGGTCACTCCGTCGGGGAATACGCTGCTCTTACTGCGGCTGGCGCGATCTCGCTGACCGACGCGGTGCGGCTGGTGCAGGCCCGGGGACGGGCGATCCAGGAAGCGGTGCCGGTCGGCGTGGGCGCGATGGCGGCGATTCTCGGTCTGCCCTACGACGACGTGTGGCAGATCGCCCGCGACGCCGCGGGGGATGACGAGGTCTGTCAGATCGCCAACTACAACGCGCCGACCGAGATGGTGATCAGCGGACATCGCCGGGCCGTCAACCGCGCGATCGAGAGTGCGAAGAGCCAAGGCGGGAAAACCGTCCTGCTTTCGGTTTCCGCCCCGTTCCACTGCGCGCTGCTGGAGCCGGCGGCGCGCGAGTTGGAAGCGTTGCTGGACGAGGTGGAAATCGTCGAACCAGCGGTCCCCATCGTCGCCAACGTAACCGCAACGCCGCTCGACAACCCCGACGCGATCCGCCGCAGGCTGGTCGAACAGATGACCGAAATGGTGCGGTGGTCCGAAAGTGTAGAGTTCCTGCGTGACCAAGGGGTCGATCTACTGGTAGAGCTTGGCGCAGGCTCGATACTCACACAGGTTGCGGGGCGGATCGACGATTCGCTAACTGCGCTCGCCGTGAGCGATCCACGAGAATTGGAGGAATATCTGGCAAGACTTGCCGAGTTACAAGGGAGCGAATAACATATGGCGGCGTTTTCGCGTGAAGAGCATCTGGAGCGCATCCGGCACACCCGCGAACGGATGGAGGCGCGGGGTATCGATGTTCTGCTTGTCGCCGATCCGGCGAACATGTGCTACCTCACCGGTTATGACGGCTGGTCGTTCTATGTGCCCCAGGTGGTGGTGCTTAGCCTCGACGAGGAAGAGCCGCTGTGGATCGGCCGCAAGATGGATGTCCGTGCCGCTCACGTGACCACCTTCCTGAAGCGCGAAAACGTCATCGGCTATCCTGACGATTATGTGCAGGCGCCGCACAAGCATCCCTTCGACTACGTTGCGGACATGTTGACCGAGCGGGGGTGGGACCAAAAGGTGATCGGCGTCGAAATGGACGCCTATTACTTTACCGCCCGCAGCTATGACTCCCTTGTCCGTAAGCTGCCCGACGCCCGCTTTCAGGACGCGAACCTGCTGGTCAACTGGGTGCGGTCGGTCAAGTCGGACGCCGAGATCGCGCGCATGCGCGAGGCGGCGCTAATCCTCGACCGGGTGATGGAAACGGCTATCCGGGTGATCGAGCCCGGCGTGCGCCAGTGCGATGCGGTGGCGGAAATCTACCGGGCCCAAATCGCGGGAACGCCGGAATACGGCGGCGACTATCCTGCGATTGTGCCGATGCTGCCCAGCGGCGAAGGCACCTCGACGCCGCACCTGACTTGGAGCGACGACCCTTATGTGACGGGCGAGGCGACGATCCTGGAACTGGCGGGCTGCCGCAAGCGCTATCACTGCCCGATGGCGCGTACGCTGTTCCTCGGTAAGCCGCCGCAGAAATTTGTCGATACGAGCAAGTACGTGGTCGAGGGAATGCAGGCCGCGCTCGACGTGGTGAAGCCGGGGATGCTCTGCCAGGATGTCGAGGCGGCGTGGCGCGAGTCGATCGCGCGCAGCGGCTTGGTGAAGGACTCCCGGATCGGCTATTCGACCGGTCTGAACTATCCGCCGGACTGGGGCGAGCACACGATGAGCCTGCGGCCCGGCGACCTTACGGAATTGCAGCCGAACATGACGTTTCATATGATTCCCGGCATCTGGCTCGACGACTGGGGCATTGAACTGTCGGAAACGTTTCGGGTGACCGAAACCGGCGTCGAAACGTTCTGCGACTTTCCGCGAAAGCTGTTCGTTAAGGAATAGCGCGCAACGATTTAGTCAGCTTGGCCGCGTTCGCTTTACACCACGACGCTTCCGTTTCCGGCGCTTCCAGCCTCAATGGGCTGGAAGCGCCATTCGCGGCCGAAGGCGAAGTGGAACTCGCCGGTAAAGCCGCTCCGGCTCCGCGCGATCCCAAAGATCGCCAGAAGCTCGTCACGGAGCGGCGCGTCCAGCGCCTCGCGGCTTCGCAGGATCATGTTCAGGCGGCCGTTCCCAGCGAGCCCGTCGATCTGGATGTCGCCAAGGCGCGGCAACTCCACCTCCACGATAAAGCGGCGGCTTTGCGCGCTGCTGTCCCACGCGTCTTCATGGTCCTGGCGAACGAACAGCCGTAGCGGCCGCGCCGCGTCGTCGTGCTGGAAGGGCAGGACGAAGAGCCGGAAATCGTTCCCGGCATCGCGTGCGAGGCCCTGCAAGAGGGCGAAATCGCGCTCCAGCCCCTGCAAAGCGGCGCCGTGGCCAGCGTGCTGCAGGAGTCGTACCGCCTCCGCCCCCAGCCATTGCCGCGCCTCGCCGCTGAGCAGTGCGCCTAGAAAGGCGGACAGTCCGGCTACGAAGGTCGGCCCAGGCGCGGGTATCGGGGCAGCGCCGCCGCCCTGCGCCAAGAGTCGCATCACCTCGTCGAGCGCGGGCCAAATGCGGGTGAGGGCGGCTGCGTCGGTCAAGAGGCCGGGCGGGGGAATCGGAAGGTGACCGCGTGCCGCCGCTGCATCGCTCGCTGCTGCCGGGAGTGCCCCGCCCGCCGGGTGGGACGCGTGACTGGCGCCGGGTTCGCGCACCTGGAGGATGTAGGCTTGTAACTGTGCGCCGCTGCCAAGGCGGAGTTGCACCAGCACCTCGCTGCCGACCGGCGGGCGAAGCTGGGTCGCCAGCGCGAGAACGCCCCGATCCGTCCGCAGCAGCAAATGGCCCTGCCGATCCACACCCGTTACGGTCGCGGCGATGGTGGTCCCGACCGCTTCGCGAAGGGCCGGAGAGGGGTCGCGTACGACCATCGGTATGCGGTCAGCCGGGGCCGCCGCCGGGCTCAGCGGCGGCTGGTGGCCTTGCGTGGGAAGGACTCCGCTCACGTCACCGCGAGCAGCCGCGCGGCGATGGCCTCGACATCCTGCGCCGCCGGAGCGTTGGGATTGCGTGAAAGCAGCGGCGTCTGCCGCCGAATCGAATCGCGGACCCAGCTATCGCGGCGCACGACCCCCAGCAGCGGCGGCGAAGCCTTCAGGAAAGTCTCGCAGGCCTTTCGCATGGCGCCGTAGACCCGCTCTCCGTCGCGCTGCGTCTCCGCCTGATTGACGACCACTCGAAGATCGACGTCAGGGCGTTGCTGGAGGGTGACCTTGATGAACGCGTACGCGTCGGTCATCGAGGTTGGCTCGTCGTTGATCACCACGAGGTTGATTCCGGCCCGTGCCGTCAGGGCGCGCACCGTCCGGTCGATCCCCGCGCCAAGGTCGAGCACGACGCGGTCATAGCTGGGCGCGACCGTCATCAGCGCGCGGCTGAGGCTGTCGAGCTGCGCCGGACCCATCGTGGCCAGCCCGCCGTGGCCGGAGCGCCCGGCGATCACTGAAAAGCCCGCATCCTTGACCTCGACGGTGGCGTCCTTCAGCGAGGCCGGTCCGGAAACCACCCGCCGCAAGTCCGAGGCAGGATAGAGTCCGAGTTGCACATCGACGTTCGCCAGCCCCAGATCGCCGTCGAAGAGCAGCGCCCGCTCTCCGCGCCGGGCCAGCGCGTGAACGAGCGTGATGGAGAACCACGTCTTGCCCACGCCCCCCTTGCCGGAGGCGACGGCGATGACGTTCGGCGCGTAGGGCAGGGCGTGCCGGGCGGCAGCGGTCGTCTTGGGCGCTTCCATCATGATTCTGCTCCCGTTGCAAACATCCGCGCCACGTGCATATCCCCGTCGCCGTCCGCGGCCATGGATTCCGCTTCGTCCTCGATTTGCGCCTGACACGCGAGCAGCATCTTTGCAAGCGCCTCTGGCCCGGTTCCGCGCAGGCCGCCGCCGATCGTGGGCGCGGTGCCCACCCCCAGCAGGGTCATTTCGGCGTTGTGCGCCGCGTTGAGCATGCTCCCCAACCTTCTTGTCGTATCCAGCTTTGTTGCGATCATGTAGTGCGCCCCGATCTCGGAGTAGGCGACGGCGGTTTCGGCCGCCTCCAACGGGTCGCCGCTGGCCTGATGGACCAGGATTCCTTCCGCGTCGGCCACGGCGATCCAGTCCCGCAATTCCTGCATCGCGTGCGGATCGAAGGGGCCGGTGCCGATCGTGTCGACGACGATGAAATGCCCGGAAGGACAGCTTTTCACCGCCTTCTCTAGAGTATCGGTGTCGTGTGCCTCGCGCAGGTTCGCCCCCAGCGCTTCGGCGAAGGCTGAAATCTGGGCCAGCGATCCGGCCTTGCCGATATCCAGCGTGATCAGCGTCGTGGCGCCGCCGCGCACCCGCACCTGCGCTGCCAGCTTGGCGGCGGTGGCGGTCTTCCCCGCGCCCGGCGGCCCCAGCAGCAGGAGCGGCCGCTCCGTCGCCGCTTGCGGCAGGGAGGCAAAGAAGAACTCGGCCTCCAGCCCACCCGCCAGCGCCGCTTCCGGCGATTGCGCGCCGACAGCCGCCGCCGCGCTCAACAGCCGGTCGGTCAGGTCGAGGGGGACGCGATGGAAATCGAGGACCTGGGACAGGATGTTGAAGACGCCGAGACCGCTGTCGCCACCGGCGATGGCGGACATGGCCGGATCGGTATCGACCGCCGCGGCGACGCGCACGGAGCCGCTTTTCGGGTCGGTGTAGGTGTCGAGTATGACCGCGTCGTCCCCCAGGTGCTTGCGGACAAGCTCCATCGCTTCAGGCAGGGAGTCGGCGGTGAACGATTTCAAACGCATTCGGGTCGATCCTCTGCCCTATATCTGTCCAAGCGTCTTGATGCGGGCTTTCGGGTGAATCTCATTCTGCGAAAGCACGACAGTCTGCGGCCGGAAGCGCTCGACGATCGAACGCACGTAGGGCCGCACGCCGGGACTGGTGAGCAACACCGGCATTTCGCCCAGCATGGCCTGACGCTCAAAGCCCTGGCGCACCGAGGCGATGAACTCCTGCAAGCGCGAAGGGGCCATGGAAAGCTGTTTTTCCTCGCCGTCGCCGAGCAGCGATTCGGCGAAGCTCTGTTCCCACTGCGGCGAGAGCGTGAGAATGGGGATATAGCCGTTGTCTCCCGTGTAGTCGTTGCAGATCTGCCGGGCGAGGCGCGAGCGGACGTGTTCTGTCGTCAGCATCAGGTTCCGCGTGTACCCGCTCGCTTCGGAAATCGCCTCCAGAATGCCGGGAAGGTCGCGGATGGAAATGCGCTCGTTCAGCAAGTTCTGGAGGATACGCTGCACGCCCGCGGTCGAGATGCTGCTGGGGATCAGGTCGGACACCAGCTTTTGCTGGTCCTTGTCCAGGTCGTCGAGCAGCTTCTGCGTTTCCGCGTAGGACAGCAGTTCCGCCATGTTCTCCTTGATGATCTCGGTCAGGTGCGTGGTCACAACCGTCGCCGGATCGACCACGGTGTAGCCCCGGAACATGGCCTCCTCCCGCTGCTTCTCCTCGACCCACATGGCGGGCAGGCCGAAGGTCGGCTCGGTCGTTTGTTCCCCCTGGAGCGGAATGGTCTCTCCGTTGGGGTCCATGATCAGCATCTTGTTCGCGCGCAGCTCGCCGCGCCCGGACTCGATCTCCTTGATGCGGATGACGTAGGTGTTGGCGGGCAGTTGCAGGTTGTCCTGGATGCGCACCGAGGGCATGACGAAGCCCATTTCCTGCGCCAATTGTTTCCGCAGCGCCCGGATCTGCTCCGTCAGGCGGGCGCTTTCGTTGTTGACCAACGACAGCAACGCGTAGCCCATTTCCAGCCGGATTTCATCAATTGCGAGCGTCTTGGCAATCGGCTCTTCCGTCTTGGCCGGGGTGGCGGCCTTCTCCTTTTCCTGCGCGAAGCTGACGGCCTCCGCGGCCTGATTGCGGCTGGAGTACCAAGCCATCGTTCCGGTCGCGAGCGACAGCAGCAGGAACGGGATGAACGGCAGTCCCGGCAGCAGCGCCAGCGCGAAGGTCAGGAAGGACGACAGCCCCAACGCGCGCGGATAGCCGCCAAGCTGCGCGAAAAGCGCCTTGTCGGTGGAACCGCTGGCCGTGGATTTGGAGATCAGCAAACCGGCGGCGGTGGAAACCGTCAGCGCCGGAATCTGCGTCACCAGACCGTCGCCCACGGTCAGCAGCGTGTAGCTCTCCGCCGCCGCGCCGAAGCTCATGCCCATCTGCGCCACGCCGATGATGATCCCGGCCACGACGTTGATGAAGGTGATAATCAAGCCCGCGATGGCGTCGCCGCGCACGAACTTCGCCGCGCCGTCCATCGAGCCGTTGAACTGGCTCTCGTCCTCGAGTTCCTTGCGCCGCCGCCGCGCCTCGTTCTCGTCAATCAGCCCGGACGACAGATCGGCGTCGACCGCCATCTGCTTGCCGGGCATGGAGTCCAGGCTGAACCGTGCGGAGACCTCGGCGATGCGCGTCGCGCCCTTGGTGATCACGACGAAGTTCACCAGCACGAGAATCCCGAAGACGATGATCCCGATGACGAAGTTGCCGCCCATCACGAAGCCGCCGAAGGCCTCGATCACCCGCCCGGCGGCCTGCGGCCCCTCGTGTCCGTTGGCGAGAATCAGACGCGTCGAGGCGAGATTGAGCGACAGCCGCAGCATTGTCGCGATCAGCAGAACGGTCGGAAAGGAACTGAAATCCAGCGAACGGTGAATGAATAGCACCGTCATCAGGATCAAGACGGAAAACGTGATCGAAAGCGCCAGCGCGATGTCCAGCAACCATGCCGGAAGCGGCAGGATGAGCACCACGAGGATTGCCGCCACGCCCAGCGCCAGCGCGATGTCGCCGCGCCGCAGGGCCGTCACGATACGCCCCGGCCAGCCGCCCGCTGCCGCCGCCCCGCTCGTGCTTCCGCTGCCCGTGTCGGCCATGCGTTATCGCCTCACCTGCGCTGCAAACGGGGCGATGGTCATACCGAAACCCGGCCTGCGTCGCCGGGGGATGGGACATCGACGCCGTTTTCGCTGTAGGCCTTGAGCTTGTTGCGCAGCGTGCGGATCGAGATGCCGAGAATGTTGGCCGCGTGGGTGCGATTGCCCAGGCAGTGCTCCAGCGTGTTCAAAATCAGGTCGCGCTCCACATCAGCGACCGTCCGGCCGACCAGCCCGCGCACCCGCGCCTCGTCTCCCTCCGCGTCTTCCTCGGGAAATGCCTCGTCGAAGGCTGCCTCTTCAAGGCTTGCACGCGCCGCCGTCGGGCGGCGTTCCCCGGCGACAGCGCCATAGGCCCGGTAGCCCGCCTCCGCCGGAGCGTTTCGCACGCCACCGCCCGCACCGCCGCCCGAACCGTGGCTCGCGCCGTTGCCTGTGCCGTCAGTCGCTCCGTTACTCGGCCTCCTACCCGCTCCGCTCCGGGACCCGGAGAGCGCGCCATGTCCCGCATGGGGACCGGATTGCAGCAGGATCGACTCGCCCTCGATAACGCCGTCGCGAGCAAGCAGGATGGCCCGGTGGATGGCGTTCTCCAGTTCGCGCACATTGCCCGGCCAGACGTGACCGACAAGCTGCTGCATCGCGTCATCCGCGATAGCCGGAACGTGGACACCGTTGGCCTTGGCGTACTTGCGCGCGAAGTGCCGTGCCAGCACCTCGATGTCTTCGGGGCGCGCGCGCAGCGGGGGCAGGGCCACGTTCACTACATTGAGGCGGAAGAACAGGTCTTCCCTAAAGGCTCCGGAGCGGACGGCCTCCTGCATGTCCCGGTTGGAGGTCGCCAGCAGGCGGATGTCGACCTTGACCGGCTTGCTGCCGCCGACGCGGTCGATCTCGCGCTCCTGAATGGCGCGCAAGAGCTTGGCTTGCAGGCGCGGGTCCATCTCGGAAATCTCGTCCAGCAGCAGCGTGCCGCCGTTGGCTTCCTCGAACTTGCCCACGCGCCGCGCCACCGCCCCGGTGAACGCGCCCTTCTCGTGACCGAACAGCTCGCTCTCCAGGAGGTTCTCCGGGATTGCCGCGCAGTTTACGGAGATGAAGGGCTTTTCGGCGCGTTTCGACTTGCCGTGGATGTGCCGCGCCATGACCTCCTTACCGGTGCCGCTCTCGCCGGTGATCAGCACGCTCGCTTCCGATGGCGCCACGCGCTCGGCCATTCGCAGCACCTGCATCATCGTCGTGTCGCGCGTCAGAAAGGCTGTCGTCTCCTCCGCCACGGCCGCCAAGACCGCCCCGATCAATTCCGGGTCGGGCGGCAGCGGGACGTATTCCTTCGCGCCGGCCTTGATCGCGCGCACCGCCGCGCGGCTGTCGTTCCCGATGCCGCAGGCGATCACCGGCGCCGCGATCCGTTCGGCCTTCAACGCCTCGATCAGTTCCGCCACGTCCAGCACCACGTCGACCATGATGAGGTCCGCGCCCTGGCCGCCGCGCAGGGCTTCCAACGCGGCCGGTGTGTCGTCCACGTGCGAAACCTTCGCGCCCTTGGCGAGCGCGATCTGTCCGGCGGTGGCGATATGGCCTTCCAGCGAGCCGACGATGAGTAGACGCATGGACTTTGCTCCCGATGCCGCGATGCCTCGCGATCACTCGAAGTAGTTGACCCGCTCGGCGGGAGGCAGAATCGTGTTCAGATAGGTCTCCAGACGGCGCGGGTTCTCCTGCCGGGCGATCGAGGCCGCGGCCTGGGCGTAGATCTGATTCACCGTGCCCTCCTGCATGGAGTTGCGGTCCAGCTTGTTGGCGATTGGGATGAACACCATGTGCGCCAGCACCGCCCCATAGAAGGTGGTGAGCAGCGCCACAGCCATGGCGGGGCCGATGGAAGAGGGATCTTCCAGGTTGCCGAGCATCTGGACCAGGCCGACCAGCGTGCCGATCAGCCCCATGGCGGGGGCCACCTCTCCGGCGCGGCGGATGACGCTGGACGCCTTCTGATGGCGCATCATCGTCGCCTCGGCGTCGCGGTTCATCACCCGCTCGACCTCCTCGGCGGGCGCGCCGTCGATCACCATGTCCACCGCGCGCGCAAGAAAGCGGTCGTTGCGGAACTCGCGCTCGTGGTTTTGCAGCGCCAGCGCGCCGTTCTTGCGGGCCAGTTCCGCCAGCCGAAGGGTGAACAACGCGGTTTCGCCGGGGTCGCGCTGCTGATAGACGATGGCCTTCAACATCACGCCCTGCGCCCGCATGATCTCCCGTAAGGAAAACGAGATCGTGGTGACCATGAAAGTGCCGCCCAGCACGATCAGCATCGCGCGCAGGTCCACGAACGCGCCCGGCATGCCGCCGACCACGATCGCCGCAACGATCATGGCGAAGCCCCCGGCCGTGCCCAGAATCGTCGCCAGATCCAGCGCGGCCCCGCGTTTGCGGCGACCTGCGTTGGGCTGCTTGCGAGCGCCTGCCTGCGCTGTTGATGCGTTCGCCATCCTGAACTCCTCGACGCCGCGCTGTCCTGCGCGGCGCTATGCCCACGTGAGCTATGAACGATCCATCTTGATGATTTCGGTCATCGTGACGCCAAGGCGGTCCTCCACCACGACGACTTCGCCGCGCGCCACGAGCCGATTGTTGACGTAGATGTCGATCGCCTCGCCGACCTTGCGGTCCAGCTCGACCACCGCGCCGCGCCCCAGCTTCAGGAGCTGGCTCACCTGCATGTTGGCCTTGCCCAGAACCGCCGAGACCTGGACCGGGATGTCGTAAACCGCTTCCAGTTCCTTGGCGTTGGTGGGCGGGCGGTCGACTTCCTGCTCCCCGTCGAAGTCCTCCGCACGTTGCCCGAGAGCTTGTCCGTCCTCGGATTCCAGGTCGCTCAGTTCTAGATTGTCTTTATCGGCCATTCGATCCTCCTAATGTCGCGGCCCGTTCAGGGCGCTCGGTCGTGGTCACGGCCTTCTCATGCCGTGCGGCGTCGTGCTTCCCGCTCGCCGTCCTCCCCGCCGACGGGTGCGGCGTTCGGCGCGGGCGTCCCGGCTTCGGCGTCTTGCGGCGCCCGCATCCGATCCGCGCCGGAAGGACGCTCGGCTTGCGGAGCGCCGGTGGCGCGCGCGAGCATCTCGCCCACCTCCCGCCACAGGCGGTCGGTATCGCGCTCCGCACCGCCGTCCGCCCATTCCACCCGCACGTCGCCTTCGGGGATCGTGTCGTCCGTCAGCAGGATCGTCTTCCCCGGATAGCCAGCCTGCGCGCCAATCGCGTCCATGCGGTGCCGCAGCGGGTCGAGCAACGCATCGGCGACACGCACGACCACCCTCGGCTCCTCGTGCAGCCGGTGCAGCGTCTCGGAAAGCAAGGCCTCGACCTCGTTCAGCCCCTCCCGTTCCGCCAACGCCGGGAACAGCTTTTCGACCAGCCGCACCGCCGTCGTCAGCGCCTCGCGGTCGCGGCGGCCTTCGGCCTCGCCAGCCCGTGCGAGCAGCGTCTCCAGCCCCGCCGCCACCCGCGTCGTCGCGGCGGTCAGGGCTTCCTCGGCATGGTTGCGGGTCTGCTCCTCACCCGCGGCGAAGCCCGCGTTCCAGCCGTCCATCCGCGCGGCATCCCGCGCCGCCGCCAACTCCTCTTCCGAATAGGTCGGAGCCGGGGGATCGGGCTCGACGTCCGGTTCGGGTTCCCGCGCCCGGCGCTCGGCCTCCGCCCGCGCCTTGGCCTCCAACTCCGCCTCGAAGTCGAAGTCCTTGTCGAACAGG
>SKZV01000005.1 GCA_007127165.1 Rhodovibrio sp. | reverse complement strand
GGGAGGCCAAATTGAGTTCCCCCACCCCCTCCTACATCGCGGACTTCGATTCCGCCTCAGCCATGCTGCGGGCAACCGCGCATTATTTGCAGGGCCGGGATTTCCCCGCGCTCGGCAAATCGCCGATGATGAAGCCGCTCGCCCGCACCCCGAGCTTGCTGCCGCGCTCCGCGCGAGAGCAGGTCTTCGCGGTTGGCGGGGCTCTGGAAGCCCATCCCGCGCATGCGTTGCACCAGGTAAGCGCCGAAGCCATCGCGCGGTGGGTGACCGGATCGTATCCGGAACGGCCATACCAGGCGGTTATGATCGGCTCGTCGAACGGCGCGCTGGTGCATCTGGCCGCCGCGCTGGACGTGCCGTGGCTGCCGCAGACCTTCCTGATCCCGGTCCGCCGGTTCGGGGGCGATCCCGATGAGCCGAAAAGCGCGATGGAGATGGGCAAGCGGTACGCGCCCGCAATGCTGGAGGCGAACCCGGAGCTACAACTCCACCACATGCACGACGCCAGCCAGGACCGCCTGATGGTCTCGTACATGGATTACTTCAGGGTGAAACGCCTGTGCCTTGGCGAGGCATATGAGAGGTTCGTGGAGCAAAATCTTGCTCCCGGCGGCACGATCATCGTCGTGGAATGCGAGCGGAGCTGGCCGACGACGACGATTAGCGACCGCCACGTTTTCCAGCACGGCGCGCTTGGAGGCGCAACCGAGGAAGAATTCATGCGCGGAAGCGAGCGGGTCGAAGAGTACCTGGAGCGCTACGGCTCCCACGTCCGGCGCTGGGACTCCCCCGAACCCGACGGGAGAAGCCCGGAAGCCGAATGGGGCTTCGCGCCGCAACTGCGCGACGACATTCTACGCTTCGCCCGCGAGCACGGCTTTTCCGTCAAGCGTCTGGTTTTCACGGAGCCGGAGGACCTGAGCCCGCTCGTTGCCGATTTCCACCGCGCCTGGTACCGCGAGCGCGGCCTGCGCGCCAATCGCCTGCTGGTCGAATCCTTTATTCTACAGGAACCGTACTGGGCGCTCAGGACAGGCTCCGTCCCCTACTGGATGAAGTTCAACATGGAGAACTCGCTGGAACTCATCGAGCGCTACCTGGACGATCGGGACCTCTTCGACGAGATCCACCTGATGCTCTTCAACCACGGCGTGGAGTCAATCGGCTTCCCGCCCATCGAGCGATGGCGCAAGGTCCTTGCGCGGGCGCGGCGGCGAGGCCAATTCCTGGGGGTGCGCGAGGATCTTCATCCGCGCGATTTTGGCTCTCTCGCGCGCTACCACACGGAGATTCAGCATATCCCGGCGCGCTACCCTCTGCCGGGACCGCTCCCGCTGGATCGCGTTACGGAGTTCATCGAGCGGGAGGGCGAACATTACGGCGTGCGGTTGCTTTCGGCGTAGCGCTCACAGAGCAGACAGCGCGGCCGCTCCCGCCGAAGCCGACATTGGGAGGTCAATGACCATGAGGCTCAGCTTACCGTTCAGACTGCTTGCGACGGCCGCCGTCGCAACGGCGGCCTACGCCTTTGTCAAGTCCGGCATCGGCATGCAAGGCAGGCACCAAAGCGCCAATGACCGGCGAGAGGTCAAGTCATTTCCGAAGGCGGACGACAGCGGTATCTCGAGCGACCCGGAGGAGGTCCGTCCCGCGGGCGCGGAAGCGATGCGCCGTCCGCCCCGGCAATGGGACAACGTCGACGAAGCAGGCGACGAATCGTTTCCCGCAAGCGATCCGCCAGCCTACTAGCGGCCCAGTCCTCAGCACTCCCTCCGGCGGGCGTATTCTTCCGCCATTTCTCTGGCCTCGTCGGGCTGGAACAGCGGGGTCGGGCGGTCGAGCAATTGTTCGTCCCGCGTCAAACGGTTCGCAAGCTCCTGTTGCAGGGCTTCCAGAAGTTTTGGCCACCGCCCGGAATTGGGCGCGAGGTCCTGCAATTCGGCGATCATTTCGTTAAGCCGACAATGATCTTCGGTCGCGCTCGTCGCATAGCCATCGGCGGTCGCGCGTCGCACGGCGGGGTAAAGAACTTCGTCCTTGAACGTCATGTTGAAGGCAAATATCTGCGCCAACATTTGAACCATGTCCAGCTTAACCGCCTTCTCTTCGCCTTCAACTTCTCCTCCGCTGCACAGAGTTTCCATAAGTGTCATCATGACGTGATGATCTTCTTTAATTAGGGTCAACAGATCGGGCATTTTGCAACTCCGGGAGCAATTCACGGCGAAATTTATTCAGCGTCCCGTTTTCCAGGCCCCCTTCCCAGGTCCCGTTTCGCGGGCGGGGCGCGCAGCCGGAGGGCCTAAGGAACAATGCAGCCGTCGAACCCGTAGGTGACAGGCATCCCACGCTTCCGCAATCCCGCTGTTCCGGAAGGTCCAAGCGGCTAATGACGACAGGAGACGGCAATGAGTTCCCAGCCTCCAGAGCACCAGAATCGGAACAATTTTCGCCCGGAAGTCCATGACCGAGACGAGGAGGGCAGGGTCGAGAAGCCGCCGCAACGCGCTCGGCAGGGCGAAAAGGTCGGGCATATGCGATACGTGCTGGCGACGAGCATCCTACTGGTGGTTATCGCGTTCGCGCTCGCTGCTTGGTTCGTATTCTAAGCATGACCGGTGCTTGCCTTGGAGCGTTCCCGGCAAGCACCGGTCAGCCGGATCAACGCGCGCCCGTCCCCTCCGCGACAGCGTCGGCAACGGCGTTCACGAAAGCGGGGATGTCGTTCGGCGCCCTGCTGGTAATCAGGTTGCCGTCGACGACCACCTCCTCGTCGCGCCAGTCCGCGCCTGCGTTCTTCATGTCGGTGCGAATGGAGTGGTACGAGGTCGCCCTGCGTCCGCGCACGATGTCCGCCTCGATCAGCAGCCACGGAGCGTGGCAGATCGCCGCGACCGGTTTTCCCGAGGCGGCGAAGTCGCGCACGAAGGCCACGGCGCTTTCGTCGGCTCGCAGGATGTCCGGGTTGATCTGGCCGCCTGGAAGGATGAGCGCGTCGTAATCGTCCACCTTTGCCTCGCTGACTGCGCGATCGACGGCGACGCTCTGGTCCCACTGGTCCTTGTTCCACCCACGGATGTTCTTGGTCTCCAGCGAGACGATCTCGACGGTCGCGCCCGCCTCTTTCAATTGCTTGTGTGGCTCCATCAATTCGCTTTGCTCAAAGCCGCTGGTCGCAAGAATCGCAAGCTTCTTGCCCGAAAGGTCTCTCATAATCGGGTCCTCCGAGTTTTTGAACTTTGTTGTGCGAGGCGATTCAGATCTCAAGCCGAAGTGGCTTGAAATCATCGCGCTCTAGTCCCTGGTACCGTACTGTATCAGGCAGGCCGTAACCGCTGCCGCCGCCGCCAGGAGCGCCAAGCCCGTGACGGCAGGATGGCGGCGCGCGGCCTCCCCCACATCCCGCCCGGCATGAGTGGCGCGGCGTCTCATCCGCCGCAGCCTTCTTTCGTAGTCGCTCCTGCTGGACACGTAGTCCCTAACGGCTTCCTGGACATCGGCGACTTGGCGGCGCAAGGCCCTTACGTCTTGGCGAATAGTATCGGTCATTGGTGAGGCCCCATGGATTCTGTGGTGGGCGGGTTCGCTCGATTCGTTAGTCAAGAGATATGCCCTCGCGGCTGGATTTGTTCCCCGCCTGCCAGCCATCGGGACTTGGTTTTCCATAGGGAACAAAGGCCCTTTTCGGTGGCTAGTTCCTAACGAAAGCGTGTGCAAAGGAGTGACCGCCATGACACGGACGCCCCCGCCTCAGGAACAAGATCGTCAGCCGGGCGAAGAGCAGGAGATGACCCCCACGCCTGATTACATGCCGCGCTATCCGGGAAGCGGAAAGCTGAAGGACCGAGTGGCGCTGATCTCCGGCGGCGACAGCGGCATTGGCCGCGCCACAGCAGTCGCCATGGCGCGCGAGGGAGCGAAGATCGCCTTCATCTATCTGGAAGAAGAAGAAGACGCCAAGGACACGCTGCGCCTGGTCGAGGCGGAAGGCGTGGAGGCTCTGTCGATCAAAGGCGACATCGCCTCGGAAGACTTCTGCAACCAAGCCGTCGAGAAGACGGTGCAGCATTTCGGGCAACTCGACATCCTGGTCAACAACGCCGCGGAGCAACACGTCGCGAAGTCGCTCGAAGATATCTCTTCCGAGCAGTTGGAGCGGACGTTCAAGAGCAATGTCTTCGGCTACTTCTATCTCACGAAGGCCGCCTTGGCGCATCTGAAGCGGGGGTCGTGCATCATCAATTCCACCTCGGTAACCGCCTACAAGGGTCAGCCAATGCTGATGGACTACAGCGCCACGCGCGGGGCCATCGTCGCGTTTACCCGCTCGCTGTCGCAGTCGTTGATCGACCGCTCGATCCGGGTAAACGGCGTGGCGCCGGGTCCGATCTGGACGCCGCTCATTCCGGCTTCCTTCGATGAGGAGATGGTTTCCGGGCACGGCGGAAGCTCGCCGATGGGGCGGGTTGGGCAACCGAACGAGGTTGCACCCTGCT
>SKZV01000122.1 GCA_007127165.1 Rhodovibrio sp. | reverse complement strand
GGGGCCGCCTACCCTGGGCCTCGCGTGCCGCAAACGCAAGGCGGCCACTCGGCGGGGGATGCACGGATCAAGTCCGTGCATGACGAGATATAGGTCAACCTTTAATGCAGATGGCATCACTCCCGCCGCTTGGGGTCTTCCTCCGGCTCGCGGCGGGTTTCTTCACTTTCCTCTTCCAGCTTGCGGCGGCGCTCTTCTTCCGCCTGCTCCTGCTCGGCTTTTTCCTTTTCGTGCAGCACGTCTTGCGAGGCGTCGACTTCCGAGGCGATACGAATCCCCGGCCGCTCAGCGACATCCTCCTCGGTTGAGCGCTCGCTTGTCGGTGCGGCCGTGAGCTGCGGCGGGGCTTCTTCCGCGATTCGCACCGGCGGGGCGCTGCCGTCTTTCTGCTGGCCGAACCAGATCGTTTGGTGCGGGAACGGAATTTCGATTTCGCGCTCGTCGAAGACCCGCTTCATCCGCTCCTGGAAAGCGCGGCGCACGGCGAACTGGCGCATCGGCCTGGTCTTCAGCCGCACGCGCACCTCGATAGAGGAGTCGCCGAGCTTGTTCAGTCCGAAGAGTTCCAGATCGCCGATGATCTCCGATCCCCAGGTCTCGTCGGCGCGAAGCTCGATGGCGACGTCTTGCAAAGCCTCAACGACCTCTGCGTAACTCTCGCGATAGGCGACCCCGGCGTCGATCACCGCATAGCCATAATCCCGGTTATAGTTCGAAACCGAGGTGACATCACCGAACGGCACAACATGGACCGTCCCGTTTAGATCGCGCAGCGTGACCGTGCGCACGGTTAGGTTCTCGACCGTGCCCGAATGCCCGCCGGCTTCGACCCAGTCGCCGACCGCAATCGCGTCCTCCACCAGGATGAACGCGCCGGTGATCACGTCGCGCACCAGCGTTTGTGCGCCGAAGCCGACGGCAAGGCCGATCACACCCGCACCGGCGAGGAGCGGTCCGATGTCGATGCCCAGGTGCGACATCACGATCATCGTGGCGATCAGCACCAGGGTGATCCGCACGACGTTTCGCAGCAGCGGCAGCAGCGTGAGCTTACGCGTGCTGCCCGCCGCGCCGTTGGCGGCCTCGCGCGCCAGCGACCTCTCGATCATCGCGCTCACGACCTCCCAGATCGCGAAGGCGACGGCGATGATCAGGGCCAGCGTCACCAGATCGCCGACGATCATCCCGCCCTGCGGCGAGAACAGCCAGCTCAGCGTCCCCAGACCCCACGCCTGGAGCACGGCGAAGGCGGCGACGACCAGGATCACCGCTCTCAAGGTCTGGCGGATGATCGGCTGGTAGCGGTTCGCCCGTTCCTCCAGGCCTGGGTAGGCGGCCTTCAACTCGCCGCTGATCATGAACAGGCGGTCCACGCCGCGCTGCGCCAGCCGGTTCGCCAGCACCGCAAGGAAGACCACCACCAGCGTCATCACAATGGCGCGGGCCAGGAACTCGAAACCGCCGTCGACCTCCAGCGCCCAAGTCGCATAGAGCGCGATGATCAGGGCGACGGCGACGACGTGCCAGATGTCGGCGAATCGCCGCCGCAGCGCGCCGATGGCCTTCATCTCCGGACGCTCGCGCAGCTTCGTCGCGGCGGCGGCGCGTTTGGGTTTCTCCTCGCCCTCCCCGTTCTCGCCCGGCTCTTTCCGCTCGGCGCGCAGCCATGCCGCGACGTCGCCGCGGTTCTGGAGAACCAGGATCACCGCCATGGCGGTGATGACGAGCCCCAGGAACTTCATCAGGAAGGTGTAAAGGCTCTCCGGCAGTCCCATCAGTAGCGCCGCTTCAAGGATGAAGTAACCGTAGACGCTAAGCCGGACGATACGCCGGGCCCAGATATACAGGTATTGCACCGACTCGTCGTCGAGCGGCAGCAACCGCAGCGCCGGTACACCCGGCACCAGGACCAAACGCGCCAACGCCAGGACGACCCGCGCGAGCACGTTCGCGTTGATCAGCGCCAGGGCCACGAGCTGCGTCACGTACTGCGGCTCCGTGAGCGGCAGAAGCCCGTACGCGGCGGCGGCGAAGGCGGCGACCGGGATCAGGTCGAGAACGGTCCGCGCCACCAGGAACACCGCCCGCAAGCCGATATGGTCGGCACCGCGATCTTCCAGCGTACGGCGCGGCCGTCCCAGCAGACGCCGCACGACCCACTCCGCCAGAAAGCCCGCCGCCAAGACCAGGATGACCTTTGCAGCCATCTCGCCCCAGCCCAGGAGTACCGCCGTATCCTGCCCCCTCTCGACGAGTTCCCACGCCAAGGCCGGAAGCTCCAGCATCGCCTCCGCGGCCTCGGCGAATTCCTCGTTCAGGTCCTGTATGTTCTGGCTTACCAGGGCCATGAGTTGGCCGCCGAGGCCGCGCGGTTCGGCGCGTTCCTCCACCACTTGCTGGTCTGCGGCCTCCTGCGCTGCCAGCATCGCCCGCAGATCGGAAACCAGACGATTACGGCGCTCCGGGTCCTCCAGGTCCGCCACAAGCTCCTCGATGGTGGCCGAGGAAACCTCCGCCGGAGCTGCGGCCGGTTCCTGCGCGCTCACCGGAACCGTGGTCGGAATCCAAAGAGCAAAGGCGAACAAAAGCAACGTCATGGCGCGAAGCAGCGCGGAGCGCGCTAACATGGCAGTCTCCCCTGCAAGTGCCGGTCCATTCCAGCAAGAAGATATTCGTCTCCGTCTCCGTCCCCGTCACCTGCTCCCGATACACAGCAGAGCGCCGCCTCTCAACACCGGCCCTCAGGCGAGCAGCGGCAGACCATTACGCCTCGACGTGCGCGCGTCAACACCTTCGAGAAAAACATCACACCCGATGCAGCGGCCCGCGGGACCGAAAAAAAGGGCCGCCAACCGGCGGCCCAGGCCAAGGGAGATTGTGCTCAAGGCGAATGAGTGAGGAGGGAAACGCCTGCCTTACCGATGACGGTAAAAGGACCGCCGATGCGTATGGCGGCGCGGCGCCAGCCCATGGGGGGAGACCATGAATCGCTGATAGTTATATAGACCGTGATGCCCGTGCCGATGCTTGCGCGGCTGCACCACATAACCGTGTTTTCCGTGTCCGCGCTTCACAAAAGCCGGGCCGTGACGGGGGTGGCTTCGAGCGTGCAGGCTGCCGCGATAGGACGGCCCGCTATAGAGGTTGAGGACCAATCCCGGCGCCGCGTACGCCTTACCATGATGCGCGTACGCCTGGCCGTGATGGTGGCCTTTATGCCCTGCCTCGGCGCTCTTGGCGAAGGCGAGCCCGGAGAAAACGGCGATGACGAACGCCAGAAGGGCGAATCGGACGATGGTCGCAATTCTCGGCGGGTGGATTTCCATGGCGAGGCGCCTCCGCTCGATGATCTTTAAAAGGATCGATGGCCAACTTGATAGAAGCATAACTTAATGTAGTTTTGCATTCAAGTTCCGATCTTTCCGACACCGCTGCACCGGCGCGACTGTTTTCTCCGTTACTGCGGGGTCTTGACCGGAACCGCTTCAGCGCCTACACGCAAATGTGAATGCATTTTCGCAGCTTTTTGGATAGGCAACTCCCGATGCGCAACGTGGACCTGCGCCGCCGCAGCTACCTTGAGATGATCGACCGCGTGGGCAAGCACTGGCTGACGGTTTTCGAGGACGACACGGAATTCTACTCGGCGGCTTACTGGGACCTTTTCACGGGGCTCTGGTCGGCGGGCAGGCCGCTGCGCAAGACCGAGGCGCTGGCCGCCATGAAAGGGGTCCGCAGTGCGCATACAGCCGGGAAGTACCTCCAGGAAGCTATCCGGTACGGCCTGATCCACGAGGAAGACAACCCGGCCGACGGACGCTCGAAGCTGCTGCGTCTGGACAGCGGGCTCGAAGCGCGGCTAAACAGCTTTTTCGACCTTGCCGTCGATGAGGTGGTGACCACCGCGCAGCGGTTGGAGGGCAGGGACGCGACCGGCCCCGCCCCCGGTTCCACTCGGGGGCTTAAGGCCCAGGATCAGAAATAGGGCATCAGGCCGATCACGCCGAAGACGATCAGGAAAATCGCAACGACGTAGTGCAGCAGTCGCGGCCGTATGAGGATAAGAAGTCCGGCCAGCAAGGCCAGCAGCGGCAGTAGCATACCCGTGGAAATGTACATTCGTCGGCTCTCTCTTGCGGTTATGAACACGAATGGCCCAGGCGCGAGGGCGAACCGGGAGCGCGCGGTTGGTGGCCGACTCCCCTGGTTTCCCCCGCCGCCCTGTGGCAACCTTCGCGGCAAGTGGTAAAGAGAATCGTAACGTTGAGCAGGAAATTTGGTCATGCCGGAGGTCAGCGAAGCTGCGAAACTTTATACTCCCGCGGAACGGGTTTGGGAGACGATCGGGGACTTCAAGGCGATCGATCAGTGGCATCCGGCTGTGCTGCGCTGCAAATCCGGGCTGCAAGGCACTCAGACCACTCGTGAACTCGACGTCGCCGCGGACGAGCCGATCGTCGAGCGTCTGGAGGAATTCGATGAAAAGGCCATGATGCAGACCTACAGCATCCTGAGCGGCCCCCTCCCCGTCCGCGACTACCGCGC
>SKZV01000015.1 GCA_007127165.1 Rhodovibrio sp. | reverse complement strand
GTCGATGGTGCGGGCAACCTTGCCGGGGTCGACTGGGTCTTCAATGGTTGGGGTGAGCGCTACACCCCCTACGACCGCGACGCGGCCCTGGCGCGCACGCTTCTAGAACACCTTGATATTCCCCGCTACGACACGCCGCTGATTCTCGAAGGCGGGGCGATCCAATGCGATGGCGAGGGGACGCTTCTGACCACGGAGTCGGTATTTTTCGACGCGAAACGCAACGGCCCGATGGGCCGCGAGGCGGCGGAGACGGCACTGCGGGATCTTCTGGGAATCGAGACGGTGATCTGGCTGGGCGACGGGCTGGAGGACGACGATACCGGCGGCCACGTCGACAACCTCGCCGCTTTTGTCCGGCCCGGCGTCGTGGTGGCACTGACCTCGAACGATCCGAAGGATTCCAACTACGCCGCGTTGCAGGACAATCTGGCGCGGCTGCGTCAGGCGCGTGACGCTCAGGGCCGCGCGCTGGAGGTCATCGAAATCGAGCAGCCGAAGGCTCGCAAAGGCGAGAACGGGCAGCGGCTGGCGCTTTCCTACATCAACTTCTATCTCGCCAACGGCGGCGTCATCATCCCCTCGTTCGAGGACAATAAGGACGACGCGGCCTACGCCGCCATCGCCAAGGCGTTTCCGGACCGCCGGGCGGTTCAGGTCCCGGCGCTGGAGATCGTGCACGGCGGCGGCGGCCTCCACTGCATCACCCAGCAACAGCCGACCGGCGTTATCGAGAGTTAACGCTTGAAGCCGTCCCCAGCGTCCTCGTCCGCCACGATATCCCAGATCTTGGCGTGGTCCTGCGCCCGCTCCGGGTGGATGACCTTGAAGCGTTCCGTCAGCCCCTCATCGGTGACGTCGCGCTCCAGCGCCAGCATGGTATTCAGCCCGTACTCGCAGAGCTTGGCGGCGTAGTCGGCTTCCTCTCGCGCGACCGGGCGCGCGGCTTCCAACGAGGGCGCGCCGTAGTGCTCGACGAAATGCGCGGCAAGGCGCTCCACCAGCGCCTCGTACCCCTCCGCGCCGATCTCCCCCACCTCGACCAGCGTGGCCCGTCCGAAACTCTCGGTTCCGAGCCAGCCGCTGGCGAAGGCAAGACGATCCTTGCTCGCCAGCGTCTCGGGATCGCGGTTGAGAAAGGCGAAACCGCCCGGAACCGCAGGCTCCCCCGGCTCGGCGGCGAGCGGGAACACTTGAGTGTCCGATTGGTCGAGGCGCAAGACGCGGGGAAACTTCATGACGGCACCATAACCCACATCCGCCGCAACGTCACACCACGCGGTCGGGCGGCTCGGTCCCGGCGAAGATCGCATCCATGTTGTCCAGCACCTTGAAGCCCATGGCGTTGCGCGTTTCCACCGTGGCGCTGCCCAGGTGCGGCAGCATGTAGGCGTTTTCCAATTCCAGATAACCGGGGTGCAGGTTCGGCTCGCCGTTGAACACATCCAACCCGGCGGCGAAGATGCGGCCGGTCTTCAGCGCGTCGATCAGCGCCTCGTCGTCCACCACGTCGCCGCGCGCGGAGTTCACCACGACCGCGTTCTCCGGCAGCAGCGCGATCCGCTCGGCGTTCAGGAAGCGGTAAGTCTCCGGCGTCGCGGGCGTGTGCAGCGTCAGAACGTCGGAGACCTTCAACAGCGACTCCGGCGTCTCGTGGTAGGTCGCGCCCTGCTCTTGCTCCGGGTCCAGGCGGCGCACGTCGTGATAATGGATTTCCATGCCGAAAGCCCGCGCACGGTGAGCGACGGCCTGACCGATCCGCCCCATTCCCATGACGCCCAGGCGGCGCGTCCCGAGTTCCAGCCCCATGAGCTGCGTTGGCGCCCAGCCCTTCCATTCGCCCGCGCGCAGCATGGACTGCCCTTCCCAACTGCGCCGCGTTGCCCCCAGCATCAGCAGCATGGCGGTGTCCGCGGTCGATTGCGTCAGCACGCCGGGCGTGTTGGTGGCGATCAGCCCTCGCTCCTTCGCCGCATCCAGATCGACATGGTTCACGCCGACCGAGTAGCAGACGATGGCGCGCACGGACTGGGGCAGGCGGGCGATCAGCGCCGCGTCCATGCGGTCCGGCGGCGATACGATGACGGCTTCGGCACCCTCGGCCTCGCGGACGATTGCGTCGGCATCCAATACCGTATCGGCTTCGTTGATGCGCGCATCATAATCGCGCGTCAGGCGTTCCTTGACCGCGTCGGGGACGTTTCGGGTGGCGAAAACGGCGGGGCGCTGGCTCATGACTCGGAGCTCCTTTGTTGTTCTGATCGGTCCGGGCTTCGGGCGCTCGGTCGAGGTCTTGGGGCGGCGGCCCGCAAAGCGCGCTCTTGCTCCCCCGCGCGGGGCTGCTAGGCTTCCAAGATAGCGATAGGTAACCTGAGTGGTCGACCGAATACAAGACATGCCCGAGTTCGGATGAACCGAACCCGCCGGAAACAACAGGAGTATGCGGGATTGCAGGCACGATACGGATACGGCTGTAAGCTGATGGCGGCCACGATGCTTGGCGGGGCGGCTTGGATGGCCGGGGCGCAAGCGCAGGCTCAGGAGCTACAGCCGCATCGCGCCCTCTACGAGATGGAGTTGGACAGTGTCCGGGGAACGCAGACGGTCACCGGCGTCTCGGGAATGATGGCGTTCACTTGGCAAGATGTCTGCGGCGGCTGGACGATGGAGCAGCGCTCCCGCCTCGCCTTGGACTTTGGAGAGCGCGGGGGCACCGAGCTGGGCTGGCGCTACAACTCCTGGGAATCCGACGCGGGCGACCGGATGCGCTTTTTCCTCCGCCGCTTCCAGGACGGAGAGGAAACCGAGGTGCTGCGCGGCGAAGCGCGTCTCGGCCCCGAGGGCGGCTCGGCCAAGTGGCAGGCCGGGGACGAGAACGGGGAGAGCCGCAGCCTGGACCTTCCGGCCGATACGCTGTTTCCCAAGGCGCATACCGTCCGACTCATCCAGGCTCTGCGGGACGGCGGGAGTGGAGTTTTCTCCCACATCTTCGACGGAACCGGTGAGAGCGACGGCCTGCACGTGGTGAACGCCGTGGTGTTGAGCGACACCCATGGAGAGCCTGCCTCGCTCGAGTCTTCGATGCTGGAGGACGTGCCGTCGTGGCGCGTGACCATGGCCTTCTTCGATCCCGGGGAGCCCGACGGCGCGCCCGAGAGCGAACAGACGGCGCGGCTCTTCGCCAACGGGATTACCGACACCCTGCGCATCGACTATGGCGACTTCGTCGTCAAGGCGGTGCTGAGCGAACTGGAGGCGCTGGAACGTCCGGAGTGTTGAGGTCCGGCCGTTCCACACGCTGGCCGGGCCACGCCAAGCCTCACGCGATCCAGAAGGGTTTGCGGACTTCCTCGGCGATTTGAGCGTCGGTCAGTCCCAAATCCCGGCGCAAATGCGGGTCGAGCTGGGCGAGGTGAGCGCGGTCGTGCACCCGGCTTTGCCAGAGGAGGATTAGCCGCCCCAAACGTCTCAGGGCTTGCAGTAGGTCCAGCCGTTTGAAGGATCCCGCGAGGGAGGGGCTGGGCAGATGCGGCCTTGGGCTGAGGGTTTTCATCCGCAGCCACCCTGCCCCCTGGTCAACCCATTCGCAAAACGCTAGAGAGTCTTGAAGACCGTGATGAAAGGACTCTTAACCGTGTCAGACAGGCCGAGTGCTGAAACCGTCGAGATGCTGCGCCGATTGGTCGCCTTCGATACGACCAGCCGGAATTCCAACCTGGACCTGATCCGTGACGTGGCGGCCTACCTCGAAGACCTCGGTGTCGCCAGTGACTTGAGCTACGACGAGACGGGAGGGAAGGCGAACCTCTACGCGACGCTCGGGCCCTCGGACGTGCCGGGAGTCGCGCTCTCCGGTCATACCGATGTCGTGCCGGTTGACGGGCAGAATTGGTCGAGCGATCCGTTTACCCAGCGCGAGCATGACGGGCGGCTGTACGGCCGGGGAAGCTCCGACATGAAGGGGTTTCTCGCGGTCTGTCTAGCTTACGCGCCGAAGTTCCTGGCCGCGAAGCCCAAGATCCCGGTTCACCTCTGCCTATCCTACGACGAGGAGGTGGGCTGCCTGGGTGTGCGCAAGCTGCTGGCCGAGTTGGAGAAGCGGCCGGTGCGGCCAAGAGCCGTCGTCGTGGGCGAGCCCACCGAGATGCAGGTGGTGAACGCCCACAAGGGCAAGCTCTCGATGCGGGCGCACGTGCGGGGGTTGTCGTGCCATTCCTCGTTGGCGCCTCAGGGCGTGAACGCGGTCGAGGCGGCGGCGCGGCTGGCCGTCTTCCTCTCCGACATGGGGCGGCGGAAGGCGGCCGAGGGACCGTTCGACCAGGGTTTCGACATTCCCCACTCCACGGCGCATTGCGGGGTGATCTCGGGCGGGACGGCGCTCAACATCGTGCCTTCGGAATGCACGCTGGACTTCGAGTTCCGCACATTGCCGCAGGAAGACGCCAAGGCCTTGCTGGCCGAGGTGCAGGATCGTGTACGCCGGGAGGTCGAGCCGCTCATGCAGGCCGTCGATCCCGCGACGGGATTTACCTGGGAGGAAACCTCCGCCTTTCC
>SKZV01000021.1 GCA_007127165.1 Rhodovibrio sp. | reverse complement strand
TCGGCCAGGAAAGAGCATCCGAGGGTGAACGGTCGGCCGCCTGTACCAAGGCTGCGAGGTATACCTCGCAGCCTTGGCTCAACCCTTATGCCACATCCCGGACACACAAGGGTGAGGGCGGGGGTTTAGGTGGCGCGGAGGAGGCGGTCGCAGGCGTTGACGACCGTGTTGCGCAACGCGGCGTCCTGTGCCAGAGGCGTGAACTGCTGAGCGAAGGTCTTGCGCTCGTCGTTACGGAAGCCGCCAAGCGCCGACAACTCCTTGCCCTGCTCGGTCCAGGCCAGGAGCGCGTTGTTTTGACACACTTCGGCGTAGGCGGAGATTTGCGCGGCCTGGACCTTGTCGTTCATCGTGCCGGTCGTCACGATCCAGTTCGCATTGAAGCTTACGATAGCAAGCGCCGCAGCGCCAAGTGCGCCGCCAATGGCATAGGGCTTCAGCGTAGCGACGGTCTCTGCGATATTCACATGCACCTCCTGTGGGCAGTGGCTTGGACAGGCAATCATGAAGTCGACTTTGTAGCTCACAAATATGACACAAAAAAGACGCCCGGTATCGATTTGTCGTCTCTGGGGGGCGTGAAGACGAAAATAGCAAGGGATTTTAATTGTTTCGGCGCGATTGTAGACATCGAGGGAAAGGGACTTGTTGGAGCGGTGTAGGGACGCAAAAAAAGAGCCGGGGTGACCGGCTCCAAGGAGGGGGCTCTAGGGAGGGATGAGGTGGTAAAGTGGGGACTAAAAGCTGCTCCAGGCGGCGGCCATCGTGACCAGCACGGTGAGTGCGGCGAGCGTGCCCGCCAGGGGAAAGATGCCGTCGTGAAGCTTCGTAATGCGGGTCGTCGCCGTGTCCAGGATCGCTTGCGTCATCGCTCGTCTCCTTGGCGGTTGCCGTCTCTGGCGCATCGTCTAAGACACACGGTAGCCGGGCAGGGGCAAGAGCTCTGTGGCTGCGATCACAGCTCGCGAACACGTGAAGGGTGGGGCGCGGGAGCGGGGAGGGCGCGGGCGCGGCTATTTGAACTCGATCTCGACGAAGGCAAAGGGCGTTTCGCCGTCGTAGACGACATCATGCTCGACACCCGCCTGCCGGAAATAGGAAGTGCCGGGCTCCAACTCGGCGACCGTGGCGCTTCCGTCCGCGAAGACCTGCCGCAACGGTCCAGGCGCGAGCGGCACGATGACGTAATCGTATTCGTGCCGGTGAAACCCGGTGCTCGCGCCGGGGGAGAAACGCCAGATGGTCACGCGGGTCTTGTCGTTGTCGATCTGGACTTCGGGTTCGGCAGTGTCAGCCATCGAAACGCCTCCTGATCGTGGAACGCAAAGCATGGAACGTTCAACATTCAGCCCGGCTAATGTATCGACGTCAAGCCGCCGGGAGCAGGGGCGGCAGGCTCGGCGTCAGTGGTTGGACCAACAACAAGCGCGATGACGGGCCCGCAGCGGTTCATTCTTCCAATCTAAACCGCGGGTCGACAACGGCAGCAATAAAATGCTAAACGCCGCCAACGAATTTGGAGGTGGAATTGACAGCATTATTTTCAACGCTGCGCTATCTGTGCGGCAACTGCGAAACCGATCTCAAGGACGTCGTGGCGGAATTGAGCCGTGCGAACGCGCACACGCGGCGGAACGCCCCGCCGGAGTGCCCGGCCTGCGGCGTCGTGCCGAAGTTCTCCCTCGCGGAGCGCAGCATGCGCGCGCCGGGCGCCCGCAATCCGATCAAGGTCGCGCGCACCCGCTTGCCCTCCGTCATGCGCACGCAGTAAGGCATACATTGTGAGCGACATAACCCTCCCAATAGCGCGATCAGGGGTTGCAGACTCTAGCCGGTTTATGCATCTTTGATCGAGGGCTCCGAGGGTGTGCGTACCTGCGGGCCAGAGTGCGCGGTATCAGTGTGCGCAGTATCATGGGGATAAGAGGATAAGAGGATAAGCCGATGGTGTGGAGCCGCCGCCTGGGACAACTCGCAGCCTTCATCGCCATCGCCGCCGTTTTCGGTGTCGGCTCGAACTACTTCTTCTACAGCGAGGCACTGCGGGGCGAACAGCGCGAAACATCCGGCGAAGCGCAGATCGGCGGGCCGTTTTCCCTGGTGAACACCGAGGGAGAGCGGGTACGGGCGTCCGATTTCGAGGGCGGCTACACGCTGGTGCTCTTCGGCTATACGTTCTGCCCCGATGTCTGCCCGATGAGCCTGATCAAGATCACGCGGGCCATCGACATGCTGGCGGAGCAAGCGCCGGAGAAGGCGGAGCGGGTGACGCCGGTCTTCATCACGGTCGATCCCGAACGCGATGACGTAGAGGCGATGCGCGACTATGTTTCGCACTTCCATCCGCGCATGGTGGGCCTGACGGGGAGTCCCTCGGACATCGAAGAGGCGGCGGCGGCCTATCAGGTCGTGTATTGGCGCGTGGAGAGCGAGCAGACCACACAGTACACGATGGCGCATACCGCTTACACGTTTCTCATGGACCCGAACGGGCGGCTCGTAACCCGTTTCGATCATGATGTCTCGCCGGAGTCAGTTGCGAAAGCTCTTACGGATAAAGTCTCGGGCTGACCCGCTAACCTCCAGTTTGTTGATGCATATCAAGTCGTCTTGTTTTTCCTTGGCTTAGACTTGTGGATGATGCACGACCTGCCAGTGATCACTACATCCCTGGCGGTGATTCACGCACACAAGGGAGGAACAAGATGGCTGAACAAGAACGCAGAGGCACCCCACAGACCACGTCTGGTCAGCGGGCAAGCCGGACCCCGGCGACCTCGGGCGGCCAGAGCCCGTTCCTGGACCTGCGCCGTCAGATGGACAGCCTGTTCGACGAGTTCACCCGGGGCTTCCCCTTCGGCGGATTCCAACCGGGAGCGGCGAGCGGATTGCCCGATGTCTTCGGTGCCGGAATGAGCGCGGTTCCGGTCAACTTCGAGGTGAGCGAGGGCGAAAAGGAGATCGACGTCACCGCCGAGGTGCCGGGCATGGAGGAAAAGGACATCAACGTTGAGGTGTCCAGCGGCATGCTGACTGTTTCCGGCGAAAAGAAGTCGGAGGAAGAACGCAGCGATAAGAACGTGTATATGTCGGAGCGCAGCTACGGCTCGTTCCGCCGCAGCTTCCGCCTGCCGGAGACGGTGGACGATGAGAACATCTCCGCGTCCTTCGATAAGGGCGTCCTGAAAATTACCATCCCGAAGAAGCCGGAAGCCCAATCCGGGACCCGGAAGATCGACGTCAAGTCCGGCAAGTAGTCGGCGCCGGGCCGCGCGGCGGGAGGCGTCGTCCTGCTTCATCGCCGCGCCGGGTCGGCGGCGCTGGGTCGTCAGCGTCGAACCCTCAGAACTGAGTTTCGCTCAATGCCAGCGTGCTTTCGCTCGCCTGAGCCACGCTGGCGGCGAGGCTTTGCGCCTTCGGCAGAATGGCGTCCGCGTAAAACCGCGCCAGCAAGGCTTGCGCCCGTTCCCTCTCGCTGTCCGCGTCGCTCTCGGCCATGCGGCGCTCGACGGCGATGGCGCTGCGGGCAAGCAAGGCGCCACCGGTGACCGTGCCGAAGAGATGCAGATAGGGTGTCGCCACCGCCGCCGCCCGAGCAATATCCTGCCCCGCCAGTGCGATAACAGTCTCCGTCGCGCTCTCCAGCGTATCCAGGGCGTTCGACACCGCTTCACGCAGCACCGGGCCATGGCCGTCCGGAAGCTGATCGACCCCCTCAAGCAGGGCGCGCATGTCGGCGATGAAGGCCTTTGCGGTCCCGCCGTTGTCGCGCAGCAATTTACGGCCCAGCAGGTCCATTGCCTGAATGCCGTTGGTGCCCTCGTAGATCGGCGCGATGCGGGCGTCCCGGTAGTGCTGCGCCACGCCGGTTTGCTCGACGTAGCCCATACCGCCGTGCACCTGGATTGCCGTGGAGGTGATCTCGACCGCAAGGTCGGTGCACCAGGCCTTCACCACCGGGGTCAGCAGATCGACCTCGCCCTGAGCGGCTTGGCGGGCCTGTGCATCGGGATGGCGTTTCGCGCGGTCCAAAGCGCCGCCCGCGCGGAACACCAGTGCCCGCATCGCGGCGATCTCCGCCTTCATCGTCGTCAGCATTCGGCGCACGTCGGGGTGTTTTACGATGGCGACCGGCGTAGGATCGCTGCCGTCCACCGGGCGCGACTGCACCCGGTCGAAGGCGTAGGCGCGGGCATCCTGATAGGCCCGCTCAGCTATTGCGAGGCCCTGCACGCCGACGTTCAGGCGGGCATTGTTCATCATAGTGAACATACACGCCATGCCCTTGTTCTCCTCGCCGATCAGGTAGCCTATGGCCCCGCCGTTGTCGCCATAGGCCATGGTGCAGGTGGGCGAGCCGTGAATGCCCATCTTGTGCTCGATGGAAACGCAGCGCAGGTCGTTCGGCTCGCCGGGCGTGCCGTCCTCGCGCGGGATGTACTTCGGCACCAGAAACAGCGAGATCCCCTTCGTCCCATCGGGCGCGTCGGGCAGGCGCGCGAGCACCAGATGCGCGATGTTCTCAGTCATCGCATGCTCGCCCCAGGTGATGTAAATCTTTTGCCCGGTGATGCG
>SKZV01000339.1 GCA_007127165.1 Rhodovibrio sp. | reverse complement strand
TAGCTGACGTAGCTGCCCTCTTCGGCGATGATGAGGGTCCGCTCGAACTGCCCGGTGTTCTGCGCGTTGATGCGGAAGTAGGTGGACAGCTCCATCGGGCAGCGCACGCCCTTGGGGATGTAGACAAAGGAGCCGTCGGTAAAGACCGCGGCGTTCAATGTTGCGAAGAAGTTGTCGGAGTAGGGCACGACGGAGCCGAGGTACTTCTTCACCAGCTCCGGATGATTGTGCACCGCCTCCGACATCGAGCAGAAGATAATGCCCTTTTCTTCCAGCTTTTTCTTGTAGGTCGTCGCGACCGAGACGCTGTCAAAGACGGCATCCACCGCCACGCCAGCGAGCATTTCCTGCTCACGCAACGGGATACCGAGCTTCTCGTAAGTCTCGAGCAGCTTGGGATCGACCTCATCCAGGCTTTGCGGGCCGTCTCCCGGCGACTTCGGCGCGGAGTAATAGTACGCGTCCTGGAAGTCGATTGGCGGCACGTTGCACTTCTGCCAGTTCGGATGCTTCATCGTGAGCCAATGCCGGTAGGCCTTCAGCCGCCCTTCCAGCATCCACTCCGGCTCTTCCTTCTTGGCCGAGATGAAGCGGATGATGTCCTCGTTCAGTCCCTTTGGAGGACGATCTTCCTCGATATCCGTCACGAAGCCGTACTTGTACTTCTGGCCGGTGACTTCACGTACTTGTTCGACCGTTTCGGCTGTGGCACCCATTCCGTCGATCTCCTGACTTTCGTCGCGCTTCGCTTGATCTGTTGTTGCTGGTGCGGCGCGCCGGGTATCGGTTCGGCGGTCCGCTCCAACTCTTATTTTTCTCCATGCTCGCGAGAGGGTGTTTTTCTACCTCCCCCGGCATGGTTTTCAGCCTGTTCTTCGCATTCGCCGCCCAAACAGTGGCGCCGTCAGCGGCTCTCCGCCAGTTCGGCCAGCGATGCGTCCTCTTCGCTTCCACCCGCGTGAGCGTCGAGCGGCAGCGGGAACGGCGAGGATTCCTCGATCAAATCGGCAAGGCTCACTTGGCTGAGCGCTTCCCGGATCGCGTCGTTCACCTTGTTCCACGTTCCGCGCATGGGACAGAACGTTTCCGCCTCGCAGCCTCCGCTCGCGCTGTCGACGCACGCGGTGAGTGCAATCGGCCCCTCGAGCGCCTGGATGATCTCCGCGACGGTGATCTCCTTCGCCGGACGGCTGAGCGCATAGCCCCCCGCGGCGCCTCGATGAGAGGCCACAAGGCCCTCTCGCGTCAGCACGTTCAGCACTTTGGCCACGGTCGGCAACGGTACCCCGGTGTCGCGCGAGATGTTCTGCGCGCTGCGCAGCGAGGAATCGTTCATGCTCATCTGCGACATCACGACCACTGCGTAGTCGGTCAGCCGGTTTAGCCTGAACATCGAGCCTCCAATCTAGACCGATCTAGTCTGATATCCCTGACATAAAGGACATGGCGAGAAAATCAAGCCTTTCCGGCATAAGGGTATTCAGGTTTGGGGGTCGGCGGTCACGCTAACGTGAGGAAGCGTAACTTGCCCAGGGTTTTCTGCCGGGCGACGATGCTTCGCGCCAAAAGGCCGCAGCGCCAAGGGCGATGACGATCGACTGCGACAACACCTACTGATAGAGGCATGGGATGAACACCCGAATTCGCTCGTTTGCTTTCAGCGCCGTGATGGGCGTGTCCTTTACCGTGCTGGCTGGGCCCGCCGCGGCCGATGGCGACGCCGGGAAGGGGCAGCAAGTATTTCAGCAATGTGCCGCCTGTCATTCCATTCAACCGGGTCAAACCTTGATGGGGCCGAGTTTGGCGGGCGTGGTGGATCGCGAGGCGGGAAGCGTTGCGGGATTCAACTACTCCGACGCGCTTTCCAGCGCCTCTTTCGCTTGGACTGAGGAACGTCTGGACTCTTATATCGCGGACCCGTCGGGGGATCTGCCCGGGAACCGTATGCCGTTCGCCGGTATGAGCAATGGCGAGGAGCGGCGTGACGTGATCGCTTATCTGAAAACGTTGTCCAGCCAACAATAGTAAATTCAGGTTGGGGTGAGTGCGTGATTAAGTCTTTGGACAATGAACATATAGCGTGCATATAAAATTATGAGTCGCCAAAAGCTTTCTGCGCATCTTTTATCAATGTCTTAAGGATTTGGACCGCCTCTTATCGTCACAACAACGTGATATTGTTTGAGTTCGAGTTTCTTAAGGTTTTCGCTACCGTAATTCGTCATTTAGCAAACAGAATGCTTGCTTCAACGGCAGGGAAGCTTCTGAGTCTGGGAGAGTACTGATGCAAAAATCGCGTAAACGCGTCCTTCTATCGTCCACTATGATTCCGCTGGCGGTCATTGCCGGGGTCGCCACGATCGGCGCGATCACGACGTTCGCCGTCACGGCCCCGCCAGCCGTCGCCTGCAGCCCGTGTAACCCCTGCGCTGCGGCGAATCCCTGTGCAGCCGCGAACCCCTGCGCTGCGGCAAGGTCCTGCGACCCCTGCGCCGCAGCCTGTAATCCCTGCGCGGCGGCTTGCGATCCGTGCAGCCCGTGCGGAGCGAACCCCTGCGCGGCAGCCTGCGGTCCCTGCGGTCCCTGCGGTCCTTGTGGCGCATGCGGCCCCTGTGCGGCTGGCGGCGCCGGTGTGGAGTGCTACGTGCCCCGCCTGCAGCAGGCAGCGGCAAAGTGTGCGCCTTGCGGCCCCTGCGGTCCCTGCGCGGCCAACCCCTGTGCAGCGGCTTGCGGCCCCTGCGGCCCCTGCAATCCCTGTGCGGCCAACCCGTGCGCTGCGGCTTGCGGCCCGTGCGGTCCCTGCAATCCTTGTGCGGCCAACCCCTGTGCAGCGGCATGTGGCACCTGTAACCCCTGCGCCGCAGCTTGCAATCCCTGCGCGGCGGCTTGCAGCCCGTGCAACCCCTGTGCAGCCGCGAATCCCTGTGCGGCGGCGAACCCCTGCGCGGCAGCTTGCGGTCCCTGCGGCCCCTGTGGTGCCAACCCCTGCGCGGCAGCTTGCGGCCCCTGTGGTCCCTGTGGTCCCTGCGGCCCTTGTGGAGCGGGTGCGGCCCCCGAGCTGACGCCGGACGAGGCAGTTGCCCTCTACGACTGCATGCTCGATGACCTGCGTGACTCTTATGCCAAGTCCGGCGATGAGCATGCCGAAGAGTTCCTCGATTGGCGCCGCTACTCGCAGCGTCCCTACATCTCGGCCACCCACGGCAACCGGTATGTCCAGAACTACGGCAATGAGATCGGGAAGTCCTACGGCAATTACGAGCAGTCCGGCACGATGCCGGAGGGTTCGGTCTTTGCGAAGGACAGTTTCGGCGTCTCCGCGAACGGCCAAGCCCAGCTCGGCCCGCTCTTCCTGATGGAGAAGATGTCGACCGGCTGGAACACCGCCTCCGACGATTGGCGCTACACCCTGATCATGCCGAATGGTCAGGTTGTCGGCACCACGAAGGGCGAGGGTGACGGCAATGTGGAGTTCTGCATCGCTTGCCATCTGCATGGTGCTGTGGACAGCGCCGACTCCGTGTTGTTCTTGCCCGATGAACTGCGGGCGAACTAAGAAGACCGTATGGCGGGGGAGCGTCGGTAAGACGCTCCCCACCTCGGCTCTTGCGTCGAGCATTGCGGCGGCCCCCGGACCCGGTAAGGGTCGGGCGGCCGCCGTTACGCCTTTGGGCCTCCTCTGCTTCGTGGCGCCGATTTTCGCGGTACTGGCTCTCATCCTACTGGCAACCCCACCACAATCGGCGCAGGCGGACGTTACCCCGCCATTTGCGGAGGCGGCGGAGCATTACGACCAGGGGCGGCTGGATGAGGCGATCGCGATCTATAGAACGCTTGCCGAGGACGGTGTCGCCGCCGCGCAGGTCAGCCTCGCCGGGCTCTACGCTGGCGGCGAGGTCGCCGGGGAACCCGATCCCGCCCGCGCCTTTCAATGGTACGAGGCTGCGGCGAAGCAGGGCGATTCCGTCGGCCAGCTCAATCTCGGTGACATGTACGCGCGTGGACGCGGGGTCGAACGCGATTCGGTCGAGGCATGGGTCTGGCTTTCACTGGCTGCGGAGCAGGGACGCGCCTGGGCCGAGCAAAGGCGCAGCAGCCTTGAAGAGCGCATGACGGATGACGACCGCGCTCTGGCGGAGCAGCGCCTCGCCGGGCGCCGGGAGCGTCTGGACGTACCGTAGTTCCGCCACGCCGCGAAGCACATCGAGGCTTGCGCGGAGGCGTCAAGCGCCGACGATTTCCTTCTACGCTTCTTCGGTGTGCATGGCTGGATCCCGCGACATGGAAAAGAGATCGCGGCGCGGTCCAAGCAGGGTCGTCAGGCAACAGGTGACAGCGGCCACCTGAAAAGCCACTGCCATCGACGTCTTGGCCGCAAGCAGTCCGGCCACGGCCGGACCGATCAGCTGCCCAGCTGAAATCAGGAAGAAGGTTGCGCCGAATCCAACGGCGGGCCGGTCGGGAAAGACGTTTATGCTCCAAATACCGAAAAGCCCGGTCAAGAGGATGAAGCTGGCCCCGAAGATCGCCCCCGAGGTATAGCCCGCTATCGATTCGGTGGGTGCGAGTGTCAGCCCACCGATGGCAAATG
>SKZV01000010.1 GCA_007127165.1 Rhodovibrio sp. | reverse complement strand
CGAAAGCTTTCGATCTATTTATACTTTATACTTTTTGAATTTATTGATACCTCTTTCGATTCTTATAGTACCTCTCTTTCAACACGAACCTGAAGCATTTTAAGGAATTATTTATCTTTTGCCGTCATCAATGATCGTTGTCTAATTTTGAAACGTATAGCAGGAGGCTAACAGATGAAAAAGTTTCTAGCAGGCGTCGCGACGCTCGCCATGGTTGCCGGTGGCAGCAGCGTCGTTCTGGCGCAGGAGATTGCCACCGGCGATGCCGACGTGACGCTCGAATCCGCTCTCGACATCGAAGCGGCCCTCGGCCTGAACTTCGGTGTCATCGCCATTGGCAACACCGCCGGCACAGTCGTTCTGGACCCGGCCACCAGCGCCATCACCGATGACCCGGCCAACAACATCTTCTCCACGGATGCCGCCCTGGCTCAGGCCGGCACCTTCGACGTAACCGGTGTGGAGAACATCGATGTCTCCGTCGACCTGCCCTTGGATATCACTCTTGACGGTGAAGGGGACGCCGCCGGTTCGACCCTGACCGTCGACGCTCTGACCACCGACCCGGTCGCTCCGTTCAATCTGGGCACCGAGGGTTCGGAGACGCTGGCGATCGGCGGCACCTTGCAGATCGGCGCGGATCAGGCCACCGGGGCGTATTCGGGCACTTACGACGTGACCGTCGATTTCAACTAAGGTCCGGATGAGCCTAACGATGTCGATGGCCCTGGGTGCTGCCGGTGCGTTTGCGCCGGCCCAGCGCCCAGGGCCTCATCGCTTGAAAAGGGGCTTGGAAGATATGTTTCGCAGAGTGTTGCTCGGGCTTGTGCTCGCGGGTGTTGTGCTTGCCCTGGCTCCCATCCAGGCGGCGGCCCAAGTGGGCGGCCTGCTCGTCACGCCGCAGATGCTTCAATTCGAACAAAGCGAACGTGTCAAGACTCTTAGATTGCTCAACCGAGGCACCGTGACTCAACTCTACCGGATCAGCCTCATCAACATGCGCCAGACGACCGACGGGCGCACCGAACGGATCGACACCCCGATCTCTGGCGATTCCTTCGCGGACGAGTATATCCGGTTCGCCCCGCGCCAGATCATGCTGCCCCCCGGCGAGCCGCAGACCGTGAGATTTATGCTGCGCGCGCCCGGCGACTTGCCGGACGGCGAATTCCGCAGCCATGTCTTGCTCCAACAGGTGCCGCGCCCCGGTTCGGAGGAAGAAGCCGAAGCCATCGGAAGCGCGGATGATGAGTTGCATATCAACATCACTCCGGTCTTCGGACTCAGCATTCCGATCATCTTTCATCGCGGCGAAGTGGATTTCGAGCCGCGGATCGAGGCATCCCCTGTCGAGTTTCACGAAGACGGCACGCCCTATCTTCCTCTGCGTCTTAGCAGCGAGGGGAACCGACACATGCGCGGAAATATCGCCGTCTATGAAGACGGTGAACGTATCGGGCGCCTGCGTTCAGTTGCGGTTTATGTCAGCACGCCCTATCGCGACGTTCGAATCGCCCTTGACCGCGAACCGGCCGGCGAGATCGTGGTGGAATTCGAGGATGCGCGCGATGGAGCCGTGCGTGAGCGCGTGACCCTCGCGTATGACTAAACCCTCGATCATTTTCGCATGACGCGGTGTTCGAGAGTTTCCGCGGGGCAATCGTTTGGGTTTCACTGACCGGATTGCTGGCCGGGCTTGTTCTTGCGTTTCAAGTTCGCGCTGACGAAAGCCTGATGCGGCTCGCGGACCGTCCCGACGAAGAAGCGATGGTGTTCAGTATTGAACTGGACCGGTTCACACTGACCGATGGTACGCTGATATTTCAGGACTTCGAGGAGATTGAGACTTTCTGGCTGCCTCTTGGGAACGTGATGACGGCGCTGGAACTCCAGGTTCAGGTCGATCCGGAGGCCGGCCGCGCCGAAGGCTGGATTTACAGCGAGGACCGGACCTTCCATCTCGACCTGGAGACGCGCGTCTTGGAGATCGATGGTAGACACTATGATCTTTCCCCGGACGAAATCGAACGCCACTTCGACGACATTTATGTCCGTATGGATGTCCTTGAATCATGGCTGCCGCTGCATCTGGAAGTCAATTACCGCCGGCTGGCGATCAAGGTAACGACCATCGAGCCGCTGCCGATCGAGGAGCGGTTCGCAGCACAGGAGCGCCGAAACAGAATCCGGCCCGGCCGCAATGACTTCGATGGTCCCGTAACCGGTCCCGAGCACAGCTTTTCGCCTCACCCGTTCTTCGACATCAATAGCAGCACCCGCCTACGCCGCAATCCGGACCGGCGCAGCGAGCGCACGCAGCTCCGCAGCAGTTACACCGTCCAGTCCAGCGCGACGATCGCCGACCAAGACTTCTCCGGCATTGTCACCGGCCGAACGACGAACACCAACGGTCTCCAGGAGCCCCGGTTGAGGATGACGATTGGCCGCCAATCCATGGGGGAAGCTCTCCTGGGGGTTCCCGGCCTGCGTTCCTATTCAGCCGGAGACGTCCGCAACCCGAGGCTTTCGCTGGTTGCGAACAACACTGTGGGACGTGGATTCTATCTGTCGAGCTTCGGCTCGCAGCAACGTATCCGTGGCAACCGTATTACGCTGCGTGGCGACCTGCCGACCGGATGGGACGTCGAGGTATACCGCGACGGGGAAATTCTGGATTTCCAAACAGAGCCGGATCCGGATGGCCGCTATGAGTTCGAGGACCTGCGAACGCGCAGCGGCTTGAACGTATTCCGCCTGATCTTTTTCGGACCGCAGGGCCAGCGCCGCGAGGAGGTCGAGCGGTTCTTTCTCAACGGACAGCAGACCGAGCCGGGAAACACGCAGTACGAGATCGCCGTCAATCAGGCCCGCCGCAACCTAATCGAAATTGAAAACATTAGCAGCAATCAGGATAGCTTCGGCGCCTTGCGGGGAACAGCCATCGTCGAGCATGGCTTGAGCCAACGCCTCGCGGGAACCGCCGGGCTTACAACATTGGTTACGCCTGACCGGGCGGAAGACGGCTTGGCGGAAGGACGGCGGGGCACGCGACGCACTTTCGTGAACCTCGGTCTGCGTGGCAGCCTTGGCGGCGTATTCGGAGAACTGGATACGGCCTTCAACGCCGAAGGCGGGCTCGGTGCCGGGCTTTCTCTACAGACCCGCTTCGACCATTATCGTCTCAACCTGGAACATCGCGAATTCAAGGGTCTCGATAGCGAGATTTCCAACGTGTCCGGCAACCGGGGCATCATGCGCCGAACCAGCGAAATCGAGTTGTCGGGACTGCCCGACCTGCCGCTTCTGGGCCGTACACCGGTAACGGGGCGAGGCAACCTTATCGAAACCGAGACGGGTTTGCGTTCGGCAAGCGCTACAGGACGCCTCAGCACAAGACTCGCCAATTTCCGTCAAACCTTCCGAACACGATGGACTTTCGAAAGCGGAGGCGACCCGGAGCGCCGGTCTCCCACCGAGGGCGATCTAACCCTTCGTGTTGGCACGGACGTCGGCCCGGTCAACTTGCGGGGCGCGGCGCGCTATGACATCGCGCCCGAGGCACAATTCGCAACCGCGGATATCACCGCCGATTGGGACATTACCAGACGAATCGGTCTAAGGGCGGGATTCAGCAACGCCATATCCTCTGGAACCAGCACGATTACCGGAGGCGTAAACTGGAGTACCGACAGCTTCGCTATCGGCCTGAACGGCGATTTCGACACCAATCGGAACATCTCGGCACTCTTTTCCCTGCGTTTCGGCTTCGGGACGAATCCTCGCAGCGGACGCAGTCATGTCCGCGCGGAAAACATGAGCCGGTTCGGGGCCGTGGTGCCGCGTGCTTTCATTGACCGGAATGCTACCGGACGCTTCGATCCCGGCGATCAATTACTTGAAAACGTGCAGTTCCGCGGCCGTGGCTTGGGCCGCAGCGATCCCACCGACGAAAGCGGCAGCATTATGATGCCCGGAGTCCGGCCATATCGCACCCAGGTTCTCGAGATCGAAGAACGAAGCCTTGAAGATCCTTTCCTCAAGTCCGTCAACAGTGAGCAAGGCTTCTACGTTCGTCCAGGACAAGCGACCTATCTCGACTTCCCGATCGTTCCGACGGGCGAGATAGACGGCATGGTGACGATTGTCACCGAGGGGCGCGAGCGGGCTGGGCGCGGTGTGCGGCTGGAACTCGTGAACAAGGACGGTCAAGTCGTGCGGGAAGAGCTTGTAACCTACGACGGCTACTTCTACCTCGGTGAAGTCCCCTATGGCAGCTACACCCTGCGTCCCGCCCGCGATCACGACATCTCCGTACCCATCGTACTCAATGCCGAGAACGACTTCGCCTGGGATACGAATTTCATCATCGAGCGGGATTGATCCGGAGGGAGGCGAGGGAAAACACATCACGAAAGCGTCAACTGTGAGCGTCGTCACGGCGGTTCATGGCTTCGCGCGGCACAGTCGCTTTTACCAGAGACGACAGCCGCCCCTTCCGACATCACATGCCGCAAAGGAGCCATCGAGATGTTCGTTCGCAATAGCTTGAAGACGCTGACCTTCGCCGCCGCCGTCGCGATGATCGCCGGTTCCGGTTCCGCCTTGGCCCAAGAGGG
>SKZV01000040.1 GCA_007127165.1 Rhodovibrio sp. | reverse complement strand
TTCGGAGCATGCTGAATCTCGGCTATACTGAGGCGTGGCGGGCGCTGCATTCGGAGAAACACGTCTACAGCTATTGGGACTACGGGGCGGCCTTTCGCAACGACGACGGGCTGCGCATCGACCACTTGCTGCTGTCCCCGCACGCGGCTGACCGGCTGGAGCGCTGTGAGATCGATAGGACGCCGCGTGGCTGGGACAGAGCGTCCGACCATACGCCTGTCGTCTGCGAACTACGCCGGGATTGACGCGATAAGCGGGGCGTAACGGCGGCCTATCCTGCAACGAAAGGAACCAGCCACTCCCGTGTTCCCCATTAGCGACGACAATCCCAGACTGCGGATCGACAAGCCGTATGTGCTCTGGGGCATTATGGCCGTCTGCGTCTTCATGTTCCTGATGCAGGTTTCCGGCGGGCCGGTCTTCACGCAGCGCCTCTCGATCGGGCTGGGGGTGATCCCGGCGGTCTTGACTGGCCACGCGGAGTTGCGGCCCGACCTTGCGATCGTGCCGGTGTGGGCGACCCTGCTGACGTCGATGTTCCTGCACGGCGGCTTGCTGCACCTATTCGGGAATATGCTGTTCCTCGCCATCTTCGGAGACAACATCGAAGATGCGATGGGCCACCTGCGCTTTCTGTTGTTTTACCTGATCTGCGGGGTGGCCGCCGCGCTGACCCACGTCGTCGTCGCGCCGGAGGCCCCGCAACCGATGATCGGGGCCAGCGGCGCGGTTTCAGGCGTGCTGGGCGCGTATCTGGTGCTGTATCCCAGGGCTTGGGTGACGATCCTGCTGGTTTGGCTGCCGTTGGTGGTTCCGGCGTGGATACTGCTCGGCCTGTGGTTCGGTTTTCAGGTCTTGGCGGCGCTTGGCGGGGCCGCGGCCGGGGTCGCTTGGTGGGCGCATGTCGGGGGCTTCATTGCGGGCGCCGTGCTGGTTGTCGTGTTTCGGCACAAGACCGTGCCCCTGGGCGGCGGCAGTCACTATCCGAAAGGCATCCGTCTGCGCGACCGGCGCGGCCGCCGCTAGAGGTGAAAAGAAACCGCCCGCAGCCAAGGCTGCAAGCGGTTCGTGAGGCGTAGGCATGCTAATCCTAAGCCGCGCCGTCTACCCTGCAGGAGCGTAGGCGTCGCACCAGCCCTCGGCATTCACCAGGACATCGAGGAAATCCGGGTGGTTGCATCCGCCCCAACCGTTCTCGACCTCTCCATCCCAAAAGACGCAGTTCTCGCAGAGCTGGCCTTCCTCGTACAACTCGTGATCCGCTGCATCCGATGCGTCGTTGACGTAGTCGTGGGCGTGATCGTCCTCGGCCTTCGGGCGATCCTCGGCAAGGGCCCTCCGGCCACCGGTGAAGCTCACCCCCGCGACCGGGGCAATGGCCAGCGTCAGCGCTGCACCCCGCAGAAACGTTCGCCGTGATTTGCTTGCATCGTTCGACATTGCACACTCTCCTACACGCGTGGTTTACGAGGGACCACTCGCGTTCTCATCACAGCCGACGCGGCTCCTGGCCCCGTAAATGATGGTGGGAGATTCAGCGGTGGCCTTCAACCGCGAAAGAGGTTTTTCCTGTGGCAATTTTGAGCAGTTCTAAACCCGCCCGGAAAGAGGCACCTCTTTCCGGGCGGCGTCAGACCGTTGCGGAAGCCCGCAACTCCAGCCGTCAAATATCCGCGTAGCAGTGCGTCTCCGCCGCCCCGCCGGGATGCGTGACCGCCCCCTTCTCTGCGTCGCCGACCGTCTGTGCGTACTTCCACAGCGTCCCGGACTGGTAATCGTGCTGGCGCGGCTTCCAACTCTCGCGGCGCTTGGCAAGCTCCTCGCCGGACAGCTCCACATCCAGCTTGCCCGCGTGCGCGTCGATGACGATGCGGTCGCCGTCCCGCAGCAGCCCGATGGGACCGCCCACCGCCGCCTCGGGGCCGACGTGGCCGATGCAGAAGCCGCGCGTCGCGCCGGAGAAACGGCCGTCGGTGATGAGCGCCACCTTGTCGCCCATGCCCTGCCCGTAGATCGCCGCCGTGGTCGCCAGCATCTCGCGCATGCCGGGACCGCCGCGCGGGCCTTCGTAGCGGATGACGATCACGTCGCCTTCCTTGTAGTCCTCGCGCTCCACTGCTTCGAAGGCTTCTTCCTCGCTGTCGAAGCAGCGCGCCGTGCCGGTGAAACGCAGCTCCTTCAGCCCCGCCACCTTCACGATGGCGCCCTGCGGCGAGAGGTTGCCGCGCAAACCGACGACGCCGCCCCAGGTGGAGAGCGGGTCCGACGTCGGACGGATGATATCCTGGTCCGTCGGGAATTTTACGTCCGCCAAATTCTCCGCAATGGTCTTGCCGGTCACGGTGATGCAGTCGCCGTGCAGGAATCCGCCGTCCAACAGCGCCTTCATCAGGACCGGGACGCCGCCGATCTCGAACAGGTCCTTGGCGACATAACGGCCGCCCGGCTTCAGGTCGGCGATATATGGGGTGCGGCGGAAGATCTCGGCGACCTCGTGGATGTCGAACTCCAGCCCCGCCTCGTGCGCCATCGCCGGAAGGTGCAGCGCCGCGTTGGTGGAACCGCCGGAAGCCGCCACCACGGTCGCCGCGTTCTCCAGCGCTTCACGCGTGACGATGTCGCGTGGACGCAGATTGCGGTGGATCAGCTCCATCACCGTTCGCCCGGAGGCTTCCGCGTACTGATCGCGCGACTCATAGGGCGCGGGCGCTCCGGCCGAACCGGGAATCGCCAGCCCGATGGCCTCCGAGACGCAAGCCATGGTGTTCGCCGTGAACTGCCCGCCGCAGGAGCCCGCGGAGGGGCAAGCCACGCATTCCAGCTCGTGCAACTCCTCGTCCGAGACCGTCCCCGCCGAATGACCGCCGACCGCCTCGAAAAGGTCCTGAACGGTCACGTCGCGGCCCTTATAGCGGCCCGGAAGGATGGACCCGCCGTACATGAAGACGCTGGGCACGTTGAGCCGCAGCATCGCCATCATCATCCCCGGCAAGGACTTGTCGCAACCGGCGATCCCGACCAGCGCGTCGTAGCAGTGCCCGCGCATCGTCAGTTCGACCGAGTCCACGATGACCTCGCGGCTGACCAGCGAGGACTTCATGCCCGCGTGGCCCATGGCAATCCCGTCGGTCACGGTAATCGTGGTGAACTCGCGCGCCGTCCCGTGCGCCTCGGCCACGCCGGTCTTCGCCGCCTTGGCCTGACGCGAGAGGGAGATGTTGCAGGGCGCGGCCTCGTTCCAGCAGGTCGCGACACCGACGAAGGGGCGGTAAATCTCCTCCTCCGACATGCCCATCGCGTAGTAGTAGGAGCGCGCCGGGGCCTTGCTGGGGCCGACGCTGACATGGCGGCTCGGCAGCCCGGATTTATCGAACATCTTCTTTTCGTCGAGCGGCATAACCGTCCCTCCCTCAAGCGGATCGCATTCACTGGCAAATCGTTGGCGAGCATAGCGCCGGGACACACGCGGGTCCAAGGCGATTCTTGAAGCGGCGGATAAACCCTCGACACCTCGGGTATTGATCGCCCAGGCGATGCGCTTATTTCGGATGCAAGCTTCGTTGGTAACAGGAGGACGTCATGGTAGCGCGCGCGAATACCGTCCTTGTTGTCCTGGCGGGCGCGGCAATGCTTGCCGGCTGCGCCCAAGGACCGATTTTCGGCGAAGAAAGCGAGAGAGCCGGCCCTCCGGGGACCTATGGGGAGCGCATCCAATACGACCGTGCCACGGACGACCGCGCCCCGCCCGGCATCGGCGCCGATCCCGGCCCCGGCGCGCACTAAAGCGCCAGAGGACCCGCCGGAGCTGGCTCGGGCGGCGGCCGCTGACGCGGGTTCGGTTCCCTTAAGGCCCGCCTGGGCCACTGAAACTCGGCGGCGTTGGGCGGCTTGTCGTTGTCCGCATGTCACGCAAGTCTTCGCCGCGCTCCAAGGTGTGCCTTGTGTCCGCCGCCTCGTTTTCAGCGACCGTGCCACCAGCGCAGGCCGAGGCGGCCAAGCCACTGGCCATTACCGCGGCAACGACATAACGCGGAGCAAACATGATCGTCCTCCCGGACTTCGCGCCGTTTCAGTTCCTCTCGCCCTTAAAAATGTGCTTCGACACATAAACGTCAATACAGCGAACCCTACCCGGCCAGCCGCTCCAGCGCACCCGCAAGCTTGTCGCGGGCGGCGGCGGCTTCGACGCGGCGTTCCTTTTGCTCTTCGACGACATCGGCGCGCGCCTTGGCAAGGAATTGTTCGTTGCCGAGTTTCTTGTCGATCTTGGCTAGGTCCGCGTCCAGCTTCTCCACCTCCTTCGATAGCCGCTGGCGCTCCTGGCCGATGTCGATAATCCCTTCCAGCGGCAGGAAGGCCGTCGCCTCGTCCAAAAGAAGCTGCGCCGCCCCTTCGGCAGGGGCCGTTTCGGTGATGTGAATCGCCTTAAGCCGGGCAAGGCGTTCGATCAGCGTGGCGTGGCGGTCCATGCGCAGGCGCGTCACCTCACCCGCGTCCTTCACCAGCAGCGTCAATTCAGCCTTGGCGGGCACGTTCATCTCGCCGCGCACGCCGCGAATTTCGCCGATTGCCCGGCTCAACCAGTCGATCTCCGCCTCTGCCTCGGCATCGATCATTCCGG
>SKZV01000071.1 GCA_007127165.1 Rhodovibrio sp. | reverse complement strand
TGGGGGAAGATTTTCGGCAGGCTGATCGGCTTCACTCGAATCTCCGCGCCGTGATCGCGCGCGATGCGTTCAAGCTCGCGGCTGCCGAGGTACGTATAGGGGGAGACGACGGATATGAAGTAGTCGATGGTCTTGGGCATTCTCAGTACTCCTTATTGTGACACGCCGAAGCGCCGTGGTCGCGCAGTTCGCGGCGTTTGATCTTGCCGGTGGCGGTGAGCGGCAGGGCCGGGACGAATTCGACGTCGCGCGGGTATTCATGGGCGGCGAGGCGGGTCTTCACGTGGTTCTGGATCGCCGTCACCGTCGCATCGTCCCCGCTATAGCCGGGGTTCAGCACGACGAAGGCTTTCACCCGCTCGCCGCGCAGCTCGTCGGGCACGCCGACCGCGGCGGCCATCGCCACTGCCGGATGAGTCGTCAGCGAATCCTCGACCTCGCCGGGGCCGATGCGGTAGCCGCCGGAGGAGATGATGTCGTCGTCGCGCCCGACGAACCAGAGGTAGCCGTCCTCGTCCATCTGCGCGGTATCGCCGGTGACCAGCCAGTCGCCGATGAACTTCTCCGCCGTCGCGTCGGGGCGATTCAGGTATTCCAGGAACATCACCGGATCGGGACTGCGGACAGCGACAACGCCGGGCTGTCCGGCGGGCAGGGCGTTGCCCTCGCCGTCGATCACCGCGACCGCGTGGCCGGGGACCGGGCGGCCCATGCTGCCCGGCTTCACCGGCATGATCCCGGCGCAGTTGGAGACAATCAGATTGCACTCCGTCTGGCCGTAGAACTCGTTGATAGTCAGGCCGAAGGTCTCGCGCCCCCAATCCAGCAGGCCGGTTCCCAACGTCTCCCCGCCGGAGCCGATGGAGCGCATTTGCAGCGCCCAGCGCTCGGCCGGGCGTTCCACTTGCCGCATCATCTTCAACGCCGTCGGCGGCATGAAGGCGTTGCGCACGCCAACCTCCGCCATCAAGGCGAAGGCGCGCTCCGGATCGAATTTCGGGAAGCGGTAGGCCAGGATCGGCACGCCGTGGTAGAGGCTCGGCAAGAGCGCATCCAAAAGCCCGCCGATCCAGGCCCAGTCGGCGGGCGTCCAGAACAAATCGCCGGGTTTGGGGAACATCTCCTGCGGCATCTCCACCCCGGGCAGATGGCCCAGCAGCACGCGATGACCGTGCAGCGCACCCTTCGGGTTTCCGGTCGTGCCCGAGGTGTAGATCACCACGGCGGGATCGTCGGCGGCGGTATCGACCGGGGTGAAGGCGTCGCTTGCCCGGTCGAGCAGGTCGGCGAAGGTGTGCGCGCCGGGCGCAGCGCCGCCGACGGAAATGAGGTCGGTCAGCGCGGGCAGGGACTCGCGCTGCTCCGACACCTTTTCCAGCCCGTCGGGTGTGGCGATCAGGGCCTTGGCCTTGCTGTCGCCAAGGCGGAAGGCGAGCGCGTCCGGCCCGAAGAGCGTGAACAGCGGGATCGCGACCGCGCCCAGCTTATAGACCGCAAGGTGCGCGATCGCCGCTTCCGGCATCTGCGGCAACAGAATGCCGGCCCGGTCGCCGCGCTCGATCCCCAGGGCGCTCAGTGCGTTGGCGAACTTGTTGGTGAGGTGGCGTAGCGCGCCGAAGGAATAGCGCACGAGGTCGCCGTCCTCCAGCCGCTGAATGATCGCGATCCGTTCGGGATCGGCCTCGGCCCAGGCGTCGCAGGCGGCGACCCCGATGTTGAAGCGCGCCGGGACGCGCCAGCGAAAGCGCGAACACAACGCCTCATAGCTCTCGGCTTCGGGCAGCATCGGCGTCTTCCTCCCCGGACAATCGGTTCCAGGGCGCGGCGGTACCCGCTCTACTCCGCCCAGGTCCGGCTTTGCCGCTCGGTCAAGCGGTATTCCACGACACGATGGTTGCCGCTGTCCACTAGGAGAATCCGGTCCGGCCCATCGGCCCAGATCCCCGCCGGTTGGAACGGCGTCACGCAGACAGCGTCGGCGCACGCGAAGCCGTCGTCAAGGTCGCGCACCCGGCGCGCCGCGATATCCAGCACGCGCGCCTTGTCATTATAGGTGTCGGCGACAAAGACTTCCCCGGCGCAGACCGCGACTCCAAGGGGGTGTTGCAGCTTGGCGAGCGGGAAGGGGCCGTTCTCGTGTCCGAATTCGAACAGTCCTTCGCCGACCAGCGTTTCGATCGCGCCGTCGTTCAGGTCGAGCACCCGCACGGCGGAGGCTTCGCTGTCCGCGAAGTAGAGGATCCGCGTTTCCGGATCGAGCGCCAGTCCGCTGGGCTGCGCAAGCTGCGCGTCCGCCGCGTCGCCGTCGATCAATTCCTCGCCGCCGTTCCCGGCCAGCGGCATGAGTTCGCGTCCCGGCAGGTCCAGCACCAAAAGTTGATGGGTGCCCGCATTGGCGATGTAAAGGTTGTCGCCCTCGATCTCCAGATCCCAGGGCGAGGCCAGCCCGGCCGCAAGCGACGGCTCGGCTTCCGTCACCACCATGCCGCGGTCGCCGGTTCCGGCAATCGTGGTCACCCGGCCGGTCTCCAGCGCGATGCGACGGATCGCATGATTGCCGGTGTCGGCGACGTAGATCGCCTCGGCGTCGGCGATCAAGCCCTGCGGCTCGCGAAAGCGCGCGCTCTCGCCGGGACCGTCTTCCAGGCCCGCCCGGCCGCTGCCGTAGCGCGCGCGCTCCTGCCCGGTGTCGTCCAGGATCACGATCTGGTGGTGGCCGCTGTCGGCCAGCGCCCACGAGAGCGCTTCACCCGGAATCGGCTTGATCTTTCCCGGAAAGGCCAGCGCGCCCGCCGGTCGTTCCGGGGCGAGGACCTCCATGCGCGAGGGTTCGAGGATGTCCTGAGTGTCCCACTGCTCGACCAATTCGGAGACGGCGGTGAGCAAGCGCTCGGCATCGGGTTCGCCGGACATTTGCCCCAGAACATGTCCCTCGGGTCCGATGAACACCAGCGTCGGCCAGGCCCGCACCGCATATTCCCGCCAAAGCTGAAAGCTGATGTCGTTCACGACCGGGTGGCGGATGTCATGGCGGGCAATGGCGGCGCGCAGTACGTGCGGCTGCTGTTCCGCCGCGAACTTGGGGCAGTGCACCCCGATCACCGCGACCTCTTCGGGATAGGCCGCCTCGATCTGTTTCAAGGCTGGGAGGACGTGCAGGCAGTTGACGCAGCAACTGGCCCAGAAATCCAGAATGACGAGCTTGCCCCGCAGGTTTTTCAGCCCTAGCGGCTGCGGGACGTTGTACCACTCCAGTCCTTCGCGGGCGATTTCGGGCGCCCGCACGCGCGGGGTGTCGAAGCCGCCATCGTTCTCGGTCATCTGGAGCGTGTCACCTTTGATTGCTTGTTCAGCCGGAGCGATCCAAGGCGAAGAAGGGCCGCACCTTAACACCTATGTAGTTTCCGGCAATCGCCGCGACAAGCCATAGCCAGCCATGCACGCTGCCCGAGGCGACGCCCGTGAAGAAGGCTCCGATGTTGCAACCGAAAGCCAGCCGCGCGCCATAGCCCATCAGGATACCGCCGATGACCGCCGCGAGCACCGACTTCCACGGAATGCGCCGCGTCGGCGCGAACTTCCCCGCCATCCCGGCGGCCAGCAGCGCGCCCAGGATGATCGCGATGTTCATGACCGAAGTGGTCTCGGCGAAGATGCTGCCTTGAAGCGCGTTGCTGGGGTAGTTCCAGGTCCAGAACGACCAGCTTGCCACGTCCATGCCGCCCGCCGAAGCCAGCTTCGCCCCCCACAGCGTATAGCCGAAGCTGACGTTCCAGCCGTGTCCGGCCAGCAGCAGCGTCGCCACGTTCAGGAGCGCCAGCGCCACGCCGCCGATCACCAGCGGCCAGGGTCCCTGAAGGATGCGCCGCCAGCCGTGGACCGGCGCCGCCTGTGCCTGCACGAGTCCGCCGTGCCGCCGCCGCTCCACCACAACGGTCGCCAGCGCGATCAGTGCGAAAATACCCCCCTGAAGCGCCAGCGCGCCCCATAACCCCAGTTCCGACAGCAGCGAAATCCGGCCCAGGCTCGGTTGGTCCAGCCACCAGGGCAGGTGCAGCGAACCCAGTACAGAACCCACCATAAAGAAGATCAGCGTGATCACCATCCGCGTGCTGCCGCCGCCGACGGTGAACAGGGTCCCCGACGCACAGCCGCCGCCAAGCTGCATCCCGACGCCGAACAAGAAGGCGCCCAGCAGGACGGAGACGCCCACGGGCGAGACCGAGCCGCCCAGCGGCTGCCCGAAGGCCGAACCGAGCGAGAGCAGCGGCAGGAAGATCGCCGTCGCCACCGCCAGCATGACCATCTGCGCCCGCAACCCGGCCCCGCGCCCTTCCTTGAGGAAGGAGCGCCAGCTTCCGGTAAAGCCGAACGCCGCGTGGTACAAGGTTACACCCAGCGCCCCGCCGACGGCGAAGAGCGCCGCCATGCGCCCACCGGCCTCTTCGAAGGTGACGAAGCCGCCAAGCCCCAGCAGAAGCAGTGCGATGACGACCACTTTGCGGTCGAACGGCGGCGAGTGACCGGCCTGGGAGCGCCCGGTTTGGCGAACGGCTGTGTCGGTGGTGACGGTCATGGCTCTGTCGGTGTCTTATGTATGGCTTTGGGAGCGGCGGACCCGCCCGGGGGAGGGGCCGCCGCTATCCGGCGTTTGCTGCGGACGGCTTATTGCGGGACGATCGTCTCGCCGTTGCGATTGGTCCACTCGACCATCGAGCCGTCGTAAACCCGCACGCTCTCGTCGCCCAGCAATTCATGTTGCGCGAACCAGCCGAGCGAGGCCCAGTGGCCGGTGTTGCAGAAGGCGATGGTGTCCTCGCCGGCGTTCAATCCGGCTTCCGCAAGGAGGCGGCTGATTTCGGTTGCATCGACGAACTGTCCGCCTTCGACCGTCAGCTTGCTCTCCGGCAGGTTGCGCGACTGCGGGATGGTCCCGGCGTGCAGTGCGGCATCGTGCTTGCCCTCACCGCGATACTGCGCCTCCGGCCGGTTGTCCATGAGAGCGGTGCCGTTTTGCAGCGCTTCGGCCACTGACTCTCGGCTCACCACCATCTCGGGGCGGAAGTCGGCGGTGAAGGTCGCGGGCTCCGTCGTCGAGGCGCCGTTCGCGAGATCATAGGCGTCGGCATAGCCCTTCAAGCCGCCGTCGAGCACCGAAACGCGGTCATGGCCCAGGACCTTGAAGGTCCAGTACACCCGCGTGGCGCTTCCCATGTCGAGCGCGCTGGTCCCGGCGGCGACCACGACGACGTGGTCCTCGTTGGAAATGCCCAGCTCGCCGATCAGCGATTCCAGATCCTCGACCGGAGGAAGCTGGCCGGGAATGCCGTCGCGCTCGCTGCGCCATCCGGCTTCAAGGTAGTTGCTGTAGACCGCGCCGGGAACATGGCCCTCGGCGAAGGTCTCGACGGAGCCGCCGTCGATGGCGCTGCGGACGTCCAGCACAACGACGTCGTCGCGGTCCAGATTGCCGTGCAGCCAATCGGCGTCGACCAGCGGCGTGCTCTCGGCCTGCGCAGCCGACGCCCCGAAGGTGACGGCGGCAGCGAGGAAGAATGGTGTCAGGGCGCGCATGGCAGCCTCCAATTTACATAAGGACGTAGTGATTTTACATATTCAAACCTTACCCAATGTATAATTGGCCGATGCCTCTGACAAGACTGGAGATTGTCTTGGCCCCTGCAGGGCAGCCATGCGGGAGCAACAGGGGCCGGAACGGTCCCGCTGGAGCGGGTCGTGACTACGTCGCAAAGCGCGCGCAAACGCAGAAAGGACCGCAGGAAAATCCCTTCCCGCAGTCCTTACATCTCTGCATAACGCTTGCGCGTTTGGGCGAGGCTTCGGCTTAGAAGCCCTCGCGCTCTTTGCGCTTGCGTTGGAGCTTCCGCCACCGCCGTACGGCTTCCGCCTTCTCCCGAGCCTTCTTCTCGGATGGCTTCTCGAAGTGACGGCGGAGCTTCATCTCACGAAAAATACCCTCGCGCTGCATTTTCTTTTTCAGCGCGCGCAGGGCCTGATCGACATTGTTATCGCGGACGTGTACCTGCACGGTGGATCAACTCTCCTCTCGTCGGTGTTCCGGCGGGCTGCCTTCTAGCAGCCGTCGGCGTTCCGATCTGACGTTTTCCTTAATTAACACAAAACGCTTGGGCGGCGACCCGAGATCGCTCCCTCCCGCTAGCGCAATTCCACGGTCGCGAGCACACTCGCCCGCGTTGAGCGCTGTACCTAGCACAGCCCTTCGCGTCTGTGAAGGCGCTGATGCGCCGCTCGTCCGTTTTTCCCAAACCCGAACTGCGGGCCATGCGACCGGCTCTCGCCCGTCCGCGTCGAAGGCCGCGCCTTGCCGCGTGGGGTCTGCGGGGCCATAGTGACCTTATCAGGTTAAAATATGGGAGCGGAGATGGCTATATTGAAGATCGCCCGCATGGGCCATCCGGTGCTGCGCCGCCCCGCCGAGGCGGTAAGCGATCTGGACGCGCCGGATCTGCAACGGCTGATCGAGGACATGGTGGAGACGATGCGCGATGCCGAGGGCGCGGGACTGGCCGCGCCACAGGTGCACCGCTCGCTGCGGCTCATCGTCTTCGCGGTCGGCCCGAACCGGCTGCGCGGCGAGGAGGTGGAGTCCGACTCCGCCGCAGACGCGGAGTCCGGGGCGGGGGCGGGCGTGCCGCTGACCGTGCTGATCAACCCCGACTACGCGCCGTTGGACGAGGAGAAGGACGAGGCCTGGGAGGCTTGTCTGTCGATTCCGGGATTGGCCGGGCGGGTGCCGCGCTATCGCCACATCCGCTACTGGGGCACGGCCCCGGACGGCAGCACGGTCGAGCGCGAGGCCAAGGGCTTTCACGCGCGCGTCGTGCAGCATGAGTGCGACCACCTCGACGGCGTCTTGCTGACCCAGCGCATGGCGGACATGAGCACGCTGATCTTCACCAGCGAAATGAACCGCTTTCTGGAAGGGGAGGCGGAAGCGCAGGCGAGCGACTTCCGGCACGTCCCCGAGTCGAACCCAGGCGACTCCCATGGCGAATCAGGGACGAACGCGGCATGAAGCAGTATCGTGGCAAGCAGGCCGACCTGTCGGTGGAGGCGGCGCGAATCCAGGACATCGAGCAGCTTCGCCATGACGTGATGGCGGCGACGCTGGACCATGTGGCCTTCGACGGCTGGACCTGGAAGGCGCTCGACCAGGCGGCGCGAGACCTTGACGTGTCTCCCCTGGCGGCGGAGGCCGCGTTTCCCGGCGGCCCGGCGGAGGTTATCGAACTGTTCTCGACCGAGGCCGACCTCGCCATGCTGCGCGCGCTGGAGGAACATGACCTCGAGTCGATGGGCGTGCGGGAGCGCGTGGCGCTGGCGGTCCGCACCCGCCTTGAGCAGAACGAGCGGCATAAGGAGGCGATCCGCCACGCGCTGTCCTTCCTCGCCATGCCGCAGCACGCCGGGCTGTCGCTGCGGCTGGTCTACCGCACGGTGGATGCGGTCTGGATGGCGGCGGGCGACGCGGCGACCGACTTCAACTTCTATAGCAAGCGCGCCCTTTTGGCCGGAGCCTACTCCGCCACGCTGCTCTACTGGCTGGAAGACCGTTCCGAAGATCACGCCGCAACCTGGGCCTTCCTGGACCGCCGCCTGAGCGAGATCGTGCGCGTCGGCGGCCGCGTCGGCAAAAACCTCTCCCGCATCCGCAAGGCCGCCTCCGGCGTGGAAGGCGGCCTGTTTTCGCTGACCCGGCGGAAGGGGGATTTGCGGATGAAGCCCTAGAGCGGGATGACGTGTCCGTGAGTCGCCAAGCGAATTAAAGGGTCTTGGTCTTCTTCTCGATGCGCGCGTCGAAGCGGGCGACATCGACCACGACGCGGTCGTGACTGCCCTCGCCGATCCGTTCCACCTCGTCGCTGGCGGAGACCTCGAAGCGCAGCTTGCGGCCCTCGACCGCGACCAGACGGGCGGTCGCCCGAATGCGCATCCCGACGGGCGTTCCAGCGATGTGCGTCACGTCGAGCCGCGTTCCCAGGCTCTGATGCCCCTCGGGCAGGAGCGCCTCCACGGCGTCGAGCGCCGCTGCCTCCATCAGGTTGATCATCACCGGCGTCGCGAGCACCCGGATCTTGCCGCTGCCGATGCGCGGTGCCGTGTGCTGCTCCTCGACAACCCATTCGGCGTGACCTTCCCGACCCACCGCCAGCCTTGAGAGATCGATCATGAATGCAGTTTCCCTTGGTCGTTTGCGCAAGCCGCACTCGAGTCCCCGAACCGGCGTCGCGGGCTTTCTCCTGCACGCTAGCAAATCTCCGCCGCAGATGCGATTGTGCGCTGCAAGATTGTTGTCCGCGGCAAGACTAGAGCGTTTTTCGTTCACAAGGGTTCGCGAAAAACGCTCTATCCCTTTGTTCTGGCGCATTTTCGAAGCGACGAACCGGTATCCACTTCGCCTGAAAATGCTCTAGAGGTCCGCCTGGAACGGCCCGCGAAGCACGCCGCAACCGGGTACCTTGCCGCTTGCCGCGAGGGGTGTGGATCATGTATTCCCTGCGGCAGGTTCACGGGGCGTAGCTCAGCCTGGTAGAGCGCCTGCTTTGGGAGCAGGAGGCCGTTGGTTCGAATCCAGCCGCCCCGACCATTCTTTCCAACTCCGGCCATCCTAATCCAAGAGGCGCAGCATGCGCGCGGCGGTTTTTCAAGAATTCGGCGGTAACGTAGGGCTCGAGACGGTCGCGGACCCTGCTTGTCCAGGCGATGGCGTGGTGGTCGCGGTCAAGGCGAACGGGGTCTGCCGCAGCGACTGGCACGGCTGGATGGGACACGACCCCGCGATCCGTCTGCCGCACGTTCCCGGCCACGAACTGGCCGGTGTCGTGGTGGAGGTGGGGCCGGAGTGCCGCCAGTGGCAAGTCGGCCAGCGTGTGACCGCGCCCTTCGTTCTTGCCTGCGGACGCTGTGTGGTCTGCCGTGACGGGCAGCACCAAATCTGCCTGGATCAGGCGCAGCCGGGCTTCACCGCCTGGGGCGCCTTCGCCGATTATGTCGCGGTGCCGCGCGCTGACACCAACCTGATCGCCTTGCCGGAGGAGATGGACTTCGCGGCGGCGGCCAGCCTGGGGTGCCGGTTCACCACGGCGTTCCGGGCGGTGGTCGAGCGGGGCCGCCTTCGTGCCGGGGAGTGGCTGGCGGTGCATGGCTGCGGCGGTGTCGGGCTCTCGGCGGTGATGATCGGCGTGGCGGCCGGCGCAAACGTCGTCGCGGTCGATATCAACCCGGAGGCGCTGGCGACGGCGCGGGCGCTGGGGGCCGGCGTGACCATCGACGCGCGCGCCGAAGCCGATGTGGCCGCTGCGATCGCCTCGGCCAGCGGCGGCGGCGCGCAGGTGTCGGTGGATGCCCTCGGACACCGGGAGACCTGCCGCAACTCGATCCTCTGCCTACGGCCTCAAGGGCGTCATGTTCAGGCAGGATTGCTGGAAGGCGCGCAGGCCGATCCGCCGTTGCCGATGGGCGCAGTGATCGGACGGGAGCTGGAAATCCTCGGCACGCACGGCATGGCGGCGCACCGTTTCCCGCAGCTTTTCGAGATGATTCGCGGCGGAAAACTCTCGCCCGAACGCCTGATCGGCAGACGCATCCCGCTGGAGGCCGCGCCCGCCGCGCTGATGGGCATGGCGGAGACGCGCGAGGTGGGGCTGACCGTGATCGACTTCGAGCTTTAGAGCATTTTCAGAACAGGTAGCTGAGGCCCAGCGTGGCCTCGAACTCGCCGAGCGACACCGAAATGTCTTGAGCCGGATCGATGGGATTGCGGCCGGAGACGGTCACGGTGGGCGCGTAGAGGAATGCGGCGTCGAGCTGCCAGTTCTCGGTAAAGCGATAGCCGATACCGGCGGTGAAGTGCTCCTCGACCACGCCCGGCGCGACGATGTTGAGCAGCAACTGGTCCTCCGGCACGGGCTGGCTGGTTGTGGAGAAGCCCGCGCGCAGCGTCAAATCCGCCGTGGCCTGCCATTGCGCGCCGATCTTCACCACGGTCATGTCGCTCCAGCCGAAACCGGAGCCGCTATCGCTGCCCAGCGGCGCGCCGAAGTTCAGCGGGTTCCCGACCGCCGGAATGTTGCTGTAGAGAATCCGTTCCACATCCACGAGCAGCCAGAGATCCTCGAAAGGCCGCACCGCCGCCCCGACGGTCCAGCTCGGCGGGACGTCGAAGCTGCCCTGCTCGGCGAAAAGCCCTTCGAAGCCGTCCAGCCTACTCATGTAAATACGGCTTTTGTAGCTGGCGCCCAGCCGCAGCCAGTCGGTGGCCGCGCCCTGCACGCCGACGCGCACGCCCGCGCCGAAGGAATCGCTCGCCCCGTTTCCGCTCAGAGCGTCCGGCTGCTGGGACAGCGGTGCAAAAGACTCCAGGCCCTCGGCCTTGAAGCGTTGATAGGCGAGGATCGGGCTGACCCCGACCGACCAGTCCTCGGTAACTTTATAAGCGGCCGTCGGCGAAAGGAACAACTGCATCAGATCCACGCCCGCCTCTCCGGCACAGAATACGCCCGAGCCGGGCACGGGCTGGCCGCTTTGCGGATCGGGGCATTGGCGGTCGAAGGCCGGAAACTCGGTGTTGATGCCGCCGTTGCCATAGAGCGCGACCCCCAGGGCAAGGCGCTCGCTGGCCTGATAGCTCACCCCCAGATTGGGAATGAAGAACAGCGGACGGTCGCTGTCGATCTCGCTTTCGGTCAGGAGGTTGCCGGGCTGACTGGCCTGTCCGGTGACTTTGACCGAGCGCTTCGGATGAAAAAAGCTCAAGCCGCCTTCGACCCGGTTCCCGGTGAAGGCGATGCCCGCCGGGTTAATCGAGGGTGCCAGCGCGTCGGTGGAGAGCGCGGCTCCGGCCCCGGCGAGAGCCTTGGATGCCGTGCCGTAGCCATGCTGGAAATAGCCGTTGGTAGCTTCCGCCGCCGCCGGTAGCAGCATGGCGAGCCCGGCAGCCGCCGTCAGAAGCCGCTGCGTCCTGCGCCGAACGCGATCCTGCATGGTGGTCCCCATCCCCGAATACCTCGAAAGGGCGGGAAGAACCACGATTTTGCAGACGCGTAAAGTGAAAACAGGTTAAATGCGCATGAACTTTGCGTGATTTAGGTCGGCCCCGCGCGACGATCGAAGCGTTACCGCCGTCCGGCATAAGTCAATCCCTTGGCAGCGCATCGGAAACAAGACTGCAAAGATTAGGATCTCCTGGTCAGGCGCATTTTATCTCCGCAGAGAAGGCCTCTGACCACTTTTTCTTCGCAAGGCTAACCATGCGTGTAAATTGAAACGCGGCAGGGATAAGCCCCACTTGGTCTAGAGCATTTTCCGGCGAAGTCGACACCGGTTCGCCGCTAGAAAATGCGCAAAAACAAGAGGCTAGAGCGCCGTTCCGATTCAATCGGAACGAAATGCGCTCTAGGTGTGGCGCGTTCGAAACAATCCGGGAGATATGACCCATGCCGACAGAACGCTCCGCCACCCGGACCTCCTCTCAGGAGACTCAGGAGAAAACGGCAAAGACTACGCCGACACATCAAAGAACGCTTCCTGGCGTCAACCCGCTCGCGCTGGTGGCGGTCTATATCCTTCTTGCGGTCCTGCCGCTGATCCTCTCCGCCCTTCAAGGCATCCCCTCGCGCGGCTTCTTTCATGAAGTGTCGTCCGCTCTGGTGATGATCGGCTTCGTTATGCTGCTCGTTCAGTTTGTCTTGTCGGGACGTTTCAAGCAGGTCTCCGGACAGATTGGGATCGACGTGACGATGCGATTCCACCAGCTTGTGGCGCGGAGCGTTCTGCTTTTCATCGTGCTGCACCCGCTGCTCTACGCCGCGCCTGAGATTGTTTTGCAGCCTGCGGAGGGGGTCGCGCAACTCAATCGGATGTTCGCCTCGGATGGGCTGCGGACCGGCGTCATTGCGTGGTGGCTGCTGATTATCGTTGTTGCTCTGGCGATTTTCCGGGACCGGCTTCCGTTCGGGTACGAGGCCTGGCGGCTGAGCCATGCGGTGGGCGCGTTGGCGATCGCGCTGCTCAGCCTCAATCATACGCTTGCCGTCGGGACTTATGCCGAGGGTCGCGTACTGGCGGGTTTCTGGGTGGTCTTGACGGCCGTGGCGGTGCTTACGCTGGCCTATGTGTATCTCGTGAAACCCCTGCTCCAGCTCCGCGAGCCCTATACGGTCGTCGGGAACGAGAAGGTCGCCGATCGGACATGGGAGGTGACGGTCGAACCCCAAAAGGGCGAGGCCATCGACTTTGCGCCCGGCCAGTTCGTCTGGCTCAATCTGGGGCACTCGCCGTTCAGCTTGGTTGAGCATCCCTTCTCGATCAGTTCCGCCCCGGCGGACCGCCCGCGGATCGCCTTCACCATCAAGGAGAACGGCGATTTCACCAATCGGATCGGGGAGATCGCAGCGGGCACCCGCGCTTACCTGGACGGTCCGCACGGTTTTTTCACCCCGGCGGGCCGCCCCCCGACGGGCATGGTGTTCATCGCCGGTGGCGTGGGCTTCGCGCCGATCATGGGGATGCTGCGCCAGTTCCATGCGGAGCGCTACGACAAGCCGCTGCGGCTGATCTACGGCAATCGCGTCGAGAGCCAGATCCTTTACCGGGCGGAGACGCAGGCAATCGCGGAGACGCTGGACCTCAAGGTTCATCATGTTCTCACGGAGCCGCCGGAAGGATGGCAGGGCCTCGTCGGCGAGTTGAGCGCCGACGTACTGGAGCAGTGCCTGAGCGACGCGGATCGCCGGAACTGGCTTTATTTCGTCTGCGGCCCGTCGCCGATGCTGACGTCCGCGGAGGCGACCTTGCGGAACCTCGGCGTCCCCGCAGAGCGAATCGTCTACGAACGCTTCACTTACGATTAGCCGCGATGTTGATGTTGCAGGGATCAGGTCATGAGACGGTTCACCACCATGAGCGTGAGCGCCTTTGTATGGCTATTGAGCGCGCTTTTCGTGCTGGCGAGTGTCATCTTCGCCCTTGGGTAACGCTCATCGGGGAGGGAGCCGCCCTGGTTCACTCCCGCAACTCCGCCAGCCCCAGTTCCAGGCTCCGCACCACCCTGGCCATGAAGGCGAAGTCCAGCGTTTCGAGTCTGTCGGCGGGGGTGTGATAGTATGGGTTACGGAAGTAGGCGGTGTCCGTCACCATCACCGCCGGATAGCCGTGATCCCAGAACGAGCTGTGGTCGCTCTCCCGCACCGCCGGAAGCAACCAGCCATTGAGCGGCAGGAACAGGGATTCACTCGGCAGGTCCGGATTGCGCCGAAAGCCCTTCAGCAGCCTCCGTCCGAAACGCCGCGAGCGGATATTGCCGACGATGCCGACGAAGTTGCCTTCGCTGGGATAACCGGCGAAGGTCAGGACAAGCGGATAGTCCTGCTCGCTACTGGTGTAGCCGACCATTTCCAGAATCGCCGCCCCCTCGATCCGCTCGCCCGCCTGCTTGGCGCGGCGGCAATAGACGCGGCTCCCCTGGTCGCGGGTCATGAAGGTCGGGGGCTCCTCCAGGGTAAAGGCCACGAGCCGCACCGGCACCGGCGGCGGCCGCTCGCGCAGCGCACGCGCCAGTTCCAGCAATACGCAGACGGCGCTGGCGTTGTCGTCCGCGCCCTGCGTGCCCGGCACGGTGTCGTAGTGTGCGCCGACAAGGTAATAGCCGCGCGCGTGATCCGGCGGTCCGGCCTCGCAGATCAGATTGGCGACCGTCCGCCCGCGATAGCCGTAGGTTTGCCGCGAGACGGCGTAGCCCATGCCGGAAAGCTGATCCGAGACGTAGCGCTCGGCCCGTTCAAGCCCACCGCTCGCAAGCGTCCGCTCGCCGATGTCCAGGCACAACGCCTCGCCATGGCGGCGCAGCACGTCGATCAAAGACTCACCGCCGTCCGCCCCTTTTTCACTTCCTACTCGGGTCATGAAGGCCGGGGGCTCCTCCAGGGTAAAGGCCGTGGGGCGTGCGGGTCTTGAGCGTTTGAATACATAAGTTCCGTACTGTAACATTTTAAGAGCAGCGCCGAACGCATCCCTTTCGCCCTGCTGTCAGGCTTTCGCGTTGCAAGGCGTTCTGGATTTCAAGCCGAACCGGCGCAAGATCGTCGCGCCCTAGCCGCTGGAGAGCGAAAACCGATGAAAGCCAAAGATGTGATGACTGCCGACGTGATCAGCGTCGCCCCGGATACGCCGGTCGGCGAGGTCGCGAAATTGCTGGTTGACCATGGCATCTCGGGGGCTCCCGTCATTGAGGCGGGCAAGCTCTTGGGTATCGTCAGCGAGGGCGATCTCGTGCACCGGGCTGAACTTGGCACCGAAAGCCACCGGCGGCGCTGGTTCGAGGTTCTGGTGAGCGATCCTGCCCGGCTCGCCAAGGAATACGTCCACGCGCACGGGCGCACCGCTCGCGACGTGATGACGCGGGAGGTGGCGACGATCAATCCCGAAACGTCGCTCGAGGAGATTGCGAACATCCTGGAGGCGAAGCAAATAAAGCGTCTGCCCGTGGTCGAAAAGGCAAGCGTCGTCGGTATCGTATCGCGGGCGAACCTTGTCCGCGCGCTGGCCGCCAGCCCGCCAAGCGCAGCGCAAGCCCCGGCGAACGATGACGCGATCCAGAGACAACTCCGCGCCGCCCTGCAGGCCGAGGAGTGGAGCCGTACGGCGTACGTCAGCCCGATCGTGACCGACGGCGTGGTCCATCTGTGGGGCCGGGTCGATACCGACGCGCAGCGCCGCGCAATGGAACTCGCCGCCGAGGCCGTCCCCGGCGTGAAGCGGGTGGAGAATCACCTGCGAGTCACGCCGCACAGGCCCTACGCGGGGTGATGCGGCCTCCCCTCGATTAATGGAAATATGAAGGGGCCGGAAGGAGAAAGGGGTCAGGAGAAAGGGGTCAGAGTCATCGTATCTCGGCGAAAATGACTCTGACCCCTTTGTTGACTTGACCCCTTTGTTGACTTGAAGCCGGATTACTTGGCTCTGAGCGCAATGTTGGTGATCACATAGGCCGCGATGCCCCTGGAGCTTCCATCGAGAAGGTCGCGGGTTTTCCAGGCCGCCTCATTGGCCGCGGCGGCGTCGGACTTGCCTTGCTGCTGCAACCTCTCCCTCTCCGCTTCGATTTCTTCCCAGGTATCTATGATCCAGGCGATGGTTCGCGCCCACCCGCCGCTGCGGTCGATGTCGAGGTTCTTGAGCTTGGAGCCCTCCTTTTCGATCACGTAGTAATAGCGATCGTTGGGTCCCCAACTGCGTCGGCGCGAGATATGATGGCCGCGATTTCCTTCCACACGAAGCATGCTGCCGTTACGGATCATGTGCGCCGGCTTCACGTTCCATGACCGGTGCCCGATCCGCAAGTCCCGCTTCTCGGGCCCCTGGAGCGCCGCTTCGACTGCTGCGTCAAGCTGTTCCTGAGTAACTGTCATGTCTTTCTTTGCTCCTATCCACTAGAGATGCCTTGAGCGTTTCCGCCGAACGGCCGTGTTCCGGTGAGCCTAAGAGTGAGCATTCGAGCCGGAGATCAACTCACCGCGAACGACCGCCATTGCCTCGCGATTCGATGTGTATTTCAGTTGTCAAATCGAATGCGCGTAATTTGCGTTTAGATAGTGCGTTCTCCAAGTGCATCTAGATATAAAGCATGTTCCACCTCCGTTTTTTGATTTCTGATACTTGGGATAATGCAGGGAGGCGGGCGGGAATGGTGTGACTGCGCTCACAAGATTATGATTTTTTTTGAACTCGCGATTCCAGGGAAGGGGCGCGTTACCGTTGGCGCGCGGGATCAGCCCAACCTACGGAACTACGGACTGTGTGAATTCGTTCTATTG
>SKZV01000209.1 GCA_007127165.1 Rhodovibrio sp. | reverse complement strand
CGTAGCGTGTCCAGCAGAGGGGCGATCATGGCTTCGGACATCTTGAAGATCCTTTTGGTCGAGAATCTTCAAACCGACTCCATTTCGCCCCTCACCGCAACAGCGTCGTGTACCGTGGAACCCTTGTGAACGAAAAACGCTCTAAACCGAGCGTCAGCTCAGATTATGAGCGAACAACGCCAAGGTTCGTGAGCGGGCGAGGGCGGCGGCATCGGGATCGTAGTCTTCGCGGTGATCGCAGTTGAACCCGTGCCCGGCGTGGTAGATATGATCCACTACCTTCGGATGCTCCGCCCGGATCGCCTCGATCTGATCGAACGGCACGATCGCGTCTTCTTCGCCGAAGTGCAGGATGACCGCGCAGCGCGGCGTCTCGTCGCTGAGTTCGTAAATCTGTCCGCCGTAATAGGCCGCTGCCGCCTGGACGTCCAACCGGCATGCGGCGAGCCAGGCAACCGATCCGCCCCAGCAATAGCCGACGACACCCACCTTCGCACCTTCGCCAAGCTCTTCCCGCAGCTTCGCCACGGCGCATTCGACGTCGCTGGCGGTTTCGTCCCAATCCGTTCGGGCGCAAAGGCCTCGCCCGTAATCAAGATCGTCCGGGCCGTAACCTAGTTCGACGTCGCGCTTCACCCGGTCGAAGAGGGCGGGAGCCAGGGCAAGGTAGCCCTCGGCTGCAAAGCTGTCCGTCACTTCCCGAATGTGGCGGTTGAGGCCGAAAATCTCCTGACAAACCACCAAACCGGCCTTCGGCGTTCCCTCCGGCCGCGCCAGATAAGCGTCCAACGTATGCTCGTCGGATGCGGTGAGGCGAATCGTTTCGCCCATGTGTGCGCTCCTGTCCTCCCCAGTGGTCCTGAGTGATTCAGAAGAATAGTGTGTCACACGTTGAAGCGAAAGTGGAAGACGTCACCGTCCTGGACTGCGTATTCCCGGCCTTCGACGCGCATCTTCCCGGCTTCTTTGGCTCCGGCCTCGCCGCCGCACTCGACAAAATCGCGCCAATGGATGGTCTCGGCACGGATAAAGCCGCGTTCCATGTCGCTGTGGATCACCCCGGCGGCCTCCGGCGCCTTGGCGCCGCGCCGCACGGTCCAGGCGCGCGCCTCCTTCGGTCCCACGGTAAAGAACGTCAGCAGGTCGAGCAGGCGGTGCCCCTCGCGGATGACGCGGGCGAGTCCGCTTTCCTGCAAACCCAGGTCCGCCAGGAACGCCTGCTTCTCCTCCGGGTCGCCCAGCGCGGCGACTTCGGCCTCGATGGCGGCGGAGATGACGACGTGCCCGGCCCCTTCGGCGCGCGCCCGTTCCTCCACGCGCCGCGAGAGCGCGTTCCCCGTGGTGACCGCTTCTTCCTCGACGTTGGAGACATAGAGGATGGGTTTGCTGGTCATGAGATGAAGCTGGCGCAGCAGCGGCTTCTGCTCCGGCGTTAGCGCAACGCTCCGCGCCGGGCGGCCTTCCCGCAGGGCTTCGGCGACCGGCTCCAGCACCTCCATGCGGATGCGGGCGTCTTTCTCGCCGCTCTTGGCCTTCTTGCGCACGGCCTCAAGTTGGCGCTCGACGCTGTCCAGGTCGGCCAGCATCAGCTCGGTGTCGATCGTCTCCGCATCGCGGATTGGATCGACGGACCCCTCCACGTGGGTTGTCTCGCCCTCGAAACAACGCAGCAGATGAAGGATCGCGTCGACCTCCCGGATGTTCGCGAGAAACTGGTTGCCCAGCCCCTCGCCCCTAGAGGCGCCCCGCACCAATCCGGCAATGTCGACGAATTCTAGCTGCGTCGGCAGCACCTTCGCGGATTTCGCCACCTTCGCCAGCGCGTCCAGCCGCTCGTCGGGTACCGTGATCCGGCCGACGTTCGGTTCGATCGTGCAGAAGGGATAGTTGGCTGCTTCCGCCTGCGCCGCTTCGGTCAGCGCATTGAAGAGGGTGGACTTGCCGACATTGGGCAGGCCCACAATTCCACAGTTAAAGCCCATACTGACTCAGTCTTTGCTTGATGTTGTTTTTGGGGGTTGCAGCCGTTGCGCAACGCGGCTCATGAAGCCGTCCGGGTCCCCCTGAATCATCCGGGGGATCTCTTCGGCCATGGCCTCGCACAGCGGCACGACCCAGTCCGCCTCCGCCTTCGCGAAGTCGCTCAGAACATAGGCATGCACCAGCGCCTTGTCACCAGGGTGGCCGATGCCGAGACGCAGGCGCCAGAACGCGTTGCCGATATGCGATTCGATCGAGCGCAGCCCGTTATGGCCGCCGTTGCCGCCGCCCTTCTTGACCCGCAGCTTACCGGGCGCGAGGTCCAGATCGTCGTGCATGACGATGACCTGCTCGGGCTCGATCTTGAAGAAGCGCGCAGCCTCTCCAACCGCGTTGCCGGAACGGTTCATGAAGGTTTGCGGCTTCATCGCGAGCACCTTCTCCGTGCCGACGACGCCTTCGCTGACCTCGCTGCTGAAACGTTTCCGCCAAACGCCGAAGCCCTGGCGCCGGACGATCTCCTCCAGCGCCAGGAATCCGATGTTGTGGCGGTTCCGGGCGTAGCGCGGCCCCGGATTGCCAAGTCCCACAAGAAGCAGCACAGCATCCTCCGGTGGCCGCCCAAGCCGGGCAGGGAAAGGCTAAAGGATCAGGACTCCTCGCCCGTGCTCTCCTCGCGTTCGGTCACTTCCGCCGCGCTCTCGCCTTCTTCCTGCTCCTCGGCGACCTCTTCCCGCACGACGCTGGGGGCGGCGATCGTGGCGATCGTGAAGTCACGGTCGTCGATCGTAGGCGTCGCGCCCTCCGGCAGGGCGATCATGGAGATGTGCACCGTATCGTTGATGTCCAGCCCCGTGAGGTCGACCTCGATCGAGGAGGGAATCGCATCCGCGCGGCACAGCAGCTCGACCTCGTGACGCACGACGTTCAGCACGCCGCCGCGCTTCATGCCGGGACATTCTTCCTCGTTGACGAAGTGCACCGGCACCTGAATGGTCACCTCGGTCTTTGCCGAGACGCGCAGGAAGTCCAGGTGGATCGGATGATCCTTGACCGGATCGACTTGCAGGTCGCGGCAGATCGCCATTTGGTTGGTGCGCTTGCCGTCGACTTTGATGTTGTAAAGCCGGGTGTAAAAACCGGGCTTGTAGATTTCGCGGTCCAATGCGCCCGGCTCGAACGTGACCAGCACCGGGTCTTTCCCGCCGCCGTAGACGACGCCGGGGATACGCCCGTTGCGCCGATCACGGCGGGCTGCCCCCTTACCGGCCCGCGCACGCGACTGCGCTTCCAGGATGTGTGTTTCCGTCATGGCTTTTCGTCAGCTCCTTGGTTTTCGCTCGTCAGCGGTAACAATGCGCCCTCGGGCGCGGTTGGCCACGGCCTCCAGGGGTGCCGCAGCGTTCGGAAGCGGGACGACGCCTCTCTTGAGGCGCGGTGCCGTTCCAAATCGTCGTCTTCGCGACCGTGCTCGGGCCGTAGGCAGCGCGGTCTACGCGCCCGGTGGCCAGCGCGGTCTACGCGCCCGGTGGCCAGCGCGGTTTACGCGCCCGGCGGTAGGTCGAAAAGGCTCGAGACCGATCGCTCGTCGCAGATCCGCGCCATTGCCTCGCCCAGAAGCGGCGCAATGGTAATCTGCCGGATGTTCTGCGCCACCCGCACCGCCTCGGTCGCGGGAATGCTGTCGGTCGTAACCAATTCTTCCAGCGGGGACGAGGAAACCCGGGCGACCGCGCCGCCCGACAGCACGCCGTGCGTGACGTAAGCGGAAACGCGCTTCGCTCCGCTCGCCTTGAGCGCCTGCGCGGCGTTGCAGAGCGTGCCCGCGGAATCCACGATGTCGTCGACCAGGACGCAACTTCGGTCCTTCACGTCGCCGATGATGTGCATGACTTCGGACACGCCCGCACGTTCGCGCCGCTTGTCGATGATCGCCAGATCGGCGTCCAGACGCTTGGCGATGGCGCGCGCCCGCACGACGCCACCGACGTCCGGCGAAACGATCACGAGGCTCTCGCCGTCGAAGCGTTCCTTGATATCCTTGGTGAAAACCGGCGCGCCATAAAGGTTGTCGGTCGGAATATCGAAGAAGCCCTGAATCTGACCCGCGTGCAGGTCGATGGTCAGCACCCGGTCGGCCCCCGCGGAGGTGATCAGGTTCGCCACCAGCTTTGCCGAGATCGGCGTGCGCGGCCCGGACTTCCGGTCCTGGCGCGCATAGCCATAGTAAGGAACGACGGCCGTGACGCGGCTGGCGGACGCGCGGTGCAGCGCATCCAGCGTTACCAGAAGCTCCATCAGATTGTCGTTCGCCGGGTAACACGTGGATTGGATCACGAAAACATCCTCACCACGCATGTTTTCGAGGATCTCGACAAAAACCTCCATGTCCGAAAAGCGGCGGATGCTCGCCTTCGTGAGGGGGAGGTTCAGATATGCCGAGATGGCTTCGGCCAGTGGCCGATTGCTATTCCCGCTGAGGATTTTCATGCCTATTCCAGGGACCGGGCCGGTGTTGGATCAACGATGGGATGGGCCTGAGGCTACACTGCCCCCGCCCGAAATCGCGCGGACTGTATCAACGCCGTCACGCTCTGTAAACTGCCACGCGTTTCTCAGTGCCACGAATTCGTCAACTTGTGGGATCGG
>SKZV01000041.1 GCA_007127165.1 Rhodovibrio sp. | reverse complement strand
TGCGCCATCAACTCCGCCGCGCGCTTGGTCGCGGCATAGATGGAGACCGGCTTTTCCACCCGATCCTCCACGGAAAACGGCATCTCGCGGTTTCCGCCGTAGACCGAGGATGAACTGGCGTAGGCCAGATGGGCGCAGCGCGGCAGGCGACGGCAGGTCTCCATCACAGTCAACTGTCCGTGTACGTTCGCGTCCACATACACCCAGGGATCGACCAGCGAATGCCGCACCCCGGCCTGTGCGGCCAGATGCACCACGCCGGTGACCTCTTCGCCCACGCGTTCGGCGAGCGCGAACATCGCGTCCTTGTCGGCCACGTCGATCTTGTGGAACGAAAAACGCGGGTCGTCCTGCAGTTGAGTCAGGCGGGACTGTTTGAGAGTGGGGTCGTAATAGGCGTTCAGATTGTCGATCCCGTGGACCGTTTCGCCTCGCTTCATAAGCGCCCGGGACACGTGAAACCCGATAAACCCGGCCGCGCCGGTCACGATAATGCTCATTGCCTCTTACTCCCCCTCATGCTCCCGCCGCCCCATTTTAAATACTGTCGCGGAGCGGCAGGATAGGCCATCGCATCGCATGAAGGAAAGTCCGGCCGCCGGATGCGCCGCAGTGACTCGTCCGGCTGTCACCGCCGCTCAGCCTGCGTGGGTTCGGGTGTTTCGGCCGGCAGGTTCAGCGAGAACTCCGACTTGTTCATATGGCGCCGAAGGCTGTTGGCCCAGGAAATGAACTCTTCTTTCGACATATGACGGTGGCCGTCCACCACGATCTCCCCGGAAGAGGGCGTGGTGACGGAGTAGTCGCGGCTGCGGACGAAATTGATGACCGTCTCCAGCGTTTCCGTCGGACGCCGGATGCGGTACGCCTCGATGTCGTGGATCGACGGGCCGTCGTCCTTCGCCTGAACGCTGGCAGCGCCGCGCCGGTAGGCGCGCCGCCCGCGATGGGCTCCGGCGCTCTTCCGCATCGGTGCGCGCGCAACATTGGCGCTCTCCCGCTGCGGCGATTCGGCCTTCCGCCGAACCAACGAGAGCGCACGTGCGCGTTCCCGCACGCTCGCCGGTGTGCGCTGCAGCGTGTCGGCGATCGCGGAGGTCTCCGCGCCGCTCTCCCACATCTCTCGCAGCACCCGCTCATCGTCCGGGTTCCAACGCCGCTTGGGACCGCTGCCCTGGCGGAGTTTTGCGGGCGCATCCGCCTTCTCCTGCGACTCATCGCTTCGCGGCACGCCGCGCTGCGGTTCGCTCTGACGGGAGACGGCGGCGGTCTTTGTGGCTGGCACCGGCGCAGTGGCTTGCGCCTGCCGGGGCTGTGCAGCCGGAGCGCTCTGGCTCCGCCATTCTCTGCTTAAGGCGGCTTCCTGGCTACTCCCGTTTCGTACGTAGGATTCGACACGATCCGCGGCATTGAGCGCCGCGTCGACATCCCCAAAAATGTCGAGACACTTCAAAACGATCTGGCACCTTAGATCCTGGCTGGCGTCATTCATGGCTTTCAGCTTCCTGCTAAAGCGGAAACAAGGGACGAGCGGCGCATTCGATTTGCTGCAACCGAGTTTTAGGGATAGGCGAAATTTGAACAGTATTCAAGCTATCCATTAGATGTTAGACGCTATCCGTTCGGATAGAGCTTAAAAGATATCCTGATTCGCCGGTCAGGGGGCGTAATGACGCATGGTATAAGGTGAGAGTTATAGGGAAGGAACGCACAGAAATATATCACACGATTTTCAGATGTTTGGCAAAATATTCTACACAAGTTCGCTATAGACGAGAAAAAGGAAAAAGCTTAACGAAAATACATTAGACGTTAACCAAAATATTGGGATATCAAAGTGTTTCTTTGTGTTAACAAACTGTCGGTGCACTTTGCCACAATTGCGGTCCCCGACGCATCATCTCCAGGCAAACGCCATCCCGAGACTTATGCCCCGGATTGCCCTAAACTGTCAAAGAACATTCGAGAGCGAAGTGAATAAATGCTGCACGTGATCGCTTATCTTTTCGCAGGTGCGGGATTTCTACTGCTTGCCGGTGTGGTGGCGGTGGGGGGGTCCCGGAACAAGCAGTCCTGGGGGCTCGCCTTCGCGGCGCTGCTTCATGCGCTTTGGGCGTTCAGCGCCGTTATTCATGCAGTCCCCCTTTCCGCGGTACGCTTCCTGGAGACGGCGCATGTGCTGGGTTGGGTGGGATTCTTCGGGATACTGTTGACCCAGGGCCGCAGCCCGATTCGTCCTCTGGTCATCGGCGTTTGTGCAGTCCTTTTGACGGCGCGCACCGCCGAGATCGCTTGGAACTGGCAGGCTTCGGCCGTCCTTCAGGCCCAGATTTCCCTGTCGATCGACCTTCTGGCGGTCTCGGTGGCGTTGGCCCTGGTGGTGGCGGTCTTCCGCGCCGCCGGCGATTCGGACCGCTGGTCGCTGAAGTTCCTGTGTTTTCCGCTGGCGGCGCTCTTCGGTTACGACCTGTTCCTTCTGGCGCAGAGCTTGGGCGCGGGCCTGCTGCCCGGGGAGTACCATCAGGTGCGCGGCGTGCTCAACGCCATGGCCGCACCGCTGGTGTTCTTCGCCGCGATTCGGCGGCGTTCATGGCAGGAGACCTTCGAGATGTCGCGCCAGGCCGCGCTTTATTCGGCGGCCTTGATCGCGATCGGCGGCTATCTGTTGCTGCTCGGCGCGGTCTCTATGGTGATGGCCCGCCTGGGGCCGGAGGGCGCGCCACCGCTGCAGGTCGTATTCCTTTTCGGGGCCGTCCTTCTTCTCCTTTTTCTCTTGTATTCCGGTGGCGCTCGCGCCCGCATCAAGCTGTTCCTGAGCCGCCACGTTTACGCGCGCAAGTACGACTACCAGCACGAGTGGCGCAAGTTCATGGGAACCTTGACCCAGGAGGGTGCGTCGAATCCGCTGGAGAACCGTATCATTCGGGCGTGTGCGGACCTGCTGGAGGTTCCCGGCGGCGCGCTCTGGCTGATGGAGGGTTCCCGTCCGCGGTTGGAAGCGACCTGGAACCACCGCCCCGGGGGGTCGGTGATGGAGGACTTCGACCCGGCGGAGTTCGAAGGACCTGGCGGGGGGCTGCGCATTTTGCACGGGCAGAGCTTGGCGGAAAGCAGTTTTCTGCGCATCGACGCCGGTGCCTGGTGCGCGATTCCGCTGCCGCACGGCAACGATCCGATCGGCTTTATCGCCCTTTCGGAGCCGCGCGCGCCCAACAGGCTGGACGCCGAGGACGAGGAGCTTCTGCTGCTTGTGGCCCGGCAGTGCGCGAGCCATCTGGCGGAACGCCAGGCCGTCAGGGAGTTGGAGGAGAACCGGCAGTTCTCGCGCTTCAACCGGCAGTTTGCTTTTGTGGCGCACGACGTGAAGAATATCGTCAGCCAACTATCGTTGATGTTGAAGAACTTTGAAAAGTACGCGGACAACCCCGAGTTCCAGAAAGACATGCGCGAGACAGTGGCTCACTCCGTCGAGCGGATGCGCAACCTGCTCGGGCGGTTGAACAGCGTGCGTCAGCAGGAAGACGAGTCCGGGGACCAGAGGGCGAGCATCGAAGTGCGCGGTCTGCTCGTCCGCGAGGCGCAGACCGCGCGCCGCGAGGAGGGCCCGGATGTGCAGGTCAGCGTCGCGGCCGGTGCGGAGCACGCCTCGGCGCGGCTGCCGCGCGAGCGTTTCGCCTCGGTGATCGCGCACTTGCTGCAAAACGCTTGCGAGGCCAGTGGCCCGGAAGGAACAGTGACTGTGTATCTGGAAGAAACCGCGCGGGAGATATTGATCGAGATCGCCGACGACGGCCCCGGCATGTCGCTCGACTTCATCCGCGACAATCTGTTCGCGCCGTTCCGCTCGACCAAGCGCGACGGCTTCGGTGTCGGCGTCTATCAGTGCCGCGAGTTCGCGCGCGAGCAGGGCGGCGATCTGGATGTGGTGAGCAGTCCGGGCTCCGGCACCGTGATGCGGTTGCGCCTGCCCCGCGCGACCGCCGCCGGGACCGCCGAAGCCGCCACGGTCGATGATCAAAGCGAGCCGAAGCAGGCCAGTGCATGAGCGACAAAAAGCCGAAACAGCGCCCGCGACTGATGATCGTGGACGACGACGCAGGTCTGCGCCGCCAACTGCGCTGGGCCTTCGACGACTATAAGCCGGTCGAATGCGGGGACCGGCAGAGCGCCGTCGCCGCCGCCAAAAAGGATCCGCCTGCCGTGGTTCTGCTCGACCTTGGCCTGCCGCCGGATCCGGACGGGCCGAGCGAGGGCCTCGCCACGCTGGACGCGCTGCTCGACATCACGCCGGAGGCTAAGATCATCGTCCTGACCGGCCAGAAGGAGCGCGAGTACGCCCTCGAATGCGTGGCCCGTGGGGCTTACGACTTCTATCAGAAGCCGCCGGAGGTGGACGAACTGCGCCTGATCGTCCAGCGCGCCGCCGCGCTGCATGCGCTGGAGGCGGAAAACCGGGCCTTGCAGGAGACGCGGGCGGGCGCCTCGGGAATCGCCGGGCTGACCTATTCCAACGCGGCGATGCAGAACGTGGTGGCGCAGGTCAAGCGCTTCGCCCGCGCCGACGTGTCCGTACTGCTGACGGGCGAGAGCGGAACTGGGAAGGAGGTGCTGGCGCGCGCGCTGCACGACTTCGG
>SKZV01000032.1 GCA_007127165.1 Rhodovibrio sp. | reverse complement strand
CAACGTGACGATGTCGGTCGAGCTGATCGCGCCGATCGCCATGGACGAGGGCCTTCGCTTCGCGATCCGCGAAGGCGGACGCACCGTCGGCGCCGGCGTCGTGGCCAAAATCATCGAGTAATTGAGGCAAAGCGTACGAGAGGCAGTCGCGGAAACAGCCGCGGCCGCCTCCGTCGCAAACGGGTGGCGACAATGGAAAGCCAGAATATTCGCATCCGCTTGAAGGCCTTCGAGCACCGAGTCCTCGACCAGTCGACCTCGGAGATCGTGAATACGGCCAAGCGGACCGGCGCGCGCGTGCGGGGGCCGATTCCCCTGCCGACGCACACGGAAAAATATACCGTGCTGCGGTCGCCGCATATCGATAAGAAGAGCCGCGATCAGTTCGAGATCCGTACGCATAAGCGGTTGCTCGACATTGTGGACCCGACGCCACAGACGGTGGACGCGCTGATGAAGCTCGACCTTGCCGCCGGCGTGGACGTCGAGATCAAGTTGAAGGGTTGAACCGATGCGCACCGGCGTACTCGCAAAAAAGCTTGGGATGACCCGCATCTTCACCGAGGAGGGACAGCATGTCCCGGTGACCGTCCTGCATGTGGACGGTTGCCAGGTGGTTGCGGTGCGCACCGAGGAGAAGGACGGCTACTCGGCCGTGCAGTTGGGCGTTGGCAAGGCAAAGGCGAAGAACGTGCCGAAGCCGATGCGCGAGCACTTCGCCAAGGCTAAGGTTGCGCCCAAGGCGAATGTTGGCGAGTTCCGGGTTTCGGGCGATGCATTGCTTGAGCCGGGCCAGGAACTCTCCGCCAGCCACTTCGTGCCCGGGCAGTTCGTCGATGCCAGCGGGATCACGATCGGCCGCGGCTTTCAGGGCGCGATCAAGCGGCACAACTTCGGCGGCCAGCGCGCCAGTCACGGCGTTTCGGCGGTGCACCGTTCGATGGGCTCGACCGGTCAGATGCAGGACCCGGGCAAGGTCTTCAAAGGCAAGAAGATGCCGGGGCAGATGGGCAACCGCAAGGTGACCACGCAGAACCTGAAGGTCGTCTCGATCGACGAGGAGCGCAATCTGCTTCTGGTCCGCGGCAATATCCCCGGCCACGACGGCAGTTGGGTCCGGATTACCGACGCGATCAAGCGCCAGTTGCCCGAGAACGCTCCGTTCCCGGCCGGTCTGCGCGCGGCAGCGGAAAGCCCGGATGGCGATGCGGCTCCGGCGGAAGAGAAGAAGGATCAGTAAGCCATGAAGTGCCCGGTGACCACGCTGGACAATCAGCAAGCCGGCGAGATCGAGCTGAACGATGCGGTCTTCGGCCTGCCGGTTCGCAAGGACATCCTTGCCCGGGTCGTCGACTGGCAACTCGCCAAGCGCCGCGCCGGAACCGCGTCGACAAAAACGCGCGGCGAGATCAACGCCTCGACAAAGAAGATTTACCGGCAGAAGGGTACCGGACGCGCGCGTCACGGGGCCAAGTCCGCGAACATCTTCCGTGGCGGCGGCCGCGCCCACGGCCCGCGTCCGCGCAGCTTCGAGTACGCGCTGCCCAAGAAGGTGCGTCAGCTCGGACTCCGCACAGCGCTCTCCGCCAAGGCGGCGGAAGGCAGGCTGATGGTTCTGGATCAGGCGCGTATCGACACGCTGAAGACGAAGGATCTGCGTCAGCGGCTCGACGTCCTCGGGCTCGGTTCGGTGCTGGTCGTGGACGGCGCGCAGCTTGACGAGAACTTCTCGCTTGCGGCGCGGAACATTGTCGGGATCGACGTTCTGCCGCAAATCGGGGCAAACGTTCATGACATTCTGAGGCACGACTATCTGGTGCTGACGAAGGATGCCGTAGAAGCGCTGGAGGCGCGACTGACATGAGCAAAACGCGAATTCAGGCTTCCAAGCCGGTGTCGCTGACCCAGGAGCGCATGTACGACCTGGTTCGAGCGCCGATTATTACGGAAAAGTCGACGATGGCGTCGGAGCACAATCAGGTTGCGTTCCGGGTGCCGCTCGAGGCGACGAAGCCGGAAATCAAGGCGGCCATCGAGGGCCTTTTCAAGGTCCAGGTGAAGGACGTGAACACTCTGCGGCAGAAGGGCAAAGTCAAGCGCTTCCGCGGCATCAAGGGTCGGCGGTCCGACATCAAGAAGGCCTACGTGACCCTGGAAGAGGGCCACAGCATCGACGTGACGACGGGGATCTAAGCGATGGCGCTGAAGACCTACAATCCGATTACGCCCAGCCAGCGTCAGCTGGTCACGGTCGATCGCAAGGACCTTTGGAAGGGCAAGCCTGTCAAGGCGCTGACCGAGGGGCTGAAGAAGAGCGGCGGACGCAACAACACCGGCCGTGTGACGCAGCACCATCATGGTGGCGGGCATAAGCAGTCGTACCGCCTGGTGGACTTCAAGCGGCGGAAGTTCGACGCGCCGGGCAAGGTCGAGCGCCTCGAATACGATCCGAACCGGACCGCGTTCATCGCGCTGATCTCCTATGAGGACGGCGAGCAGGCCTACATCCTGGCTCCGCAGCGTCTCAAGGCCGGAGACAGCGTGATTGCGGGCGAAAAGACCGACGTTAAGCCGGGCAACGCGATGCCGCTGCGGTCGGTTCCGATTGGAACGATCGTGCATAACGTGGAGATGAAGCCCGGCAAGGGCGGTCAGATCGCTCGCGCCGCCGGAAACTACGCCCAGCTTGTGGGCCGAGATGCGGGATACGCTCTCTTGCGGCTGCTCTCCGGCGAGGTTCGCATGGTGCGCGCCGAATGCATGGCGACGGTTGGCGCGGTTTCGAATTCGGACCACGGCAATATCAACCGGGGCAAGGCAGGCCGGACGCGTTGGTTGGGTCGGCGGCCCGTGGTTCGCGGCGTCGCGATGAACCCGATCGATCATCCGCACGGCGGCGGCGAAGGCCGGACTTCGGGCGGACGTCACCCGGTGACGCCTTGGGGCAAGCCCACCAAGGGCGCCAAGACCCGCAAGACCAAGCGCACGGACTCCTTGATCGTGCGGCGTCGGCAAAAGAAGCGTAAGTAACGGAGGCCACCTTTGGCGCGCTCGGTATGGAAGGGTCCTTTTGTTGACGGCTATCTGCTGAAAAAGGCAGACGTCGCTCGCGAGAAGGGCCGCAAAGAGATTATCAAGACTTGGTCGCGACGTTCGACGATCATGCCCCAGTTCGTGGGACTGACCTTCGGCGTCCATAACGGCAAGAAGTTTCTGCCGGTCCTGGTGACCGAGCAGATGGTGGGTCACAAGTTGGGCGAGTTCGCCCCGACCAGGACCTTCCACGGCCACATCGCCGACAAGAAGGCGAGGAGGAAGTAGACCATGGGCAAGCCGAAGGCCGAACGGGCATTGCCCGAAAACGAGGCGCTGGCCCGGGCGACGTCCCTGCGCGTGAGCCCGCAGAAGTTGAACTTGCTGTGCGGCCTGATTCGCGGACAGAAGGCGGAAAAGGCGCTGGCGGACCTCACCTTCAGCAAACGCCGGATCGCAGCCGACGTGAAAAAGGTTCTGCAGTCGGCGATCGCCAATGCGGAAAACAACCACCAGCTTGACGTGGACCGGCTCTATGTTGCCGAAGCGTCGGTTGGCAAGGCGCTGGTGATGAAGCGCTTCCGTCCCCGTGCCAGGGGCCGGGTAGGGCCGATTCAGAAGCCCTTCAGCCGGCTGACCGTCGTGGTCCGCGAGCGCGAGGAGAACGCTTAAGCTATGGGTCATAAGATCAATCCGATCGGGTTCCGCCTCGGCATCAACCGCACTTGGGACTCGCGCTGGTACGCTGGACACCAACAATACGGCGATCTGCTGCACGAGGACCTGCGCCTGCGCCGGTTCCTGAAAAAGCGGCTCCATCAGGCGGGAATCGCGCGCATCGTCATCGAGCGGCCGTCCAAGAAGGCGCGCATCACGATCCACACGGCGCGGCCGGGCGTCGTAATCGGCAAGAAGGGCGCGGACATCGAGAAGCTCCGTCAGGAGCTGCAGAAGATGACCGGCAGCGAGGTGCATCTCAACATTCTCGAAATCCGCAAGCCGGAGATCGAGGCGCGGTTGGTGGCGGAAAACATCGCCAATCAGTTGGAGCGCCGGGTGGCCTTCCGTCGCGCTATGAAGCGCGCGGTGCAGTCGGCCATGCGCCTTGGCGCACAAGGTATCCGCATCACCTGCGGCGGGCGGCTTGGCGGAGCCGAGATTGCCCGGACCGAATGGTACCATGAGGGCCGGGTTCCGCTGCACACGCTGCGCGCGGATATCGATTATGCCGAAGCGACGGCAAAGACGGCCTATGGAACCTGCGGCGTAAAGGTCTGGGTCTTCAAGGGCGAAATTCTTGGGCACGACCCGATGGCGCAGGACAAGCGCCAGCAGGAAGCCCAGCCGGCGCGCTAGAGCGCGGGCGAAAGTCGACACGAAAGCGTAAGGATCGACGACCATGTCGATGAGGCAGCCGAAAAGAACGAAGTACCGCAAGGCGCACAAGGGCAAGACGGCTCTGCGTGGCGTCGCGAAGGGCGGAACTTCCATCAATTTTGGGCAGTATGGGCTGAAGGCCGAGACATCGGCCCGGCTCTCCGCCCGGCAGATTGAGGCCGCGCGCCGGGCCGTGACGCGCCATATGCGCCGCGTCGGCAAGCTCTGGATCCGGGTATTCCCGGACCTTCCGGTGACGGAGAAGCCCGCCGAAGTCCGCCAGGGCAAGGGCAAGGGCAGTGTCGAGTGGTGGGCCGCGCGGGTCCATCCCGGACGAATCATCTTCGAGCTTGACGGCGTGCCGCAGGAGACGGCGGAGGAAGCCTTCCGCCTCGCTTCGGCGAAGCTGCCGATCAAGACCAAATTCATCACGCGTTTGGAGGGCTAGAGCCATGAAAGCCGCCGAGCTGCGTGCGAAGACGGGCGAAGAGCTGAAGGACCAGCTGCTGCAGTTGAAGAAGGAGCAGTTCAATCTGCGCTTTCAAAAGGCCAGCGGTCAGCTCGAGAACACTGCGCGGGTGCGTCAGGTGCGCCGGGACATCGGCCGGATCAAGACTCTCCTGACGGAGAAGAGCAGCCAAACTCAAGGGCGGGAGAAGTAATCCATGCCGCGGCGAATCCTCCAGGGAACGGTGGTATCAGATAAGGGCGACATGACCATTCAGGTTGTTGTCGAGCGTCGGGTCCAGCACCCCCTGTATAAGAAGTTCATCAAGCGCTCGAAGCGCTATGCGGCGCACGACGCGGATAATTCCGCCAAGATCGGCGATCTTGTCCGCATCCAGGAATGTGCGCCGCACTCGAAGACGAAGCGCTGGGAAGTGATCTCCGAAGCGGAGAATGCGGGCTAGGCGCCCGAGAGAAGAAGGTTCAATCCGATGATCCAGATGCAGACCCAGCTGGATGTCGCCGACAACTCCGGGGCCCGCCGCGTACAATGCATCAAGGTGCTTGGCGGTTCCGGACGGAAGGCAGCCAGCGTCGGGGACATTATTATCGTCTCCGTAAAGGAAGCGATCCCCCGGGGTCGCGTGAAAAAGGGCGACGTGCAGCGCGCGGTCGTCGTGCGCACCGCGAAGGAAATCCGGCGCCTCGACGGCACGGCAATCCGCTTCGACCGGAATGCGGCGGTTCTGCTTAACCGGCAGAACGAGCCGATCGGCACGCGGATCTTCGGCCCGGTGACGCGCGAGCTTCGGGCAAAGAAGTTTATGAAGATCATCTCGCTTGCGCCAGAGGTGCTGTGATGGCGAGCAAGATTAAACGTGGCGACAAGGTCGTCGTCCTGACCGGAAAAGACCGGGGCAAAAGCGGCGAGGTCCTGAAGGTCCTGCCGACGGAGAACCGCGTCATCGTTCAGGGCATCAATATGGTCAAGCGCCATCAACGCCAGTCGATGCGCAGCCAGGGTGGGATCGTAGAAAAAGAGGCCCCGGTGCACATGTCGAATGTGGCGATCGAGGATCCTTCGGACGGAAAGGCGACGCGAGTCGGCTTTCAGTTCCTCAACGACGGCCGCAAGGTGCGCGTCTCCCGGCGGACCGGCGAGACCATCGACCGTTGATGGAGGGAACAGGAACGATGCCGGCGCGATTGAAAGAACACTACCAGGGCACGGTACGGAAGCAGTTGCAGGAGCAGTTTGGGTACAAGAACCCGATGGAGGTCCCGCGGCTGGACAAGATCGTGATCAACATGGGAGTTGGCGAGGCTGTTGCCGACCAGAAAAAGGTCCAGGCAGCCGCCGGTGAACTGGCACGGATCTCCGGCCAGAAACCGTTGATTACGCGAGCGAAGAAGTCGATTGCCGGCTTCAAGCTGCGAGAAGGCATGCCGCTTGGCTGCAAGGTCACGCTGCGTCGGGAAATGATGTACGAGTTCCTCGACCGGCTGGTCACTATTGCACTGCCGCGCGTCCGCGACTTCCGCGGCGTGTCCGCGAATAGCTTCGACGGCAAGGGCAACTTCGCCATGGGGCTTAAGGAACAGATTGTGTTCCCTGAAATCGACTACGATCAGGTCGATGAAGTTCGCGGCATGGATATCGTGATCTGCACCACCGCGAAGACGAATTCAGAGGCGCACGCCCTGTTGAAGGGCTTCGACATGCCGTTTCAGAACTGAGCGGCGACGAGGAGAGTTTTCGAGATGGCGAAGAAGAGCTCCATCGAGACCAATAACAAGCGCATTCGCCTGGCGAAGCAGTATGCTGCCAAGCGCGAGGCGTTGAAGGCCCAGGTGCGGGATACGAGCCTGCCGCCGGAAGACCGGTTTCAGGCGAGTCTTAAGCTTGCAGAGTTGCCGCGGAACGGCTCGCGTACGCGGGTCCGGAATCGCTGTGAGGCGACCGGTCGGTCGAGAGCTTATTACCGCAAATTCCGCCTGTCCCGTATCGCGTTGCGTGAATTGGCGCTGATCGGGCAGATCCCCGGCATGACCAAGTCCAGCTGGTAGAGAGAGGAGCGCCGCATCATGGCAATGAGCGATCCCCTCGGGGACCTGCTGACTCGCATCCGTAACGGGCAGCGGGCGAATAAGGCGACAATCGCCGCACCGGGCTCGCGCTTGCATTGCAACGTCCTGGAGGTTCTCAAGCGAGAGGGCTATATCCGGGGCTACGAAATGCAGGAGATGCGTCCTGGCATCCGTCAGGTCGCGATCGAGCTGAAGTACAACGAGGGAGAGCCGGTGATCCAGGAGATCTCCCGCGTTTCCCGGCCGGGTCGCCGCGTCTACTCGAAGATCAAAGAGTTGCCGCGCGTCTACAACGGTCTTGGCATCACCATCCTGTCGACTCCGCAGGGCGTGCTATCCGATGCTGAAGCGCGCGCTGCCAACGTCGGCGGCGAAGTGCTCTGCCGTATATTCTAAGGCGAAGAGGTTTCGCGATGTCCCGCGTAGGCAAAAATCCGGTGACGGTCCCTGAGGGTGTGGAGCTTTCGGTCGAGCAGACCCTAATCCATGCCAAAGGGAAGCTGGGCCAGCTATCGGCCCCGGTAAACGACTTGGTTCAGACCGAGCAGAAGGACGGGCAGTTTTGGGTCCGTCCGGCGAATGACACCAAGGAGGCGCGTTCGATGTGGGGTACCACCCGCGCGATCGTGCAAAACATGGTGACTGGCGTGTCGGTGGGCTTTAAGAAGGAGCTCGAACTCGTTGGCGTCGGGTACCGTGCACAGGTGCAGGGGAAGACCCTGAACCTTCAGCTCGGCTATAGCCACGACATCAACTATCCGATTCCGGAGGGTCTGACGATCCAATGCTCGAAGCCGACGGCGATCTCGATCTCCGGAGCGGACAAGCAGCAGGTGGGCCAGGTCGCGGCTGAAATTCGCGGCTTCCGGCCGCCGGAGCCGTACAAGGGCAAGGGCATCAAATACGCGGGCGAGCAGATCCTGCGTAAGGAAGGCAAGAAGAAGTAGGCCATGCTGAGCGCACGGGAGCTACGCGAGCGACGCCAGATGCGCGTTCGCTCTGCGATCAGGAAGAACAGTTCGGGACGCCCGCGTTTGTCGGTGTTCCGCTCCAACAAACACATCTACGCGCAGGTCATCGACGACAGCAAGGGCGTGACTCTAGCGCATGCCTCGACGCTGGACCCGGACTTGCGGGCGGATTCGAAGCCGGGCTGCGACAAGGATGCAGCCGCCAAGGTCGGGAATTTGATCGCGGAGCGCGCCGTTAAGGCGGGTGTCAACGAAGTGGTCTTCGATCGAGGCGGCTATATCTATCATGGTCGCGTGCGGGCGCTCGCTGAAGCCGCCCGCGACGGCGGCCTCTCGTTCTAGAAGTGGGGATTTGATGGCACGCAGCGACAGGCAAGACCGCCGCGAAGAAAGCGAGCTGATTGAGAAGCTCGTTCACATCAATCGCGTCGCCAAGGTGGTCAAGGGCGGCCGGCGTTTCGGCTTTGCCGCTCTGGTCGTCGTCGGTGATGGCAAGGGCCGGGTCGGTTACGGCAACGGTAAGGCCCGGGAAGTTCCCGAGGCCATTCGTAAGGCGACGGAGCAGGCGAAGCGGACGATGATCCGCGTGCCGCTGCGTGAGGGTCGGACACTGCACCACGACGCCCCGGGGCACTATGGCGCCGGTCGGGTCATGATGCGGGCGGCGCCGGCAGGAACCGGAATCATCGCGGGCGGGCCGATGCGCTCGATCTTCGAGGCGCTCGGCGTACACGATGTCGTCGCCAAGTCGATCGGCACGCCGAACCCGCACAACATGATCAAGGCGACCATGGAAGGGCTCGGCAAGTGCCGCAGTCCTCGCCAGGTCGCGCAGCGTCGCGGCAAGAAGGTCTCCGAAATCGTCGGCCGCCGCGAAACTGCCCAGACCAGCGGGGAGTAGCGCGTCATGGCCACGAGCAAGTCGGACAGCAAGAAGACTCTGACGGTCACGCAGGTCCGCTCCGGCGAGCACCGGAAGCCGGATCAGCAGGAGACCCTCCTGGGACTGGGACTTACGCGCATCGGCCGTACGCGGGAACTGGAGGATACGCCCGCAGTTCGCGGGATGATCCGTAAGGTCGGGCACCTCGTTCGGGTCGAAGACTAAGCTGAACAGGCGCCAGGTACTGGCTCCAAACGCCGCAGCGGCGCCGATGATCCCGGCGTTTGCAAAGTCGCAATACGGCCATGCCCGTTCCGTTGGATCGGGCGGCCAGGAATATCGGAAATGGCGAGGCGATGAAGCTCAACGAGATTAGAGATAATGTGGACGCGCGCGGGACTGCAAAGCGCCGCGGTCGCGGAATTGGGTCCGGACTTGGCAAGACGTCCGGCCACGGTCACAAGGGTCAGAAGGCGCGTAGCGGCGTCGCGATCAAGGGCTTTGAGGGCGGTCAGATGCCGCTGCACAGGCGGTTGCCGAAGCGCGGTTTCAACAACATCTGGGCGAAGCGCTTTGTGGAGGCGAACCTGGATCAGTTGCAGAAGGCCGTCGACGAGGGCCGGATCGATCCGGCACAGCCAGTCGACGCGGCAGCCGTTGCGAAGGCCGGAATTGTCAAGAACACGCGCGATGGCGTGCGGGTTTTGGGGCGCGGCGAGCTTCGGGTGAAGCTCGATCTCGTAGTGGCCGGGGCCAGCGGCACGGCGCGTGAAGCTGTCGAGAAGGCTGGCGGATCCATCACGATCGTCGACGCGGACAAGGCCGAGGCAGCCGAGGCGCGCAAGACCAAGCGTGCGCGTAAGACGGCCGATCCCAAAGAGTGACAAGACCAGGCCTGTGGCGCAAGACGTGCCGCAGGCCGACCCTTCAAGAGCGCGTAAGGACTGGCAAGGCCCATGGCATCCGCCGCTGAACAACTCGCCGCCAATCTGAATCTCGGCGCCTTTGCGAAGGCGACCGAGCTGAAGAAGCGCATCTGGTTCACGCTGGGTGCGCTGATTATCTATCGGTTGGGTACTTACATTCCCGTACCGGGCATCGATCCGGTTGCCTTGGCGCAGATTTTCGAACAGCAAGCCCAGGGCATGCTGGGTATGTTCGATATGTTTGCGGGCGGTTCGCTCGGCCGGATGACGATTTTCGCCCTGAGCATCATGCCTTACATCTCGGCCGCGATTATCATGCAACTCCTTACGGCCGTTTCGCCGAAGCTGAACGCTCTCAAGAAAGAGGGTGAAAGCGGCCGCAAGAAAATCAATCAGTACACGCGCTACGGCACGGTGTTCCTGGCGGCCATCCAGGCCTACGGCATTTCCGTCGGACTAGAAGGCATGCGCGGCCCGGCAGGGGTTTCGGCAGTCATCGATCCAGGCCTTTTCTTCCGCTTTACGACGGTCGTCACGCTGACCGGCGGCACGATTTTCCTGATGTGGCTGGGCGAGCAGATTACTCAGCGCGGCGTCGGGAACGGCATTTCGCTGATTATCTTTGCCGGGATCGTCGCGAATCTTCCAAGCGCCCTGGCGAGCACGCTGGAATTGGGCCGCACGGGCGCGTTGCCTGCGGGTGTGATCGTGGTGCTGATCGCGATGGCCGTGGCGGTGATCGCGTTCATCGTCTTCGTCGAGCGCTCGCAGCGCCGGATCGTGGTGCAGTATCCAAAGCGTCAGGTCGGCAACAAGATGTTCGGCGGCGAGCAGTCGCATCTTCCGATCAAGCTCAACACTGCTGGCGTCATTCCGTTGATTTTTGCCTCGTCACTGCTGCTGATGCCCCTCACCGTGGCCGGTTTCACGGGTGAGGGCGGCGGTCCGGAATGGCTCCTCACGGTGACCGCCATGCTCGGGCGCGGACAACCGCTTTACCTCGCGTTTTATGTCAGTCTGATCGTCTTCTTTGCGTTCTTCTACACCTCGATCGTCTTCAACCCGGACGATACGGCGGACAATCTGAAGAAGCACGGCGGCTTTATCCCTGGAATTCGGCCCGGCAAGAACACCTCGGATTACATCCGGTATGTTCTGATGCGGTTGACCACCGTGGGCGCGATCTACCTTGCGCTGGTGGCGATCCTTCCGGAAATTCTGATCTCGCAATATAACGTCCCATTCTATTTCGGCGGCACCAGCCTGTTGATTGTCGTATCGGTGACGATGGACACTGTGGCCCAGGTTCACTCCCACCTTCTTGCGCATCAATATGAGGGGCTGATTAAGAAGGCCAAATTGAAGGGGAGACGTGGATGAATATCATTCTGCTGGGCCCGCCGGGCGCGGGTAAGGGGACGCAGGCGAAGCGGCTTGAAGATGCCTACGGTATCCCTCAGTTGTCGACGGGTGACATGCTGCGCGAGGCGGTGACCTCCGGCAGCGAGATCGGTCAGAAGGCGAAGCAGGTTATGGACGCCGGCGAACTCATGCCGGACGGCCTGATGGTCAAGATGATCGAGGACCGGATTCAGCAGAAAGATTGCGCCAAAGGTTTCATCCTCGACGGGTTTCCACGCACGGTGGCGCAGGCCGAGGCATTGGACGAGATGCTGGCGAGGCTGGGCACGGGTTTGGATCATGTCATAGAGTTGAAGGTCGATGAAGAGGCGCTGGTCGAGCGCATCGTCGGCCGCTATGCCTGCGCACGGTGTGGCGCGGGCTACCACGACATGTTCCAGAAGCCGAAGGTTGACGGCGTCTGCGACTATTGCGGCGCCACGCAATTCAAGCGCCGCCCCGACGACAACGAGGAGACGGTTCGAGCGCGCATGGAGGCGTATCGCGACCAGACCGCGCCGATTCTGCCCTATTACAAGGAAAAGTCGATTCTCAAGCAGGTCGACGGGATGGCCGATATCGACGAGGTCACGACCGAGTTGAAGAAGATCCTCAACGGCGGCGGATAGGCGCATCGCCGGTTGACACGCGGCGGCGGCGGACTATACTTCCGCTCTCTCCCGGAAGTGGTTCGACCGGTCGGTGAGTGCTGTCCGAAAATTGAGCGCCCGCGGCGGAGTTCCTCGTGGACCGGGCGTGCCGGTTTGTCCGGGATTAGGCGGCGCTAAGCTTAGGCGGCGCGCGACGGGCAGAAAGGCTTTCTTGTCCGTTCGGACGGACGGGTCTGCTGGTTTGACGATGCCAATCGCCGAGTCGAGGACGCGGTTTCGGTGTGGTTCGACGGTCCGCTTGCCGGCGCTAGCGCGTGGGAGGGCTGTCGGGAATTGCGGCTTGCGCGGTGGTCGTGCGAGTCTGGCGGAGACGATCGGGCGACATTGTCGTCTTTTGCGAGAGGGCGACGCGAGTCGCCTTGATGATCCGGCGGCTTAGAGTTGCCTTTAGCGACGATGAATTTGAGGAGACCACCAGGTGGCACGTATAGCGGGCGTCAACATCCCGACCCAGAAACGGACCCCGATTGCGCTGACCTACATCCACGGGATCGGCAGCACGCAGGCGGGTAAGATCTGCGAGACGGTCGGCATTCCGACCAGTCGTCGCGTGAATGAATTGACCGAGGACGAGGTTGTCCGGATCCGTGAGATGATCGACCGCGAGTTTACGGTCGAGGGCGACCTCCGGCGTGAAGTCGCGATGAACATCAAGCGGCTGATGGACCTGGGTTGCTATCGTGGGCTGCGCCATCGTAAGGGGCTGCCGGTGCGCGGACAGCGGACCCACACGAACGCGCGCTCGCGCAAAGGCCCAGCCAAGGCGATTGCCGGCAAGAAGAAGCCCGGCAAGAAGTAAGACATTGGCCTCGGCGCGGTGCGGCGGTTCGAAGGCCGGATAAGCGCCGCAGCTCACAGCAAGGGTACGGATAGACAATATGGCGAAGGCGGCAAAGGGTGCGCAGGGACGTCTGCGCAAGCGCGAGAAGAAGAATATCACGTCCGGCATTGCGCACGTCAGCGCAACCTTCAACAACACGATGATCATGATCACGGATGTTCAGGGGAACGCGATCTCCTGGGCGACGGCCGGAGGCATGGGCTTCAAGGGCTCGCGGAAGTCGACGCCCTACGCGGCGCAAATGGCGGCCGACAGCGCCGGGCGAAAAGCGCAGGAGCACGGGATGAAGACCCTGGAGGTCAACGTCAAGGGCCCTGGTTCCGGGCGCGAGTCGGCGCTTCGGGCACTGCAGGCTTGCGGCTTCCAGATCTCCGCGATTCGCGATGTGACGCCGATACCTCATAACGGCTGCCGGCCGCCGAAGCGGCGTCGGGTGTAGTCGCTGCGGAGCAACGGGAGCGCCCGTTCCCACGGCGGTGGCGTTTTTGCCGGATTTCCGGCGGATGGGTTCAAGGGCATCAGCAGCCAGCGGCCGCCAAAGCGCGGCCGCCGCTGTCGTTTGTGGCTCGCAAGGCCGCGACGTAGTTTCCAAAAAAGCGTGAGGCGCAGTCGTGCTGCAAAAGAATTGGACTGAATTGATCAAGCCGAACAAGCTGGACATCCAGGCTGAAGGCGACTCCAAGCGCTTTGCCCGCGTGGTTGCGGAGCCGCTGGAGCGCGGCTTCGGGCTGACGCTGGGCAACGCCTTGCGCCGGGTCCTGCTGAGTTCTCTTCAAGGCGCAGCCGTGACGTCGATCCAGATCGACGGCGTGCTGCATGAGTTCTCGTCGATTGCCAGTGTGCGTGAGGACGTGACCGACATCGTCCTCAACGTCAAGGCGCTCGGCCTGCGGATGCACAGCGAGGGTCCCAAGCGGATCCGTGTGCGCGCTCAGGGGCCTGGCGAGGTGACGGCCGCGCAGATCGAGACCGGCCACGATATCGAGGTGATGAACCCGGAACTCGTGCTGTGTACGCTCGACGACGGTGCGCGCTTCGACATGGAGATGACGGTCGAAACCGGGAAGGGCTACGTCCCGGGTTCGCAGAATCGACCGGAAGATGCGCCGATCGGGTTGATCCCGGTTGACGCGGTCTTCTCTCCGGTGCGCAAGGTCGCCTATCGGGTCGAGAACACCCGTGTCGGGCAGGTCACCGACTACGACAAGCTGACGATGGAACTTGAGACCAACGGCGCAGTGACCCCGGATGACGCGGTCGCTCTGGCTGCGCGCATCCTGCAGGACCAGTTGCAGCTCTTCGTCAACTTCGAAGAGCCGCAGGGCCGTCATGAAGAAGAGCGGGCGAGCGATCTGCCGTTCAACAAGAACCTGCTGCGCAAGGTCGATGAGTTGGAACTCTCGGTCCGCTCGGCCAACTGCTTGAAGAACGACAACATCGTCTACATCGGCGATCTGGTCCAGAAGACCGAGGCGGAGATGCTGCGGACGCCGAACTTCGGGCGGAAGTCTCTGAATGAGATCAAGGAACTGCTGGCTCAGATGGGGCTGTCGCTCGGTATGGACGTGCCGGGCTGGCCGCCAGACAACATCGAGGAACTGGCGAAGAAGCTGGAAGAGCCGTACTAAAACGCAGTCGGCTTGGGATGCGTCGGGCGTAAATCCCGAATCGTCTTTCCAGTGTAGAGACTGAGAGAGGGATAGCGGGTCTGTCGAGCTGCTATCCCGCCCTTCAAATAGAGCTTGCCGCGCCGGAGTGCTTCATTGAAAACACTGGCGCGGCCAATCGAGGAGCGGCGAGCGCTCCACCCCGGCGTACCTGGACCATCCGGTCTGCGGCGTCGGGACCCGCGATCGGTCTCGCGAAGGCGAGAGTCGACCCGCGTCAAGGAGGACGACCCGGAGCAGGAACGGTGGGCGATGCCCAACCGGCAAGGACAAGGAGCTTAAGCCATGCGTCACGCCAAGAGCGGCCGCAAACTCAATCGGACAGCCAGCCACCGCAAGGCCATGTTCGCCAACATGGCGACCGCGCTGATCAAACACGAGCAGATCGTCACCACGCTGCCCAAGGCCAAGGAGCTTCGCGGTGTCACCGAGAGGCTGATCACGCTGGGCAAGCGCGGCGACCTGCATTCCCGCCGCATGGCCGCGTCGCGATTGGGCGACGAGAAGATGGCGAAGAAGCTCTTTGAAGTGCTTGCACCCCGCTACGAGGACCGCCCCGGCGGATACACCCGTGTGCTCAAGGCCGGGTTCCGCTATGGCGACATGGCTCCGATGGCCGTGATCGAGCTGGTGGATCGCGACCCCTCCGCCAAGGGCACCGACTCCGGGCCGACGGCGGAACAGGAAACGGAAGACGCCACCGAAGAGTAGCGTCGGCGATCCTACGCACGTTATGCGCTGGAAGAGATGAAAGGGCGGTCCATGTGGGGCCGCCCTTTTTTGTGCTCGAAAATAGGTGGGCGGAATTGTAGCGGGCGCGAAGGGCCGCCGGTTGGCGCGGCTACCGCAGGACCGGCTGTAGCCGCTGCATCGCCATCTCCAGGCGCTCATGGCTGCTGGCGAAGCAGAGCCTGAGAAATCCCTCGCCGCCGTCGCCGAAGGCGGAACCGGGGGCGAGGCCGACGCCGGTTTCGTTGAGGATCTGCTTGGCGAAGGCGAGGCTGTCGCGCATGCCCTCGACCGCGAAGAAGGCGTAGAACGAGGCTTGCGGCTTGGCTATCGTCACGCGCGGCAAGCCGGCTAGGTGGCCATGGACGATCTCCGCGCCGGTGGCGCAGCTTGCGGTTATCTCTGCCGCAAAGGCTTCCCCCTCCCGCAAAGCTGCAAGCGCGCCGGCTTGCAGGAAATTCGGCGCACCGGACGTGCTGAACTCGATGAGCCCCTCGAACACCAGCGCCATGGAGGGCGGGTGGTACATCCAGCCCAGCCGCCAACCGGTCATCGCCCAGGACTTCGAGAAGGAGTGCACGATGAAGAGCGGATCTTCCGGCTCGCCGATTGCCAGGAAGGACGGCGCAACCGCGCGGTCGTAGACGAAGCGGTGATAGACCTCGTCGGCGATCAGCCAAATGCCGCGCGCCCGGCACAGGTCGAGGAGCTGGCGCTGCTGCTCGCGCTCCATCATCCATCCGGTCGGGTTCGATGGCGAGGCCACGAAGATCGCGCGCGTCGCGCTCGTGCAGGCGCTGGCCAGCTTCTCCATGTCGAGGTTGAAGCCGCCCTCGGGCAGCGGATCGAGATCGACCGGCACCACCTGCGCTCCGGCGATCCGCGCCGCCGCGGGGGCATTTGGCCAGATCGGCGAAACCACCACGACCTCGTCTCCGGGCCGAACGATGGCCTGCATGATCAACGCAATCGCGTTCATCCCGGCGGAGGTGACGGAGATCGCCTCGTCCACCGGTCGCACGCCATAGTGGCGCTCGGCATAGTCCGCGAGCGCGGCGCGCAAGTCCGGCCAGCCGCGTTTATGGGTGTAGGTGGTGTGGCCGTTGTGAAGCGCCTGCACCGCGGCGCGGCCAATAAAGTCCGGAGTCGGCTGGTCGCCCTCGCCCACCCAGAGCGGGATGAGATCGGAACGCCCGAAGCCCAGCCGCCAAACCTCCAGGATCTTGGAGCCCTCCAGCCCCTCGACCTCGGGGCGCAACGGCAAGGGAGGCCGCTGGGGCGAAGCAGTGGAGGGGGCTGCGGACTCCGGCATGACGATGCGCCTTACTTGTCAAGAAACGCCGTACGATGTCCGATGACAGATTTCCCCCGTGGCGGCAAGCGCTTCCTGCATTTTCCCGCCTTGCGCCAATGGCATCAAGCGGCCTTGCGCACGCTCGCCTCGTGGCTGCGTTCGGTTTCGTTCCGAGTCGCTACGCCGCTAGCCAGTTTGCGCTCGCTCATCGTCTCCGCCGTTCGGTCGATGTCGCCGCGGCCATAGCCAAGGTCGTTCAGTGTCTCGCGCGGCAGGCGGGCCAGATCGCCTGCGGTGCGGCGGCTGAGGTCCCAGCGGCGAAGCGGCTGGGCAAGCTGATCCATCGACGTCGCAAAAGCGGCCTGCTTGCGCACCGGATGAGAGTCCTGCACGACATGCCCGTTCACGGAGTCGGCCACGTTGCGCGGGTCGATGCCGATGTCGCGCAGGGTCCGTGCATCGAGGCCAGCGAGCGCCTGCATAGTCCGTCGCCGGGCCACGCTGCGGCGCACCCGCGAGGCAATGGCGGAGAAGACGCTCCGCAACCCGCGGAGGGTGTAGGACGCCCCCTGCCGCATCAACTGGGCGCGGACGTGCCGGGCGTGGAGGTCGAGGTCGGCGAGCGCCGTTCCCGACTCGAGGTGAACCTGGATGGTCGGCTCTGTCCTGTTGTCTCTCTCGTTGAGGTGGGTCGTTGGGCGGGTCATCGTATCTGCTCCTGCTTCTTCCTGCTGTCATTCGCCAAAGGCGTTGCGTTCTGTACCTTATGTAAGCCTTATTCCACACGGCGAACAGCGGGTTTGCTGCAATGCAGCACGCCGCTTAATGCATGGCTTAAAAAGGCGGAAAACTGCAATTGACAGGAGCGTTAGCAGAGCTGAAGGGAATGCGCTCTAGAGCGGGATGACTTATCTCCGAATCGCCATCCCGCTCTAGGACTTTGTCTTGCGAGGCGATTCAGATCACAAGCCGAAGTGGCTTGAGATCATCGCGCTCTAGAACCCGGCGTTCGCCATCGTCGTGAGACGGGCCCGGTCGAGCGTGTGATAGTCATTGAAGCGAATCATCCCCTGAAGTTCTTCGACATAAGCTTCGCGGCGCTGCGAGTACTCCAGCAGCGTACCGGCGAGGCGGAGGCCGTCCGGCACTCCACCCTCGGCCCGCTGCGCCGCCCGGAGAGCGCGGAAGTCGTGGTAGGCCCGGTGGGTATTCAGGTTGTGGGTGTATGCGCGAACCGATTCGGAGATGTCGGGGAATTGCCTCACCGAATAGGGTTGCGCCGTCGCTTGTGGATCTTCCGGCTCAATCCCCTCTTCGGTGTTCCAGACCCACTGTCCGAAAAGCGCATTTCCGTCCTGTGCGAATCGCGAAGTGCCCCAGCCGGATTCCTTCGCCGCCTGCGCCACCGCCAGCGAGGGCGGCACGATGTCCACGCGGCGCTGCAACCGGGCGAGATCCGTCTCCTCCAGTCCATAGCGCCCGGCCAGCTTGCCCAGCCAGCGCCGATCGCGCATCGTCAGGGCGCCAAGATCGCCGCCACCCGCCTCGATCAGGGCCAGCAGGCGCCGACGGTCCCTGGCGATCTCCGCGTTCGCCATCAAGATTAGCGGCAGCACGGTTTCGGCGAAGACATCCTTGCGCAGATCCGTATCGATGATCTCGCCGATATCTCTCGGCATGGCCCGCACGAAAATGGGCGGAACGAGGTCGCCTTCCCGGACAGCCTCAAGTTCATAGCCGTAAAGCGAGAAAACGTCGCGCGCCCGTTCCACCGAAACCCGCCCCACGATCCGTACGAGTTGGCGCTCGTCGGCGATGATGCGCAACTGCATGTCGGGCTTCGGAAGCGCCGCCAAGCCGGGTTGCGGCGCGGCGAGCTGGAACGCGAGCCAGATCGGCAACACCGCCCCCAGAGTTGTCGCTGTCGCCCAGATCATCAGGAGGCCGCCAACCCGGCGGCACTTATCGGATGTCGCTGATTCCGGCACGGTCTGCTCCCCCGAAAGATATACAGATAATCCTTATGGTGGAGCAGCCGAGCTTGTTTGACCAGTACGCGCTTTGCTTGCTTGCGGCGTCTGCGCGGCTTAGCGTTTGTAAAATCGGTGAAAATAACTGGAGGCGAGGATGAAGGCAGGGCAGGGCGACTCGGCGGAGAATCTCGCGCGTCTGCTGCGCGAGGAGGAGGCTTTCGTGGACGCCGGGATGCTGCGGGCCATGCTGCCAGGCGTGGCGGCGGCCCCGAGGCGTGGCGGCGACCCCGACGCCTGGATGCGGCTGGTGGGGGAAACCGTATCGCCGCGCCTTGCCGCCGTCCTGCGCGATCTGCTCGATGAGGCCGCGACCGCCGATGGCGGCTTGACGGCGGGCAAGGCGGCGACCCGCGAGCGGCTTACGGCCCTGCGCGCAGAGCTTGACCGGCGCGGGCTCGATGGTTTCGTCGTGCCGCGCGCGGACGCCCATCAGGGCGAGTTCGTCCCGCCGCACGCCCAGCGCCTGACCTGGCTCACCGGCTTCAACGGCTCCGCCGGTCTGGCGGTGGCGCTGCGCGATGCCGCCGCGATCTTCGTCGATGGCCGCTATACCCTTCAGGCCCGTGAGGAGGTGGACACCACGCTCTTCACGCCGCGCCATCTGAGCGACGAGCCGCCAAGCGACTGGATCGCGCAGAGCCTCGGGGAGGGGAACTTCGGGGACGGAGGCCGGCTGGGCTACGATCCCTGGCTGCATACGCCCGACGGGGTTCAGCGCCTAGCCGCGGCGGTGGAGCGCGCGGGAGGGCGCTTGATCCCGGTCGAGGAGAACCCCATCGACGCGGTCTGGAGCGATCGCCCGGAGCCGCCGCTCTCACCCGCCGAAGCGCATCCCCTGGCCTTCGCTGGGGAAGCGGCGGCAGAGAAGCGCGCGCGGATCGGCGCGGCGCTGCGTGAGCAGGGCGCGGAGGCGGCGGTGCTGACCCTGCCGGACTCCATCGCGTGGCTCTTGAACGTGCGCGGCGGCGACATCCTCCATACGCCGGTGGTGCTGTCCTTCGCATTGATCCAGGCCGATGGAGCCGTCAGTTGGTTCGTCGACCGGCGCAAGCTCGTGCCGGGGCTGGCGGAGCACCTGGGTAAGGCGGTGCAGGTGCGGCCGCTCGACGAGCTTGGCGCGGAATTGGACGCGTTGGCGGCTGCGGAGAAGCCTGTTCTGGCCGATCCGGCGAGCGCGCCCGCCTGGGTTTTCGACCGCCTGTCGAACGCCGGGCGCGCGGCGCTGCGCGGCGGCGAGCCGGTGCAGGCGGCAAAGGCCCGCAAGAACGCGACGGAGCTTGCGGGCAGCCGCGCCGCGCATCGCCGCGACGGCGCGGCGGTGACGCGGTTCCTCGCTTGGCTGGCGGAGCAAGCGCCGCGCCGCGCCGGGGGCGATGCTCCGGTCACCGAGATCGAGGCGGCGGAGGTGCTGGCGGAGCTTCGCGCGGAACAAGAGCACTTCCGCGATCTCTCCTTCGAGACGATTTCCGGAGCGGGGCCGCACGGCGCGATCGTGCACTACCGGGTTTCGGCTGAGAGCAATCGCGCGCTTGGGGAAGGGGAACTCTACCTCGTGGACTCCGGCGGGCAGTACCTGGACGGCACCACCGACATCACCCGCACGCTCGCCATCGGCGCGCCGAGCGACGAGATGCGGGCGCGCTATACCCGCGTGCTGCGCGGGCACATTGCGCTGGCGACCGCGCGCTTTCCGGCAGGGACGACGGGCAGCCACCTGGATGCAGTGGCGCGCTTGCCGTTGTGGCAGGCGGGGCTGGATTTCGACCACGGCACCGGACATGGCGTGGGGAGCTATCTGGGCGTGCACGAAGGGCCGCAGCGGATTTCGAAGCTGCTCAACCGCGTCGCGCTGGAGCCGGGGATGATCTGCTCGAACGAGCCCGGCTACTACAAAGCGGACGCTTACGGCATCCGCATCGAGACCCTGGTGGCGGTCGAGGAGCACCCCGCGGCGGGGGAGGACGAGCGCGCGATGCGCGGATTCGAGACGCTGACGGTGGCGCCGTACTGCCGCGCCTTGATCGAGACGTCCATGCTCAACCCGGATGAGCTGCGCTGGCTAAACGCCTATCACGCCTGGGTGCTAGAGAGCCTTTCTCCGCTGCTGGACGCGGCATCGCGGGCTTGGCTGGAGGCGGAGACGGCGGCTTTGTAACGCCTTGTCCTGGCTTACTTCGCTGCCTGGAACTCGGCAAGGAACGCGTCGGTGTCATGACGGAGTTGGTTACTCTGGCCACTGAGATCGCCTGCGGCTTCGCTCAGGTTCTTGGTCACGCCGTCCGATTCGCGTGAGGTTTCATGCACCTTGGCGATGCGCGACACCACGCGGTCGGTGCTGCTCGAAGCGTCCTGCGCGCTGCGGCTGATCTCTCCGGCGGCGGCACCCTGTTGTTCCGCCGCTGAGGCGACGCTGCCCGCGATCTCGTCCAGTTTGCGGATGCGCTCTCCGACGCTTCGGATCACCTCGACCGCACCGCCGGTCTCGCTGCGCAGCCCCTCGATATAGCTGGAGATTTCCTCGGTCGCCTTGGCGGTCTGCTGCGCCAGCGACTTGACCTCGCTGGCGACCACCGCGAAGCCCTTGCCCGCATCCCCGGCGCGCGCGGCTTCGATGGTCGCGTTGAGTGCGAGCAAGTTCGTTTGCTCGGCGATATCCTGGATCAACGTCACCACATGCTCGATCTTTTCGGCCGCCGCCTGCAGCCCGCCGATCCTCTGGTTCGCTGCGTCGGCTTCCTGGACGGCTAGGCCGGACATCTTGCTGGAGCGTTCGATCTGCTGGGAGATCTCGGAGATCGAAGCCGATAGCTGATCCGTCGCTGCCGCGACGGCGTTCACCGATCCCGCCGCTTCGCGCGCGCCGTCGTTCACGTCTTCGGCCTGGCCGCTGATCGTCAACGCAAGCGAGCGCGAGGACGTGGCCGCACGATCCAACTCTTCGGCCATACCCGAAATTGCGGTGATCGCCGCGCTCATCCGGGCCTGAAAATCGGCCAGCACGGCATCGCTGCGATCCTTCGCCGCCATCGCAGTTCGGTGCTCGCTCAACTGCTCCCCGCGCAGTTGCTCCGCCGCCCTGGTCGCCTCTTGCGCGGTCACCACGGCGCTCTCCGAGGAGGCCAGCGCTTCGCTCAGGCGCATCGTCAGCCAGAGCAACGCCGCTGCTTCCGCAATCACGATGGCTGCGTGAAGAAGCACTCGCTCCAGATCGTAGCCGCCGGGGAAGACGGCGACCGGCATCATCTGGTTCATCACCAGATGGTGCAGGGCGATCGCCAGCGCTCCGGCGACAATGGAGCGCCAATCGCAGAAAGCGGCGAGCATGGCGAGCAGCGCGAAGAAGTACATGTGAACGTCGATCTGCCAGGGATGCCCCGCGAGCACTCCGAGAAGCAGGGTCGGCATGGCGAGTGCCGCCAGCGTGATCGCATAGCGGCTCGCTTGACTACCCGGCTTGACCCAGGTGAAGGCCGCGGCGATCGCGACCGCCGCCACGGCAAGCAGAGTGAAGCCCCACACGCTCTGCCCCAGCAAAGCCGCCGCGAGCGCGATCAGCGGGACATGCAGGGCGATGAAAATCAGGATCGCATACGCGACCGTCCGTCGAAGCTCTGCAAGCCTGCCCATGAGAGTCTTGCCTCCAGCGCTGAAAAGGCATTGCACCAACTGCGGAATGCGATAACCCCAAGTTTCGCTAAATGACTTTGGAGATAGGCGATAAAGAAACTATTAAGGCGTTCCTGCTCTCTGCGCCTGGCGCGACGTAGGGTCTTCAACTTTTCGTCATTCCGGAGGTCCCGCTGACTCCGGGCCAGACCAGAGGCCCCGGATGAATGTTTACTGACACACTGTACATTTGCGATTGCACAGGGTAGGAAAATCGCGTCGAAACGGGGATTGGCGACAATTCTGCAACCAACATCCGCCATCAGCTTCGCCACTGGCGAGCGAACACGAGCAGGCGCATGGATACGCGTGTCCACTTCAAGAGCTGGTGGCTGCCCTATGCGCTGCTTCTGCCGCAGGTGGCGGTGACGCTGGTTTTCTTCATCTGGCCTTCGGTTCAGGCGCTCCATCAGTCGGTGCTGGCCCAGGACGTTTTCGGGATCACCACGCGCTTCGTCTGGTTCGACAACTTCATCGACCTCTGGTACAGCCGCGAGTACCTGCGCTCCTTCAGTCGGACGCTGCTGTTTTCCTTCTCCGTTACGTTCATTGCGATGAGCTTGGGGCTGCTCTTCGCCGTGCTGGTGGACCGGATTCTCAAGGGGTCATCCGGTTACAAGCTGTTGCTGACCTGGCCCTATGCCGTGGCTCCGGCGGTTGCGGGTGTGTTGTGGCTCTTCATGTTCAACACCTCGACCGGCGTATTGGCGCTGACGCTGCGCTCCATGGGCATCGACTGGGACCACGTTATTCGCGGCGATCAGGCGATGCTGCTGGTCATCCTCGCCTCGGCGTGGCGGCAGATCGCCTATAATTTCCTGTTCTTCCTGGCCGGATTGCAGGCGATTCCGCGTTCGCTGAAGGAGGCAGCGGCGATCGACGGGGCCGGGCCGGTGAAGCGGTTCTGGACCATCATCTTCCCGCTGCTCGCGCCGACGACCTTCTTTCTGCTGGTTATCAACATCGTCTATGCGTTTTTCGAGACTTTCGGCGTGATCCATGCGGTGACGCGGGGCGGGCCGGGGCAGGCGACGGAGATTCTGGTCTACAAGGTCTATCGCGACGGCTTCGTCGGCATGGACTTCGGCGCATCCGCCGCACAATCGGTCATCCTGATGATCCTGGTGATCGGCCTGACCGCGATCCAGTTCAAATACCTCGAGCGCAGGGTGCATTACTGATGGTCGAACGCCAGCCCTGGCTCAAGGGACTGACGCATCTCGGTCTGGTGCTGGGCATCGCGTTGACGATGTTTCCGATCTACATCGCCTTGGTCGCCTCGACCCACGATCTCGGAACGCTCTATTCGACCGTCCCGGCGTGGTTCGGCAACCAGGGACTCCAGAACTACGCGCTGGCGCTGGGGCAAGGCGCGGATGCGGGGGTCGGTGTTGCGCGGATGCTGTTCAACTCCACGGTGATGGCGCTGGGGATCACCTTCGGAAAGATCGCCATCTCCATCGTCTCCGCCTTCGCCATCGTGTATTTCCGCTTTCCCTTCCGAATGATGTTCTTCTGGCTGATTTTCGTGACGCTGATGCTGCCGGTCGAGGTGCGGATTGTGCCGACCTTCCAAGTGGTTGCGCACCTTGGAATGCTGAACTCCTACGTCGGGCTGACGCTGCCGTTGATCGCCTCGGCCACCGCGACTTTTCTGTTCCGGCAATTCTTCCTGACGGTACCGCGAGAGCTTGCGGAATCGGCGCGGATCGACGGCGCGGGGCCGATGAAGTTTTTCTTCACGATCCTGCTGCCGCTCTCGCGCACCAATCTGGCCGCGCTCTTCGTGATCCTCTTCATCTACGGCTGGAACCAGTATCTTTGGCCGCTTCTGATCACCCGCGACGACGAGATGGTGACGGTGGTGATGGGCATTCAGCGGCTTGTCAACGTGCCCGACGGCGTGGTCGCCTGGAACATCGCCATGGCGACCGCGATCCTGGCCTTGCTGCCGCCCGCCGTGGTCGTCATCGTGATGCAGCGCCAGTTCGTCAAAGGATTGGTGGAGCAGGAGAAGTAAAGAGTCCATGGCAAACGTCGCGATCCGCAACATCCGCAAGTCCTACGGCAAGACGCAGGTGATCCACGGCATCGACCTGAAGGTCGAACCGGGTGAGTTCATCGTGCTCGTCGGCCCCTCGGGCTGCGGCAAGTCCACGCTGCTGCGTATGATCGCCGGGTTGGAGGAGATCACCTCGGGCGAGATCCAGATCGCCGGGCGGCGCGTCAACGAGTTGGAGCCGCGCGAACGTGACATTGCGATGGTGTTCCAGAACTACGCGCTCTACCCGCACATGACCGTCTACAACAACATGGCCTACGGTCTGCGCAACCGCGGCTACAAGAAGGACGTGGTGGACCAGGAAGTCCGCCGCGCCGCCGAAACGCTGCAAATCGGCGACCTTTTGGACCGCAGGCCGGGGCAGCTCTCTGGTGGACAGCGCCAGCGCGTGGCGATGGGGCGCTGCATCGTGCGCCACCCCTCGGTGTTTCTCTTCGACGAGCCGTTGTCGAACCTGGACGCCAAGCTGCGCGTTCAGATGCGCCTGGAAATCCGCAAGCTGCACCAGTCGCAGGGCGTCACCTCGGTCTATGTGACCCACGATCAGGTGGAGGCGATGACGCTGGCCGACCGTCTGGTGGTGATGAACGCGGGCGTGGCGGAACAGATCGGAACGCCGCTGGAAGTCTATGATCGGCCCGCCAGCACCTTCGTCGCCGACTTCATCGGCTCGCCCTCGATGAACTTCTTGAATGCGCAGGTGATCGAGCACGGCAAGGCGCTGCACCTGCCCGACGGGCGCGACGTTCCGCTGCCGGTGCAGGGACTCGACCCGGAGGCCTTGGAGAACATGGCGTCGGTGACGGTCGGGGTGCGTCCGGAGAACCTGAAACCGATCGAGGACAAAGGCGGCGGCTGGCTCCGCCTGAAGGTGCTGATGAGCGAGACCCTGGGGGCGGATACCCTGGTGCATGGAACCGTCGGCGATGCGCAGGTCACGGCTCGCCTGCCTGGGGCCGCGACCTATGCGCCCGACTCGCTGCTGGCCTTCGGATCGAAGCCCGAGCACACCCTGTTGTTCGACGCGGGCACCGGAAAGCGGATCGACGCCTCTGCATCCCCGGCGCCCGCGGCGACGCTGGCGACGGGGCAATAGCCGTTCTCAAGCCTTATTGGGCCACCTTACTGGGCCGCGTCGACCACCTGATCCTGCTTGTGCGGCTTGAAGCCCCAAAGGTGCGCGGGGGGAAGGTTGGCAAAGGCGACACCGAGACGCTGGCCCTTCAGGTCAAGGGCCTCGTGGCGCAGCGGCGACTTGAGCGAGTAGGTGTACTGCAGCAACTGGCCGTTCGCGTGCATTACGTCGAAGCACTGCTTGACGAAGTCGCGTTGCTTTTCCAGGGAAAACTGAAGCGCCGGAATGCCGGAGATGACCGTGTCCACCCGGCCGATCGCCTTCGCTGGGATCACCTCCTCGGGCTTGCTCGCGTCGCCGTCGATGATCGTCGCCTTGGGGAAGCGCTCGCGCAGGAAGGCCAGCATGTCCTGGTCCAGCTCGATCAGGATCAACCGTTCTTCCGGCAGCCCCGCTTCGACCAGCGCCTTCGTGACCGTGCCGGTGCCCGCGCCAAGCTCGACGACGAGTTCGTCTTTCGAATGCACCGTGTTGCGGGCCACCAGCTTGGCGAGCGCGGGCGAGCTTGGCGCAATGGCCCCGACGCGCAACGGATTGGCCAGCCAGCGGCGCAGGAAGAGGCGGATTTCGTTGGGCTGTGACGACATGAACTTCCCTCGGCTCTGATTTGAAGGTCCAGCGGGTGCTGCAAGCGGCTCGTGCAAACGAACTTGCGAGACGTAATAACAGTTTCGTTTCGTTGCCAGGGGTCGGACGAAAACCTTTCCTTAAGCGGCTTTACCTTGACCGCCGCAAGCGCGTTGCTACAGTCGCGCGGCCCAGCGTTCCGCACGCGTTTGCCATGGTTGGCCACGCGACGATTATAAAGAAGGGTGCATTCGAGGTGACCCATTATGACTGTCGACTATAAATCGACGATCTTCCTGCCCCGCGCCGAGGGCTTTCCGATGCGTGCCGGTCTGCCGAAGCGCGAGCCGGAGACGCAGCGGCGTTGGGACGAGATGGAGCTGTTCTCCAAGGTGCGGGAGGCGTCGAGGGGGCGGGAGAAGTTCATTCTCCATGACGGGCCGCCCTATGCGAACGGCCATTTGCACATGGGCCATGCGCTCAACAAAATTCTGAAGGACGTCATCAATCGCTCGATGCAGATGCTGGGTCATGACGCGCACTATGTCCCCGGCTGGGACTGCCACGGCCTGCCCATCGAGTGGAAGGTGGAAGAAGGCTACCGCGCCGCCGGACAGGACAAGGACACCGTCGCGGCGGGCGACTTCCGGCGCGAGTGCCGCCAGTTCGCCGAGAAGTGGATCGACGTGCAGATCGGCGAGTTCAAGCGCCTTGGAGTGCTGGGGAACTGGGAAAAGCCTTACACCACGATGGCCTACCCCGCCGAGGCGCAGATCGTGCGCGAAATCGGCAAGTTCCTGGTCGGTGGCGGGCTCTATCAGGGCTCCCGCCCGGTCTTGTGGTCGGTGGCGGAGAAGACGGCGCTGGCCGATGCGGAGCTGGAATACCACGACCATACCTCGCACACGATCTGGGTGCGATTCCCCATCGTGAAGACGCAGAATCCGGCGCTGGAGGGCGCCTCCGTCGTGATCTGGACCACGACACCCTGGACGATTCCCGGCAACCGCGCCGTCGCGGCGGACAGCGAATCGGACTACCTGGTCATCGAGGTGACGGCGGTCGGCGAGGAGTCCCGTGCGCGCCTCGGCGAACGGCTGGTGCTCGGCAAGGACCTGCTGGCGGAGACCGCCGAGGCGGCGAAGATCGAAGGCTACACCGTCGTAAAGGAGTTGAAGGGCGCGGCGCTTGAGGGCACGGTCCTCGCGCATCCCTTCCGGGGGCAGGGCTACGACTTCGATGTGCCGCTGCTCTTCGCCGACTTCGTGACGATGGATCAGGGGACGGGCTTCGTCCATGTCGCGCCGGGCCACGGCACCGACGACTGGCTGCTGGGCCGCCGCGAGGGTCTGCCTGTCCACGAAACGGTGGACGGCGACGGCCGGTTCATGGAGCACGTCCCGCTCTTTGCCGGAAAGCAGGTGTACCGCCCCGACGGCAGGGAGGGCGACGCCAACACGGCGGTCATGGCGGTGCTGGACGAGGCGGGCGCGCTCATGCATCGCAGCAAGCAGCGCCACAGTTACCCGCACTCCTGGCGCTCCAAGGTGCCGCTGATCTTCCGCACCACGCCGCAGTGGTTCATTTCGATGGAGACCAACGCGCTGCGCGACAAGGCGCTGAAGGCCATCGACGAGACGGCGTTCTATCCCGAGGCGGGGCAGGTGCGCCTGCGTTCGATGGTCGAAAACCGCCCGGACTGGTGCGTCTCGCGCCAACGATTGTGGGGGGTGCCGCTGCCGATCTTCGTACACAAGGAAACGCGCGAGCCGCTGCGCGATCAGGCCGTGATCGACCGCATCGCCGCGATCTTCGAAGAAGAAGGCGGCGACGCCTGGTTCGAGAGCGATCCGCAGCGTTTCCTGGGCGAGGACTACGACGCCGTGGACTACGAGCAGATCCGCGACGTGGTCGAGGTCTGGTTCGACAGCGGCTCGACCCATGCTTTCGTGCTGGAACAAAGGCCGGAGTTGCAGTGGCCCGCCTCGCTCTATCTGGAAGGCTCGGACCAGCATCGCGGCTGGTTTCATACCTCGCTTCTGGAGTCGGCGGGAACGCGAGGACGCGCGCCCTTCGAGGCGGTGCTGACCCATGGCTTCGTGCTGGACCCCAAGGGCTACAAGATGTCGAAGTCGAAGGGCAATGTCGTCGCGCCCCAGGACGTGATGGCCGACAAGGGCGCGGACATTCTGCGGCTCTGGGTGGTGGCTTCGGACTATGCCGACGATCTGCGCATCGGCGAGGAGATCCTGCGCTATCAGGCCGATGCCTACCGCCGTCTGCGCAACACGCTGCGCTATCTGATCGGTAACCTGGATGGCTTCGAAGAGCGCGAGCGCCTGCCCGCCGGGGAGATGCCGGAACTGGAGCGCTGGGTGCTGCATCGCTTGAGCGAGGTCGATGAAACGATCCGCACGGCGATCCGGCGTTACGATTTGCTCACGGTTTATCACCAGCTTTATAATCTCTGTGCGGTCGATCTTTCGGCCTTCTACTTCGATGTTCGCAAGGACTCGCTCTACTGCGACCGCCCGGACGCGATTCGCCGCCGCGCCTGCCGCACCGTGCTGGACCATCTGTTCAATTGCTTGACCGCATGGTTGGCCCCGATCACTTGCTTCACGGCGGAGGAAGCGTGGTGGGCGCGCGGGAGCGGACCGGAGGAGAGCGTGCACCTGCGCACATTCCCGGACGTCCCGGCCGCTTGGCGCGACCCGGCACTTGCGGAGAAGTGGGCCAAGGTCCGCCGCGTGCGACGCGTCGTCACCGGCGCGCTGGAGCTGGAGCGGGCGGAGAAGCGAATCGGGGCGAGCCTGCAAGCCCATCCGACGGTCTTCATCGCCGATGGCGATCTGGCCGAAGCCGTGGCGGATGTCGATCTGGCGGAGATTTCGATCACCTCAGCCGTGACGTTGCGCCGCGAGGCACCGCCCGCCGACGCCTTCACGCTGGAGGAAACGCCGGGGGTCGGCGTGGTGCCGGGGCTGGCCGAAGGGGCGAAGTGTCAACGCTGCTGGCAGGTCTTGCCGGAGGTCGGGCAATTCCCGGAAGCGCCGGAAACCTGCCGCCGCTGTGCCGATGCGGTTCAGCGCCTCAGCGCGACCGCGAAATAGGGCATAGACCGGTATGCTGCGTTTCGGCCTTAGTGTCGCCATCATTGTGCTCATTCTCGATCAGGCTACCAAGTGGTACGTCCTGGAATGGGTCATGCAGCCGCCGCGAATCATCGAGGTGACCGGTTTCTTCAACATCGTCATGGTGTGGAATCCGGGCATCTCCTTCGGCTTCCTGGGCGGCGGCACCAGCGAATGGCAGCCGTGGCTGCTGTCGGCCTTTGGAACGATTGTGGCCGGGGGCCTGCTGGTCTGGATGTACGTGGCGGGGCTGGGGCGGCTGGCGAGCCTAGGTGTCGGGCTGATCGTCGGCGGCGCGCTGGGGAACGTGATCGACCGCCTGCGTTACGGCGCAGTGTTCGATTTTCTGGACATTCACGCTTGGGGCTGGCACTGGCCGGCCTTCAACGTGGCCGACGCGGCGATCACGGTGGGCGTTGTAGCGTTGATTGTGGACGCCGTCTTGAACGAGCGCCGCGAAAAGCGCATAAATTGAGCGCCTTTTGTAGCCATATTACGGGAAGTGGGATCATGGCGGGCCGATTGAACCAGACAGGAATGCGCCTCCTTAAGTGGGCGCCGCCGCTCGTGCTGTCGCTCGCCTTGGCGGGGTGCAGCGGGCTTCAGGAAACCTTCGGCATGGGCAAGAACCCGCCGGACGAGTTCCGGGTCATGTCGCAACAGCCGTTGAGCGTCCCACCCGAGTTCGAACTGCGCCCGCCGGGAAGCGGAAACGAGGCTGCTGCGAACGAAGACACGCGCACACGTGCGCAGCGCGCGGTGTTTGGCCGCGACGGCAGCACCGGCGGGGGCAATGACTTCGAGGGGCGGCCGGGCATGTCGGAAGGGGAGCGGGCGCTGTTGTCCCGCAGCGGCGCCGGACAAACGCCGGACAATATCCGCAACGTGCTGGACGCCGAGGCGCGGCAGGGATTGGGCGCCGAGGACGAGGGGTCCTTCTGGGACTCGCTGATGTTCTGGCGCGAAAGCCCCGACGAGCGGCGTTCGGTCGAACGCGAACGCCGGATCGAAGCGCTGGAAGAAGAACGGCGCGGACTTGAAATCGAACGGCTGGAGCGCGAGCTTGACGATCTCCGGTCCTCCAGCGCAGGCGTCGATTCGACTCCTGAGTGACCCCGGCGCGTCGGTATGATGAGCGGCGTCGGGTCGCGGATGGTTCGCTGAGAGCGATCGACATGGCTTAACAGGGAGACCTAGATGCGACGACCCATCTCCTTTGCAGCACTTTTCGGCGTGCTGGGGCTGGCGTTTACGCTGGCCGCGACGATGCCGGGGCAACGGGCGCAGGCGCAGATGTTCGAACCGGAAACCTTTACGCTGGATAACGGCCTCAAGGTCGTGGTCGTCACCAACCACCGCGCTCCGGTCGTCACGCAGATGCTTTGGTACAAGGCGGGTTCGGCGGACGATCCGCAGGGGCTCTCGGGGATGGCCCACATCGCCGAACACATGATGTTCAAGGGGACGGAGCGGTTTCCCGACGACACCTTCTCGCGGACGGTCTCCCGTCTCGGCGGCCGGGAAAACGCCTTCACCGCTCGCGATTATACCGGTTACTTCCAATCCGTCGCCAGTGAGCACCTTGAGGTGGTGATGGAGATGGAGGCCGACCGCATGAAGAACACGACCTTCACCCAAGAGCAGTTCGACAACGAACTGTTGGTGGTGCTGGAGGAGCGTTTCCAGCGCGTGGACAACAATCCCTCCGCGCAGCTTAACGAAGTTGCGAACGCCACGCTGCACAAGCATCACCCCTACGGCACGCCGATCATCGGCTGGGAAAGTGAAATCCGCGCGGCGACGCCGGACGACGTCCGAGCCTTCCATGAAGAGTGGTATGCGCCCGACAACGCGGTGCTGATCGTCGCTGGCGACATCACGGCCGAGGAGGTGCGCCCGCTGGCCGAGGAGCACTACGGCGGCATCGAGCCCAGCGGGATCGGCGAGCGTCAACGGCTGCAAGAGCCGCCGCACATCGCGCCGCGCCGCGTGGAGATGGAAAGCCCGCGCGTCCAGCAGCCCAGCCTGTCGATACAGTACCTCGCGCCGAGTTACCGCACGGCGGAGGATCACGAAGCCTACGCGCTCCAGGTCCTGAACGAGATCCTGGGTGGCGGGCAAACCAGCCGCTTCTATCGGGCGCTGGTGATCGACCAGGGCATCGCGGCCGCAGCGGGAAGCTGGTACAGCGCCCATAGCTGGGACGAAACCTCGTTCGGCTTCTATGGCTCGCCGCGCCCGGGCGTCGAGGTCGAGGACATCGAGGCGGCGTTGCGAGCGGAGATCCGCAAGCTGCTGGATGAGGGCGTGAGCGAGGCCGAAGTCGAAGACGCACAGCAGCGCCTGCGGGCGAATTCGGTCTACGCCCGCGACGATGTCTCCACCGCCGCGCGGGTGATCGGCCGGGCGGTCTCGAGCGGCCAGAGCGTGGCGGACGTCGAAGCGTGGCCCGAGCGCGTCGCCCGCATCACCGCGGAGGACGTCGATGCGGTGGCGCGGCAAGTGCTGCGGGAACCCGCCTCGGTCACCGCCGTCCTGAAATCCGAGCCGACCAGTTGAGGGGCCGCGAATCATGGCATTGCGCAGTTATTTGACGATGGCCGGGGCTGTTTTGGCGCTGGCCGTGCCTCTGGCCCTGGGGGCCGCCGGTCCCGCCCGCGCGCTCGACGTGCAGCGCGTGGTGTCGGAGCAAGGCATCGAGGCGTGGCTGGTCGAGGATCACGCGAACCCGATCATTTCGATGAATTTGGCTTTTCGCGGCGGCGCGGCGCTCGACCCGGAGGGTAAGGCGGGCGTGGCCAACCTCGCCTCCGCCCTGCTGGACCAGGGGGCGGGCGATCTCGACAGCCAGGAGTTCCAGGAGGCGCTGGCGCAAAACGCGATCAAGATGTCCTTCTCCGCCCGGCAGGATTCCTTTGGCGCGTCGATGCAGACCTTGCGGGAGAACCGCGACCTCGCCGCCGAGCTTTTCGCGCTGGCGCTTACCGAGCCACGCTTCGACGAGGGCGCCGTGGAGCGCCGCAAGTCGCAGATTCTCGCGGGAATCGCGCAGCGCGCCGAGCGGCCCCAGACCATCGCCAGTCAAGCTTTCGCCCGCCTGCTTTTCCCGGACCATCCCTATGGCCGCCCCACCGAGGGCACGCGCGAGACCGTTCCGGAAATTACCGCCGAGGATCTGCGTGACTTCGTCGGTACCCGCTTCTCGCGGGACAACCTGGTGATCGGCGTATCCGGAGCCATCGAGCCGGAAGAATTGAAGCCTCTTCTCGATCAGGCGTTCGGCGCTTTGCCGGAAGCCCCCGCGCGTTCCGTCGACGTCGCCGATGCGCAGCCGCAAGCGGCCGGAGAGACGGTCGTGATCGAGCGCAACGTGCCGCAGTCCTGGGTCGTCTTTGGCCAGGAAGGCGTGCGCCGCGACGATCCGGATTACTACGCCGTCAGCGTTGTGAACCATATCCTTGGCGGCGGGAGCTTCGCTTCGCGGCTCTACAAGCACGTCCGCGAGGACCGCGGCCTCGTCTATTCGGTTTACACCTACCTCGACCCGCGCGAACACACTGCGCTCTTCTCGGGCGGCTTCGGCACCTCGAATGCCCAAGTTGGCGAGGCCATGACGGTCGTGCGAGACGAATGGCGGCGGCTTGCCGAGGAGGGTCCGAGCGAAGAAGAGGTCGAGGATGCCAAGAGCTACCTGATCGGCAGCTTCGCCTTGCAGCTTTCCAGCACCGGCAATATCGCGAGCGTGCTTCGCGCGATACAGTTTCACGACCTCGGAATCGATCATCTGGAGCGCCGCTCGGAGCTGATCGAAAGCGTCTCCCACGAAGACGCAAAGCGCCTCGCCGCCGAGTTGCTCAACGCGGATTCGCTGCGGATCGTGGCGGTCGGTCAGGCGGAAGGTCTGGAGCCGACACGCCCGGCGCCCGAAGAGGGAATCTGAGGCAGGCTGACTCCGTTTTAAGGGCCTATCGCCGCACCGCAAAACCCCGCAAGAAGGGCTCCATGACAATCCGCCGCCTCGATGACGGACTGGTAAACCGGATCGCGGCGGGCGAGGTGATCGAGCGGCCCGCGGCGGCGGTGAAGGAGTTGGTGGAGAACGCGCTTGACGCCGGATCGGGGCAGATCGAGGTTGCTCTGCGCGACGGCGGGCGGGCGCGGATCCTGGTGCAGGACGACGGGCTTGGAATGAGCCGGGACGACCTCATGCTCGCGGTCGAACGGCACTGTACCTCCAAGCTCGACGGCGACGATCTCGTCCATATCCGCTCGCTCGGTTTCCGAGGCGAGGCGCTGCCCTCCATCGGCGCGGTTTCGCGCATGACCGTGAGCAGCCGCGCCGACGGGGCCGAAGCGGCTTGGCAACTCAGCGTCGAGGGCGGTGCGCTTTCCGCGCCGGCACCGGCTGCCCTGCCGCGCGGCACCCGCGTCGAGGTCCGCGATCTCTTCTATGCCACTCCGGCCCGCCTGAAGTTCCTGAAGCAACCGCGCACCGAGACGCAGCACGTCGTGGACTGCGTGCAGCGCCTCGCGATGGCGCACCCGGCGGTGGCCTTCACGGTCAGCGAGGGCGAGCGCAGCCTGCTGCGCTTCACGGCTTCGGCGGCAAGCGACCTCTTCGCCGCGCGGCTTTTCCGGCTTTCCGCCGCCATGGGGAAACATTTCGCCGAGAACGCCGTGCCGGTGGAGGCGGAACGCGAGGGGCTGCGGCTGACCGGATATATCGGCCTGCCGACCTTCAACCGCGCCAATGCCGGGATGCAGTACCTCTTCGTCAACGGACGCCCGGTGAAGGACCGGCTGTTGCACGGTGCGATCCGGGGGGCTTACCAGGACTTCCTGGCACGCGACCGCCACCCGGCGGTGGCGCTGTTCCTCGAGTGTCCGCCCGAGGCGGTGGACGTGAACGTCCATCCGGCCAAGGCGGAGGTCCGCTTTCGCGAGAGCGCGACGGTGCGCGGCTTGATCGTGAGCGCCTGCAAGCACGCGTTGGCGCAGGCGGGCCACCGCGCGTCCTCAACGGTCTCGCAGGCCGCCTTGGGCGCGTTCCAAGCGGGCTATGGCGGTGCAGGCCCGCGCTCCACCCACGGCGACAATCGGCCGCAACGCCCGACCCCCGGACTGATGGAGGTGGCCGCCAGCTATCATGCGCCGCTTGGCCCGGCGATGCATGAGGGGTTTGACGTCGCGCCTTCGGCCCGCGCGGAGAGCCCGGAAGACGCAGCCCCCGAGCACGATCCCGACTATCCCCTCGGAGCGGCGCGAGCGCAGCTTCACGCGAACTACATCGTCGCGCAGACTGCCGAGGGGTTGGTGATCGTGGACCAGCACGCCGCCCACGAGCGGCTGGTCTATGAGCGCATGAAGCGGCAACTCGCCGAAAACACTGTCGCCACGCAGATGCTGCTGCTCCCCGAGGTGGTGGAGTTGGAAGAGGCGGCTGCGGGCCGGCTTGCCGAACGCGCGGAAGAGTTGGCGGAGCTGGGGCTGGCGCTGGAAGCCTTCGGCGGCGGTGCGGTGGTGGTGCGCGAGGTTCCGGCCCTGCTTGTCGAGGCGGACGTGCAGGGACTGGTGCGCGATCTGGCGGACGAGTTGGCGGAACTGGATCAACGCCTTTCGCTGAAGGAGCGGTTGGAGGCGGTCTGCTCCACGATGGCCTGTCACGGCTCGGTGCGCTCCGGCCGTCGGCTGAGCGTGCAGGAGATGAACGCTTTGCTGCGCCAGATGGAAGCGACGCCGCATTCCGGCCAGTGCAATCATGGGCGGCCCACCTACGTCTCTCTCAAGCTGGCAGATATAGAGCGTCTCTTCGGACGCCGGTGAGGGCTTTTTTACGGATGCGGCGGTCTCCGGCCCCTTCACCACCGGGGGCGGTCCTGTGACACCCGCCATTCAAAATGACGCTCGTCAAGTCGTCACGAGAAATATCCTTATGGATAAAAACAGCACAAAAGAGCTGCCTCAAAAGCCGTGCAAAGATAGATGCGCTGTCAAATGTTGCGCCCGTGTTAATACAGTTTTTGTTATTTGCTTCTGGAAGAGAGATATTCCTCCAAGACAGTCCGTTACCACCCTCGTGACGTAAGAGTGACATTTGGATTATCGGTGAGTGAACAGACTTAAATAAAACCGGCCAAGCTCCCATGTGGTTATGTACGATAAACACGGAGGGACATCTACGGAGGGACATCTCATGTCTGTCGTCCGGGAGCATATATGCGAAGAAATACCGCATCTTAGACGCTACGCGCTCTTTTTGTCGCGGGATGCCGCGACTGCGGAGGATCTTGTCCAGGACTGCGTGTTGACGGCAATCGCCCGTGCGGAGCAATATCGCTCGGAGTTCGCCTTGCGGCCCTGGCTCTTTGCGATCCTGCGCAATACGTTCTTCAATCAACTTCGCCGGGGCAAGCACCAGCCTCTGGTCGACGAGGAAACGGCGCGAGACCACGGGCCGGTTATTTCCGGCAACCAGGAAGCCTCGGTGCAGCTTGGTGAACTCCAATCGGCGCTGGATCGCCTGTCGCCCGAACACCGGGATATCATCTTGAAGGTGGCGGTCGAAGGTTTCACCTACGAGGAGGCAGCGCAGACTTTGGGAATGCCCGTGGGGACGGTGCGCTCGCGCCTTGCTCGAGCCCGGGTGGCTTTGCAATGCGAATTGGGCCACGAGGCCGGGGCCTTCAATGACGAAGGCCGTTCCAAGGCGCGAAGGCGAAACCAGGAAGGAGTACACAGTGCCGGAACCGCCGACGATAGAAGATATTCAGGACTTCATTGACGGACGACTCGAGGGCACGCGTTTACGGGACCTGCACGCTTATCTGGCCAAGGATGAGGAAACGGCCCGATTGGTGCAGCAGATGCGCCGGACGGATAGCGAGTTGCGACGCCTGGACAACTTGAGGGCCGGAAGCCGAGGGAGCGGCTCACGAAGCCCGCCGTCCGATCAGATCCCCTCAGATTCGTCCGGAAGGCACGGTGCCGGAGGCCATGGCGCCAATGGGGCGCGCAACCTTCCCGCGATGGCCGTGGCCGCGTGTCTGCTGGTCGCCATTGGTGCCGGGAGCGGCTGGTGGGCCCGGATGTCGGCCGAAGAACCGAACGATCACATCGCCAATGCGCTCTTGGGTGGCATGACCACAACGTATGGCTACCTGGCATCCAGCGATCTACAGGGCCTGGATTTCTCTGCAGACCAGCGCGATCAATGGGCCGAGTGGACGGCGGAAGCCTACGGGCGGGCGATCGAGCCGCCGGATTTGAGCGAGCACGGCTACGAATTCGTCGGCGCGCGCATCGCGCCCAGCGCCGGTCTGAACGGGAGCGTGCTCGCCTACCGGAGCGAGGACGACACCACCATTTCCGTTTACTGCTGGAAAGAAGACGAAGGCCTCGTCGAATTGCCGCGACAGGCCGTCAAGAATGGATACCGGATCAATACCGATTCCGGCACGGGATACGGTATCGCGGTGATCGGACCCGACGGCCACAAGAGCCTCGATCCTGCAACCCGAAGTGTCGCCAGCGCTTTCCGTGAGGTCTTCGGGGAGACCTGATCGCATGAGGTTTTGGGGAACTTTCCCGGAACGGGCGGTGTAACTGGGGCTAGGGCGGGTTTTACCCGCCGGTTTGTCCATTTTGGAAAGGGAGAATTAGAGATGCCGCTGCGGAAAATGTTCACCATTATGGGATTTGCCGTGCTGCTGCCGCTCTTCGCGGCCTGCGGCACCATCGGGGGCTTCGGCGAGGACATGGAAGCCGCCGGCGAAGGGATTCAGGAAGAGGCCGAGTGACGCCCTAAACCGGCTACAGACGGACCGAAAGGACCTTCGATGACCCATCGAAGGTCCTTTTGTTTTGGCGCGGCTTGTCCTGCATATCGGTACAACCGCGTGCTCCCAATGGCATCCGCCAACAACCTACGGCCTAAAGCACCTCACGGTTGGACAATAAATAATACCGGACTGATACAGTCATATTTAAAGCTCCACAATGTTTTAGGGGATTAGCTTTGTCGAGGAGGGGTGCGAATCGCTCGCAACGCACCCTGATTGCCGTCTTCTTTTCTTCAAATTCTTGCGAGTTCTGCGCTGCACCATGTCTAAGCGTTGACAATCGGCGACGATAGGGCGTTTAATTGTCTCCAATGCGCAAGGTTCCCTCATTGAGAGGGCCGTAAAAGCGCCCCGCCGCACGTCCGTTCAGCGGCATCTTGGCGGGAAATGAAAAAGAACGAGTGGTGGAGGCAAAGCGCAGTGGCAGGAGAGGACCGCCCCTACGCGGTTTCAGAGGAAGATTCGCTTCGCGCGAATGTTTACGTGCTCCTGGCGCAGCTCCTCGCGCGTCCGCCAAAAGCGGATCTCCTGAAGCAGGTGGGAGGGCTGCGCGGCGACGACACGGAGTTCGGCGAGGCGATTCGGGTGCTCGCCCGCACCGCGCGCAGCACCTCGGCGGAGTCGGCCGCGCGCGAACACTTCAATCTTTTTGTTGGCGTCGGCGACAGCGAACTGAAGCCTTACGCGTCATATTACCTCACCGGTTTCCTGAACGAAAAGCCGTTGGCGAAACTGCGCGGCGACATGGAGCGGCTCGGCATCGCGCGGGCCGAAGGTATCAGCGAATCGGAAGATCATGTCGCCGCGCTTTGCGAGATGATGGCCGGACTGATCAACGGCGTCTTCGGCGAGCCCGCTTCCCTCAGCGAGCAGCGCAACTTCTTCAACAATCACATCGGATGCTGGGCGCCGCGGTTCTTCGAGGACCTGGAGGCCGCCCGCACCGCGTCTTTTTACATGCCGGTCGGCACCATCGGCGGGCTTTTCATGGCGGTGGAGAACGAAGCGTTCGACATGGCCGCCTGACGTTCGGCCCGCTCCCCCCGGGAGGCCGGCCGAGACAAGCTGGGAGGTAGGACTGATGAGCAAGCAAGACGCCAAATCGAAGCAGCGGCGAAATTTCTTTCGCGTTGCCGGACTCGGACTTGGAGCAGTGGGCGCCGCTGCCGTAGGAATTCGCGGCGTAAGCGGCGAGGCGAAGGCAGCGGCCGGCGACGGCGGCTCGTTGAAGGGTAAGCCGGTCGGCTACCAGCACAGCGAGCACGTCAAGCGCTACTACGAGCTGGCCCGCTTCTAGCAGTCCGGGCAAGGCGGTTTCCGCCACGGGGCCGCAGGTCGCCGTCGCCGCCGTGAGGCGCGCGGAGGCAAGATCAAGACAAGGCAGGAGAGGCCGATGCTTACGAAGAAGGCGAATGGGGCGGCGAAAGGCTCCCGTTTGTCGAAGGCGTTTACCGCGGTAACCGGTGGCGCCATCGACCGTCGCAGCTTCCTGAAACGCTCCGGATTGACGGTGGGCGGCGTCGCTGCGGCCAGTACGATGCAATTCGGCATGGTGCGGAAGGCGGAAGCGCAGCAGACGGGCGGCAATGACATCGAAGTCCGCAAGTCCGTCTGCGGACACTGCTCGGTCGGCTGCACCGTTATGGCGCACGTGCGCAACGGCGTATGGGTCGGGCAGGAGCCCGGCTGGGACAGCCCCTTCAACTTGGGCACGCACTGCGCCAAGGGCGCGGCGGTGCGCGAGCATGCGCACGGCGAGCGGCGCTTGAAGACCCCGGTGAAGAAGGTCGACGGCGAGTGGCAGAAGATCTCCTGGGAGCAGGCGATCGACGAGATCGGCGACAAGCTGTTGCAGATCCGCGAGGAATCTGGCCCGGACTCCGCCTACTGGCTGGGCTCCGCCAAGCACAATAACGAGCAGGCGTATCTGTTCCGCAAGTTTGCAGGCCTCTGGGGCACGAACAACGTGGACCACCAAGCGCGCATCTGCCACTCGACGACCGTCGCGGGCGTGGCCAATACCTGGGGCTACGGCGCGATGACGAACAGCTACAACGACATCCACAACGCGCGCGCCATCTTCCAGATCGGCGGCAATCCGGCGGAGGCGCATCCCGTCGCCATGCAGCACATGCTGAAGGCGAAGGAGCAGAACTACGCGCCGTTCATCGTGTGCGATCCGCGCTTCACGCGCACCGCGGCACACGCCAGCGAGTATGTGCGGCTGCGTCCCGGCACCGACGTCGCGCTGATCTGGGGCATCCTCTGGCATGTCTTCGAGAACGGCTGGGAGGATCGCGACTATATCCGCCGCCGGGTCTGGGGCATGGAGCAGATCCGCGAAGAAGTGCGGCAGTGGAACCCGGAGGAGGTGGAGCGCGTGACCGGCGTGCCCGGCTCGCAGGTCCGCCGCGTGGCGCAGACGCTGGCCAACAACCGGCCCTTCACCATCATCTGGTGCATGGGCGGCACGCAGCACACGACCGGCAACGCCAACACCCGCGCGTACTGCATCCTGGGTCTGGCGCTCGGCGTGATCGGCAAGGAAGGCGGCGGCACCAACATCTATCGCGGCCATGACAACGTGCAGGGCGCGACCGACTTCGGCGTGGTGATGGACAGCCTGCCGGGCTACTACGGACTGGCCGAGGGCTCCTGGCGGCACTGGGCGCGGGTCTGGGATCTGGACTACGACTGGATCAAGGACCGATTCTATTCCAAGGAGTTGATGGAGACGGCGGGTACGCCGGTCTCGCGCTGGTTCGACCTGCGCCTTGAGGACAAGGAGAACATCGACCAGCCCGACAACCTCCGCGCCATGATCTTCGACGGGCACGCGCCGAACTCGCAGACGCGCCTGCCCGACATGAAGCAGGCGATGGAGGAACTGGACCTGCTGGTGGTCATCGATCCCTTCCCGACGATGACCGCGGTGATGCACGACCGCACCGACGGCACCTATCTGCTGCCCGCGACCACGCAGTTCGAGACAATTGGATCGGTGACCGCCTCGAACCGCTCGCTACAATGGCGCGAGAAGGTGATGGAGCCGCTGTTCGAGAGCAAGGTGGACCACGAGATCCTCTATCTCCTGGCCGAGAAGCTCGGCTTTGCGGATGAGCTGTGCAAGAACATCGAGGTGCGCGGCAAGGAGCCGGTCGTCGAGGACATCACCCGCGAGTTCAATCGCGGCATGTGGACTATCGGTTACACCGGCCAGTCACCGGAACGCCTGAAGATGCACATGGCGAACCAGCATACCTTCGACCGCACGACCTTGCGGGCGAACGGCGGTCCGGCGGACGGCGAGTTCTACGGCCTGCCGTGGCCATGCTGGGGGACGCCGGAAATGGGCCACCCCGGTTCGGCGGTGCTCTACAATCCGGACATCCCGGTCGCCGAGGGCGGCATGGGCTTCCGCGCGCGATTCGGCGTGGAGCGGGACGGCGAGAACCTGCTGGCCGTGGACAGCTTCCCCGCCGGTTCGGAAATCCGCGACGGCTATCCCGAGTTCACCATGGCGATGCTCAAGCGCCTGGGTTGGGATAAGGACCTGACCGACGACGAGCTTGCCGCGATCGAGGAAGCTGGTGGCGACGAGGCGAACTGGAAGATCGACCTCTCCGGCGGCATTCAGCGCGTCGCGATCAAGCACGGCTGCGCCCCTTACGGCAACGCCAAGGCGCGCTGCGTGGTGTGGAACTTCCCGGACGCCGTGCCGCTGCACCGCGAGCCGCTCTATACGCCGCGCCGCGATCTCGTGGCCGACTATCCAACGCACGAGGACCGGCAGATGTATCGCCTGCCGCTGCTCTTCAAGTCGATCCAGGAGCAGGACTTCAGCGAGGACTACCCGCTGATCTTCACCTCGGGGCGGCTTGTGGAATTCGAAGGCGGCGGCGACGAGACGCGCTCCAACCGCTGGCTGGCGGAGTTGCAGCAGGACATGTTCGTCACGATCAACCCCTTCGACGCGAACAACGCCGGGGTGCGCGACGGTGCGATGGTCTGGGTGCACAGCCCCGAGGGCGCGCAGATTAAGGTGAAGGCGCAGCTCAACGAGAGCGTCGGGCGCGGCACGGTCTTCATGCCGTTCCACTTCGGCGGCCATTGGATGGGTGAATCGCTGCGGCACAAGTACCCGGCGGGCGCCGACCCCTACGTGCTTGGCGAGGCGTCGAACACGGCCAAGACATACGGCTACGATGTCGTCACCAACATGCAGGAAACCAAGGCGACGCTCTGCCGCATCGAACCGGCGTGAAGCGTGAGCAGGGAGAATAGATAATGGCACGCATGAAATTTCTCTGTGACGCCGAGCGCTGCATCGAATGCAACGCCTGTGTCACGGCGTGTAAGAACGCCAACGATGTACCCTGGGGCATCAACCGCCGCCGCGTGGTGACGATCAACGACGGCAAGCCCGGCGAACGGTCGATCTCGGTGGCCTGCATGCACTGTTCCGACGCGCCCTGCATGGCGGTCTGCCCGGTGGACTGCTTCTACCAAAGCGCGGAGGGCATCGTCCTCTGGTCCAAGGACCT
>SKZV01000011.1 GCA_007127165.1 Rhodovibrio sp. | reverse complement strand
GATCCTCGGTCAAGCGGCGCTGGAGGGGCTTTGGCTGGCAACCGGGCACCATCGCAACGGCATTCTGCTGGCCCCGCTGACGGCGGAGGCGATCGCCGCCGAAATTCTCAGCGGCGAGCGGATCGAGGAGATCGTGCCGTTCGCCCTATCCCGCTTCGCACTCCAAGGCCCCCGTTCGCTCGTCAAGGCAGGGGCGGCGGAGCCAAACGTATCGCCGGAGGCCGAAGCCGATGAGCCGTAAAGCCCTTGAGGTCACCGTCAACGGCGAAGGCCGTCGCCTCGATCCCCAAAGCGTGAGCGCGCTGATCGCAAGCGAAGGCTTTGACCCAGCGCGCCCAGGTCTCGCGGTTGCGATCAACGGAATGGTCGTTCCGCGCCGCGACTGGGACAGCCGCGCTCTTCAGGCCGGGGATGTCATCGAAATCGTCAAGCCCTTCTCCGGGGGCTGAAAGGACTTAAATCATGCCGGACACACAGGCTATGCAAGCCAGCAACGACGCCCTCACGATTGCCGGGAAGCGCTTTGAATCGCGGCTTTTGATCGGCACGGCGGGCTATCCCAACCAGCAAGTCATGCTCGACTGTATCGAGGCGAGCGGAGCGGAGATCGTGACTCTCTCGATCCGTCGCGTGTCGCTCGAGGGCTACGCTGAAAGCATGCTCGACCTGCTCCGTGACAAACACCTGCTGCCCAACACGGCGGGCTGCGAAACCGCCCGCGATGCGGTGCTGACGGCGCAGTTGGCGCGGGAGGCGCTTCAGACCCCGTGGGTCAAGCTGGAGGTCATTGGTGATCGGGAAACGCTTTATCCCGATGTCGAGCAACTCGTAAAGGCGGCGGAAGAGCTGGTGAAGGACGGGTTCGTCGTGCTGCCCTACTGCAACGACGATCCTGTTACCTGTCAGAAGCTCATCGATGCGGGTTGCGCGGCGGTGATGCCCTTGGGTTCGCCCATCGGCTCGGGGCAGGGCGTCGCGAATCCAACGGCGATCGAGATGATCTGCGCCAGAAGCTCGGTTCCGGTCGTGCTGGATGCCGGGATCGGCACCGCTTCCGACGCGGCCATCGCCATGGAGCTTGGCTGCGATGCGGTCCTCTTGAACACGGCAATTTCGAAGGCGCACGATCCGCTGCGCATGGCGAAGGCGATGCGCGCGGGCACCGAAGCCGGTTACAATGCGCGCCGGGCAGGGCGGGTCCCGCGCCGCCGCTATGCCGAGCCGTCGAGTCCGCAACTTGGATTGATCGGATCATGAGTCTGCCGCGCCCCCCGCTGTTGCTAATTACAGACCGGCACCAGTGCCGCCGCCCCTTGCGCGAGGTGGTGGAGGCGGCGCTTCAGGGCGGCTGCCGGTGGATTTCCGTGCGCGATAAGGATCTGGCAATTCGGGACCGCCGCACCTTGGCGCGAGAGATCGTCAAGCTTGCAAAGGCATATGGGGCCACTGTGACGCTCCACGGCAATCTTGCAGCGGCAGAAGCGGCGCGCGCGGACGGCGTGCACGTCGGGCAGGGAACCTCGCCGGGCGCCGTGCGAAGCGTCCTGGGAAAAGGCCAGATCATCGGCGCATCAGTTCATTCCTGGGACGAGGCCGAGCAGGCGCAGAAAGACGGCGCCGACTACGTTACCATCAGCCCGATCTTCGAGACCGCCAGCAAGCCCGGCTACGGCCCAGCTATCGGGCTGGAGATTCTCGAAGAGTTTTGCTCCGCCCTGGACATCCCTGTAGTGGCTTTGGGCGGGGTTACCGTCGAAAACGCCGGGGCCTGTCTGCGCGCCGGGGCCGAGGCGGTGGCGGTCATGGGCGAGATCATGCGCGCCGAGGACCCTCGGGCGCTGACTGCCGCCTATGTGGATGCTCTTTCGGGCGCTTGATTCCCCTGCGAGGCCAACGGCATCCTTTAGCTCCGTAAGGCGCAGGTTAACTTTGTAGACTGCAAACAACATAAGGGTTATGTTGATTAAGGAAATTCGCACAAAGTTCTTGCGTAATTGGGGGTTAGGTTTTATCCCTCGTGGCAGACGACACGGAGCGGCGCGTCGTGTGCGCTCCCATGTCCCTCGAAACGAGGCTCAGGGTACAAGGCAGTGACGATGCAGAGACTCGATCAACTGGAAGCGCAGTCGGTTTACATTCTCCGGGAGGCTTACGCGGCAATCACGCCGCTGGCGATGTTGTGGTCGCTGGGCAAGGATTCGAACGTCATGGTCTGGCTGGCGCGCAAGGCGTTCGGCGGCCATGTGCCTTTCCCTGTGGTTCACGTCGACACCGGCAAGAAGTTCAAGGAGATGTACGCCTTTCGCGAGGAGTACGCGGCGAGTTGGAATCTGAAGCTGGTCGTGCGCGACTGCCCGCCGATCGAGGAGATCGACCCCTCGCTGCCGGGTTCGGCACGCTCGGCGGCACGCAAGACGGCTGGCCTGAAGAACGTCGTGGAGGAGTTCGGCTTTCAGGGGGTTATTGCCGGTATCCGCCGCGACGAGCAGGCGACCCGCGCGAAGGAGCGTGTGTTCTCGCCGCGCGACACCACCGGCAAGTGGGACTTCCGCGACCAGCCGATGGAATTCTGGGATCAGTTCAAGACCGACTTTCCGCCTGAAACGCATGTGCGCATCCATCCCCTGCTGCATTGGACGGAAGTCGATATCTGGCGCTATATCCAGCGTGAGCGCATCCCTATCGTGCAGCTGTACTACGCTCGTGACGGCAAGCGCTACCGCTCGCTGGGGGATGCGGATATCACCAATCCAGTTGACTCCAACGCTGCGACGATCGAGGAGATCATCGAGGAGCTGGAGAGCACACGTGCGCCGGAACGCGCCGGGCGCGCCATGGACCACGAGAGCGAAGACGCCTTTGAGCGCCTGCGCTCCGCCGGCTACATGTAGGGGATGGCTCATCATATGACTGAGAAGCAGCAAGCACAGAGCGTCGCTGCGGCGCGCGGAGAACACCAGCGTGCGCAGCTAGCGCGGGAGCTTTTGAAACTGGTGGTCGTGGGGCACGTCGACCATGGGAAGTCGACCCTGATCGGCCGCCTGCTCTATGATACCGACAGCCTGCCCACCGGGAAGTTCGAAGAGCTGCAGGCGATCTGCGAGCGGCGCGGCATGCCGCTGGAGTGGTCCTTCGTGCTCGATGCGTTCCAGGCTGAGCGCGATCAGGCGGTGACGATCGACACGACGCAGATCTGGTTCAAGACCGATCGCCGCGATTACGTCATCATTGATGCGCCGGGCCACAAGGAATTCCTGAAGAATATGGTGACCGGCGCGGCCAGCGCCGACGCGGCGTTGTTGGTGGTTGACGCTGACGAGGGGGTGCGCGAGCAAACGCGCCGCCACGGTTATCTTCTGCATATTCTCGGGCTCCGTCAGGTGGCGGTGGTCGTCAACAAGATGGACCTCGTGGGCTTCGACGAGGCGCGCTTCAACGCCGTCGCGCGGGAGGTCACGCAGTACCTTTCGGATATCGGGGTGGAGCCGACCTTCATCGTGCCGATTTCCGCGCGCGAAGGCGACAACATCGCCCGGCGCTCGGAGCGTTCGCCCTGGTACGAGGGCGCGACGCTGCTCGATGCCCTGGACCAGTTCCGGGTCGTCACCGTACCGATCGCCCAACCTTTGCGCTTTCCGGTACAAGATGTTTACAAGTTCGATCAGCGCCGGTTGATTGTCGGCCGCGTCGAATCGGGAATACTGCGGGTGGGCGACAGGCTCCTGTTCTCGCCGTCGAACAAGTCTTCCAAGGTGCGTTCTATCGAGGCATGGAGCGTCGATCCGCAGCCAGTGGAGGCGCGCGCCGGGGAGTCCGTGACGGTCACCCTGGAAGATCAGATCTTCGTTGAGCGTGGCGAAATCGCGAGCCATACGGATGAGCCTCCCGCGCTCACGACGGTGTTCCGTGGCCGCATTTTCTGGTTCGGACACACGCCCTTGGTCGCCGGTCAGAGCATGAAGATGAAGTTGGCCACCCGTGAAGCGCGGGTCACGGTGCAGGCCATCGAAAGCGTGATCAGCACCGACGACCTAGGCGGCAAGCCGGCCGACGCCGTGGAGCGCAATGAGGTCGCGGAAGTGGTTCTGCGCTCGAGAGAGGTGCTGGCCGTAGACGAGTTCCGCACCATTTCCCGCACCGGCCGATTCGTCCTGATCGACGAATACGATGCAGTTGCCGGTGGTGTGTTGTCGATGGAGGGCTATCCCGACCAGCGGCAATCGCTGACGATCAAGTCCACGAACATCCATGCGGTCGAGCACCGCGTACCGGCGGAAGCGCGCGCGCACCGCAACGGCCACGCGGGGGGAATCCTCTGGTTTACGGGCCTGTCCGGTGCGGGCAAGTCGACGCTGGCGATGGAGGTCGAGCAGCGGCTTTTCGCCAAAGGGTATCAGGTCTATGTGCTCGACGGCGACAACGTGCGGCGCGGGCTCAATTCCAACCTCGGCTTTTCGCCCGACGATCGTGCGGAGAACATCCGCCGGGTCGGCGAGGCGGCGGCTCTCTTTGCGGACGCCGGGTTCATCGTGATCACCGCGTTTATCTCTCCCTATCGCACCGACCGGGATCGGGCCAGGAATGCGGCTCCGGAGCGGTTCCATGAGATTTACGTCGAGGCCGACCTCGCAGTCTGCGAGCAGCGCGATCCGAAGGGATTGTACAAGAAGGCGCGTTCAGGCGAGATCCAGGACTTCACCGGAATTTCGGCGCCTTACGAGCCGCCGGTTTCCGCCGAACTCGTTGTGGATACGTCGAAAAGTCCTGTCGAAGAGTGCACCCGGGACATCCTGGATTACGTGGAACGGCGGTTTTCAATGCAACTGGGCAAAGTTGCCGAGCCTGTATAAAGCAAAGATTAAACAGTAACGAAAAACCGCGCGGTTTAATTCGAGTGGCAACGACAAATGCAGATCGAATTCGTTATTCTGCAAATATGCGATTGGCCTTGCTGAGTTAAAGCAGGCCGGTTAGGCTATGCAGTCCATCAAGAGGACCGCTCCTGATGTCCAGGAGCGGTCTTTGCATAGAAACTGCCGGGTTTCGGTAATCCGGCGCAGCACTGTTGGAATTGGAGTGCGCCGGGTTGAGATCGATGCGATCACAGGCCGTTGACGGTGGCATAAAGGCGTTGCGCCGGTTTTCCCGGCGTATTTTCCGCGAGCGTCAAATCCTGGTTCGTAGCAAGGATCGCGTACGCTGTCTCACTCTCGGCCCCCGCGCCCAAAAGGCTGCTGCCGCCGCCCTCCTCATTGGCTGTGTGTGGGTGACGATCAGCGGCGTTGGCCTATGGTTGCAACAGGAGCGCCTGGATGAGCGGAGCCGTGAGCTAGCCCAGTCGCGTGCCGAGTATCATGGTTTGCTCACCCGCATTGAGGATGTTGGCGCTCAGGCGGATCGTCTGGCTGCCAGACTGGAGGCAGGCGGTGAGGGGGCTGGCGATCTTCTCGCGATAGAGGCGGGCGGCTTTCCTCTGGCCCTTGAGCGTCTTCGTGGCGACCTGACCTCTTTAGCCCACGAAAACTTGCGTTTGACGGAGGAAGTTCTCACGGCACGCAAGGAATGGCGCGAGGCGGAACGCCGCTTGGCCGCACTTGGAGAAGAGCGCGAGCGGCTCAACGCGCAACTTGCAGACACGATGGCCGCCTTGCACGACGCGGGACAGCGCCGAGAAGAAGTTCATGCACAACTCGACGACGTGAAAGCCGATCTCCGCGCCGCCCGCCTTGCACGGCAGGCAGAGGCGAATGGCCGCTTGAGCGCGCAATCGCGGGCGGAAGAGCTGGAAAAGGTGCTTGCCGCAGCGCGCCTGAATGAAAGCAGCCTGAACGCCGAGCGTGAAGCGTTGGAAGCGCGGCTAACGGAAAGCCGTGCGGGCGAAGCGGCCCTTTTGCTGGAACGCCAAGAACTGGCGCAGCGTCTTGCCCACCTTGAAGACTCGGTTGGCCAGTCCGGCGGAGTGGTGGCGCAAGGCGATCTTGGCGAGCGCATTGCGAGGTTGCGGGAGTTGCTGCTGGCGGCGGAGCGCCGAAGCGACCTCCTTATCTCGGAGCGAAAGCGTCAGCAGACCCAGATCGACCAACTGCGCGCGCACATCGATTCGGTTGAGGAACAACATTCGGGCGTGTTCGAACACTTTGCGGAGCGGACACGCGAAGGTGTGCAACGGATGGAGCGCACTCTGCATCTCACCGGGCTCGATCTCGATGTCCTGGTCGAGCGGATCATCGATGACTCGCAGGCCCGTGGCGGCCCTTACATTCCCGCTTCGACCGGGGACGACGCGTCGCTCGGCGATGGCGTGCGCGTTCTTGACCACGAGATGCAGCGGCTTGCGGCTTTGCAAATCGCGCTTGCTTCCCTGCCGATCACAGCGCCGTTGGACGCCTATTGGATCAGCAGTACCTTCGGCCGCCGCCGGGACCCGGTAAACAACCGCTTGGCTCAACATCAGGGCCTGGACCTTGCGGCCGAGAAGGGGTCGCCGGTTTACGCGAGCGCTCCGGGTACGGTCACTTTGGCTGGATGGAAGGGCGCTTACGGACGAATGGTTGAGATCGACCACGGATTCGGCGTGCGCTCTCGCTACGCTCACATGCGCTCCATTGCGGTCGAAAAGGGCCAGACCGTCGGGCATCGCGAAGTGGTGGGCGAACTCGGTACGTCCGGGCGCAGCACCGGACCGCATGTCCATTTCGAGGTCTTGTGGGACGGGGAGCCCATTGATCCCATGAATTTTCTGAAGGCAGGTCAGTATGTTTTCAAGGAGTAAAGCGCCGAGCGCAGCCCCGGCTGAGCCGGAGGGGGAGCGTATCAGCGGCGTCCCCTCCATCGTCAGCCCTGATCTGAAGGTGACGGGCAACCTTATGAGCCGAGGCGATATTCAGGTGGATGGCCATGTCGAAGGCGATGTGGAAGCTGCCAACCTGACGATCGGCGAGAGCGGCGCCGTCCATGGCAAGGTGAGCGCGAAGACCGTGCGGCTCTGCGGCTCGGTCCACGGGGAAATTCATGGCGGCACGGTCACGCTCGCGGCGAGTGCCCGCATGATGGGCGATATTGTGCACGAGAGTCTGGCGATTGAGGCCGGGGCGCATCTGGAAGGTCACTGCCGCCGCCGCGATCCCGAGCAAGCCGCCCTCTCGCCTGCCACCGCCGTTCCAGCCACCCCTGCTCCAGCCGCGTCCGTAAAGGCAATCGCCGCGTCGAAAAAAACCAAAACTGCTCTTGAGGAGCGATCGACGGAAAAAGGCGGGCCCAACGGCCCGGGCACGGCAGGTGGTTTTGAGCAGATCACGGGAAGCGAGCCGAAGCGGCCTGGATAAACGGCGAGGCCGACTCCCGACCTGGCCTTATGCCGTCAAAACGTCCGCAAAGGTGGCGGGGTCCACGTTGCCGCCGGAAAGCGTGATCGCAACGGTGCGGCCAGCAACCGGGAGCTTCCCTGCCAGGATAGCCGCGAGGCACACTGCGCCACCCGGCTCCACGACCAGCTTTAAGGTCCGATATGCGTAGCGCATCGCGTCGGCAACCTCCGCATCGCTGACGCTCAAGCCGCCGTTCAAAAGCCGGCCGTTAATGGCGAAGGTCACCTCTCCCGGAATGGGTGCCAGTAGCGCATCGCAGAAGGAATGTCCGCCAGTGTCGTTCGCGACGCGCTCGCCTGCCGCAAGGGAGCGCCGGTGGTCGTCGAAGTCCTCCGGCTCCACACTGTAGATCTCGCAATCGGGGACCCGAGCGCGGAGCGCTAGGGCGATCCCAGCGGACAGTCCGCCGCCGCTGCAGCACGCCAGCACCGCATCCAGACGCTCGCCGCGCACCGTGCAGTCCTCCACGATTTCCAGCCCGCAGGTGCCTTGACCAGCGATGATTTCCGCGTCGTCGTATGGCTTGACGAGCGTCGCTCCGCGCTCCGCCACCAGGGCAGAGGCGACCTCTTCCCTGTTGTCGAAGTAGCGGTCGTAAAGCTGCACCTCGGCACCGTAACTTCGAGTATTTACTACCTTCATCTCCGGTGCGTCGGCGGGCATGACAATCACGGCAGGTATCCCCAGCAACTGCGCCGCCTGCGCAACCCCTTGGGCATGATTGCCGGAAGAATAAGCCACCACGCCACCCTTGCGCGCGGAGGCTTCGAGCTGCGACAGCTTGTTGTAAGCCCCGCGAAATTTGAACGAGCCGGTCCGTTGCAGCGTCTCCGCCTTCAGCAATATTCGGCCGCCGACCTCCGCGTCGAGCGCCGCGCTGTTCAGCAGCGGAGTGCGGACGGCGATGCCACGCAGCCGCTCAGCCGCCGCTTCGACCGCAGCGAAGTCTGGAAGGGCAGGCGGGCCGGAGCCTTCAGCCGTAAGAGCCATCGTGGTGGGTCCTTGATTTAAGCAGCGGGAGTTTGCGTTCAAAAGTGGAGTCAAGCGTCCAGGAGATCGGCAACTTCATCCAGTTTGGTGATCTCCGCAAGCGGCTTTCCCGGCAAATTTTCCGCAGGCTGCCCGAACCGGTTCAGCCATGCCACCTTGAACCCGAAGTGAGCCGCACCGGCCACATCCCAGGCATTCGCGGAGACAAAGCAAATACGCTCCGCCGCAGCGCCGCTGCGAGTCACGCCCAAGCGGTAGACCTCGGGCGCGGGCTTGTAGACGCCCACGGGCTCGACCGTGATCGTGTCGTCGAGAAGCTCCGAAAGCCCGGCAGCCTCGATCGCCGCATTCAGCATTCCCGGCGCGCCGTTCGACAGGATGGCGGTCTTTCGTCCAGTGGCCCGCAGGCGCTGCAGCGTGCCCGGAACTTCTGGATAGGCGTCGAGGCGAAGGTAAAGCTCCATCAGCCTCTCGCGCAACGCCGGATCGTCCACGCCATTTGCACTCAGAGCGTAATCCAGCGCGTCGCCGGTAACCTGCCAAAAGTCTTCGTGCGCACGCATCAAGCTGCGCAGCCAGGTGTACTCGAGCTGCTTCTGCCGCCACGTTGCGGAAACCGCCGGCGCAATCTCCCCCAGAGCTCCGGCTTCCTTTGCCACGGCCGATCCCACGTCGAACAGCGTGCCGTAAGCGTCGAAAAGACATGCTTCGATATCGGGAAAACGGGAATCCGGCATGGCGCGATCTCCAAAACACGAAGCAGGGATACTGCGGCGCAGGGCTTCACGGGTTTGCGGTACTGGTAAGCCTCTAGAGCCTGACTCTCACTTGGCTAGGCGATTTAGATTTTAAGCCAAGCAGGCTCAAAATCATCGCACTCTAATTCAGCGGCACCGAGTGGAACATGGCCTCGGGGTCCAGTCCCGACGCGAACTGCGCCGATACCATTCGCTGCCGGTACACCATCATTCCCTCGAACACGCGCTGAATATAGTTTCGGGTTTCAGAGAAGGGCAAGTTCTCGATCCAGTCGATGGCGTCGACGAAGTCCGTCCTCGGATCGCCGTAACGGTTCAGCCAGCTCGACACGCGCGCGGGACCGGCGTTATAGGCCGCCACGGCAAGGAGCAGCGAGCCGTCGAATCGCTCCACCAAGTTTTGCAGATAGGTTTCTCCCAGGCGGATATTGTACTCGGGATCGCTTAGAAGCCGCTGCGAGCTGAACGGCAGGTCGAGTTGACCGGCCACCGCCCTCGCGGTGGGGGGCATGAGCTGCATCAGGCCGCGTGCACCCGCCCGGCTCACGGCGCTCGTGTCGAAGCTGCTTTCTTGCCGGACGATGGCCAGCACCAATGCCGCCCGTGCCTCGTCCGTGACCATAAAGTTCTCCCCAGGCAACGATACAACCGGATAAAGATGCTCCGCCAAAATGATGCCGGAGCGCCGGAACTGCCGCGCCATGCGTACGGCGAGGTCCTGGCGGTCGGCCTTCTCGGCAAGCTCCGCGATGAGGTATGCGCTGGCGGGGCTTTGCTCCCCAGCCGCCAGGTGGACGATCAGGTTGTCGATACGCTCGGAGAAGCCGCGCTCGATCAAGAGCCGCACGGCCTGCACGATTTCATCGGAGTCAAACTGGGAGCGCTCTTCTGGCCCTGGCTGGACGATGCCGCCGATGAAGGGGCTCGCCTCCTCGTCAAGTCTTGCAATTGCCAACTGGCCGTAGAAGGTCGTTCCATGCGCCGCTGCCTTGCGATACCAGATATCGGCGCCCTCCACGTCGTCCATTTCTTCCGCCGCCCGTCCCGCCCAGTAGGCGCCGCGCGAGAGACTTACCGGTGTGCTGACACCTTCAAAAAGACGCACGAAATGGCGATAGGCCTGCTCCGGCTCGCGCAGGAAACGAAGCGCAGCCCATCCGGCCATCCATTCGCCTTGCGCAAAGCCCACGCCGCCTTCGAGCCCATGATTCGCCGCCACGCGATAGGCGACGGAAACGTCGCCGCGATCCAACGCGAGCCGGGCGGTCCAGTTCCGGACCGGCCACCAAGCCTCCGGGTATGGCGCATCCGGGCTAGGCGGGTCGAGCATTGCGACGACATCCTCATAGCGGCCCTTGCGCTGACGCCAGCGCGCCCGCTCGAACGTCAGCCCCGGATCGTCGCGCAGTGCGGAAGGAACACTGTTTATGGCCCCATCGACGCCGGATTGCATCGCCGCAAGGCGCAGGCGGGCTCGTGCCAGCGCCTGATAATCGGCGTCCACCCTGAGAATCTGCCGCTCGGCGTTTGCGTTCCGACCTTCCCAGAGCAGGCGCTCCAGCCGCGCCCGGTGCAACCCTTCATCGAGAAGATGGCCGTAGCGTCCATGGAATTGCCGCTCGTCGCTCACCGTAAAGTCGCCTTCGACCCAAGTCCGGCGGAGCAGGTCGCGGGCGGTGTCGCGCATCCCTTCCTCGGCCAGCAACGCATCCGCCAATCGTTCGGCGCCATAGCTACTGACCGGCTCCCGCTCGGCAAAGAAGGCCCGTACGGCGGCGGCAGGCAGTTCCGACGGCATGGCGCCCTCGGCGCGGTATTGCAGCGTCCGTGGCCAGGGCCAGTCCGGGTTTTCCTCGATAAATCGGAGGTACTTCACGAAATCGCCGCCCCGCCGCTGCCCGGTGAGTGCGAACCAGCGCACGGTTCGGGCAGCCAAGGGTTCTTCCATCTCTTCGGCGATACGGTGCGCGCGCTCGAACTCCTCGGCATCGATCGCTGAGAAGGCGGAGGCGAGAAGGCTTTGTTCCGGTTGTTCCGGTGGTGCTGGCGCAGCCTTGCATGCCGCCGAAAATCCGAGCACCAATATGGCAACCAGGGCGAGGAAACGCTGCCCCGCACGCGCACAAATTCCCACGCGCCTGCTGTCGCGCCAACAGCGGGACGAAGGTTCGACCATGGCACTCAAAGGAACACGCTCCCGATTCTAACGCCGCTGCAACAGAAGCCTTGTTTCAGGCTAGGGTAGAGCCGAACCCTTAACAATATGCAAATAATCGCCGAGGAGCATCGGGTGGCGCGGCCGCCGGGCTTGCTGCCGCGTCCGGAAGGGGATATGGTCCGCCATCCATTGGCCGTAATTTTCAGTCTTTGCTGGGTCCTTGCAGGACTGTAATGCGGTTATAGGACCATGTTGGTAAGAAACCGCTTCCGAGAATGGAGACTATTATGGCTGGGCCGATGTTCAAGGGCTCCTATTGCGCGCTGGTAACACCGTTTGCAGAAGGCGGCGTCGATGAAAAAGCGTTTCAGGGGTTCGTGCAGTGGCAGGTCGAGCAGGGCACGCACGGCGTGATCTCCTGCGGCACGACGGGTGAGTCCCCCACCGTGAGCCATGCCGAGAACAGGCGTGTGACGGAACTGGCCATCGAGGTTTGCAACGGCCGCATTCCGGTGCTGGCGGGAACCGGCTCGAACAATACCGAAGAAGCCATCGACCTCACCCGCCACGCGGCGCAGGCGGGAGCGGACGCGGCGCTGGTGGTCACGCCCTATTACAATAAGCCGAGCCAGGAAGGGCTGTACCAGCACTATAGGGCCATTCACGATGCCGCCGAGATTCCGATCGTCATCTACAATATCCCTGGGCGCTGCATCGTCGATATGAGTGTGGAGACGATGGCGCGTCTTGCGGAGTTGCCGCGCATCGTAGGCGTCAAGGATTCCACGGGGGACGTGGTTCGTCCGTTCGAGACGCGCCGGGCGATGGGTGCGGACTTTTCTCAGATGTCCGGCGAGGATGCGGCCGTGTTGCCGTTTCTGGCGATGGGCGGGCACGGCTGCATATCGGTGACTGCGAATGTCGCCCCGGCCCTGTTGTCGCAGATGCACGAGGCATGGATGCGCGGCGACCTAGCGACAGCGCAGTCGATCAACGAGCGGTTGATGCCCTTGCACGCCGCGATGTTCTGCGAACCCAATCCCGCCCCTGCGAAGTACGGCCTGAACCTGCTCGGGCTGATAGGCGAGGCGGTGAGACTGCCGGTGGTTCCGTTGAGCGATGCGGCGAAGCGGCAAGTTCGCGAGGCGATGACCCACGCTGGGTTGTTGAACTGAGACCTCGCATCTTCGCACCGTCAACACACGGATAATCGGGAGTAACGGCGGCCATGGCGCAAAAGGGCGCCAAGCCCTTCAAGGAGTTTGGCACCGTGGCGGTGAACCGCCGCGCGCGTCATGATTTCTCCATTGAAGAAGAACTGGAAGCGGGCTTGCAGTTGTGGGGCAGCGAGGTCAAGGCCCTGCGAGAGGGCAAGTGCTCGATCAAGGAGTCCTACGCTGGCGAGATGGAAGGCGAGCTATGGCTCTTCAACGCGCACATTTCCGAGTACTCTCCGGCGATCGAGAATCACGAACCGCGCAGGCCGCGCAAACTCCTCGTCCATCGGCGTGAGAAGGCGCGCTTGCTCAGCATGATTCAGCAGAAGGGTTACACGCTGGTCCCGCTCGATGTTCATTTCAACAGACGCGGAATAGCGAAGCTGAACCTGGGCGTCGCCATCGGCAAAAAGAAGTTCGACAAGCGGGAAACCGAGAAGAAACGCGACTGGGAACGCCGGAAAGCGCAGATTCTGCGTGAGAACAAATAACGCCAGTTTTACTCTCGTCTTCCAGCCGATCGTCCAACCTCTCACACTAAACCGGCTTGCGTCGCGGCAAGGCGGACGGCATCGACGAACATCGCGGGCGTCAACCTTCGCGTCGACGTGTTGTAGCGCGAACAGTGATAACTGTCCGTCAGGGCTAACCCGTTGGGGAGGGTATGCGTCAGGCCATGCGCGAAGCTGTATCGGGTGCGGACGAGACCGCGCGCAGTCAGAACGCTTGCGTGCGCCACGCGGCCTAGGGCGAGGACCCCCCGGAGGTTCGACAAACTTTCCAGTTCGAATGCGAGGAAGTTGTCGCGACAGCTACGGATTTCTTCGCTCGTGGGCTTGTTCTCCGGAGGGACGCAGCGGACGGCATTTGTGATCCGGCAGCCGACAAGCCTGAGGCCATCGTCCGGTTCCGCATTATAGCAGCCGCGCGCCAGCCCAAGCTCAATTAATGTCGGGTATAGCAGGTCGCCGGCAAAGTCGCCGGTGAAGGGGCGGCCGGTACGGTTCGCACCCTTGAGTCCGGGCGCGAGACCGACAATGAGCAGCCGCGCCTCAAAGTCGCCGAACGAGGGGACGGGCGCGTTATGGAAATCAGGATAAAGCCGCCGGTTCCGGGAGCGGAAGTCGGCCAGGCGCGGACAAAAAGCGCAGTCCGCCGTGGGCTCTGGAGGCACTTCCGCTCCGTTTGACACCGCCTGTTCTACGCTTTCTCTTCGTCCTCGAAGAAATCGACGCCGTCTTCCTCACCGTTGATTTCTTCCGTCTCAAAGCGTTCCGGCCGCCGGCGGCGCTCTTCGTGTTGGGGTGTGGAATGGACCCGGTCGATGTCCTTCCGCAGTGTTTCCAGATCCACGAAGGAGTCTGCCGCGCGCCGTAGTTCGTCGGCGATCATCGGCGGGGAGGTGCGGATCGTCGAGATCACCGTGGTGCGTACGGCCTTGCGCTGCACCGCCTCGACCAGCCGCCGAAAGTCGCCATCACCCGAAAACAGGATGACATGATCCAGGTTGTTGGACATCTCCAGCATATCGATGGCCAGTTCGATATCCATATTCCCCTTGATCTTGCGCCGTCCCGTTTCAGCGTCGTGGAACTGCTTGGTCGGCTTCGTTACCATTGAGTAGCCATTGTAATCGAGCCAGTCGATCAGCGGCCGTATAGGCGAATACTCCTGGTCCTCGACCAACGCCGTATAGTAGAATGCACGGACAAGACGGCACTCCCTCGCAAAGAGGTCGAGCAGTCGCTTGTAGTCGATGTCGAACCCTAAAGACCTTGAGGTTGCGTAAAGGTTGGCGCCATCAATAAAAAGTGCGCAGCGTTCTTGCGGGTAGAAATGCATCGTGTGCCTCTTCGAATACGTTTATAAAATCGCCGTCTCTGCCTATACAGGGACAGGCGAGGGTGCCACCTTTCAGGCAGCATAAAGATAAGCCGTCAATAAACCCAAACGTCTAGCCACGCAAGCAACGAAAGCGCGGGTTTGGAATGTGCTCTGGCTATGAAAAACGCGGGATTCTTATCGCGCTTGGCGCGAATCTCCCTTCGGCGCGTTTCGGTCCGCCCCGTCCCACTCTGGAAGCGGCGTTGGAAATGCTGCCGGAGCGGCAAATCCAGGTCGTCGCCTGCTCGTCCTGGTATGAAAGCGCACCTGTGCCGAGGGACGATCAGCCGTGGTTTGTGAATGGCGTGCTCAAGGCTGAAAGCACGCTCCCGCCGGGCGCGGTCCTGCGGGCGCTGCACGAAATCGAAGCCGGGCTCGGCCGAGTGCGGGAGGGGACCGCAGTAAATGCGCCCCGGGCGGCCGATCTGGACCTGCTCGACGACCACGGGCTGATCACCGGAGAGCGCGACTGGCCGCGGCTCCCGCATCCCCGGATGCACGAGCGCGCGTTCGTGCTGCTTCCCCTGGCGGAGATCGCGCCGGAGTGGCGCCATCCTGTTTACGGGCTCACGGCCGAGGCGATGCTCGAACGGCTCGAGGGTGAGCAGGAGTGTTACCGCTTGTCCGCATGATGCCGGTCCCCGCCGCAAGCGGTGGAATCGAGGCTCCCGAAGTTGCGGTAGGGCCCGCGGCCCTTGAAAGTGCAGCCGTGGGTCCTTATAACTCCGCCAGCATTCAAGAATGCATTGTTTCCCAAGGAGAGTAGCCAGCCCATGGCGCGCGTCACAGTCGAAGATTGCATCCTGCAGATTCCCAACCGGTTTGAGTTGGTCATGATCGCCGCTCAGCGTGCGCGCGACGTGTCCTCCGGCGCGCCGCTCACGATCGAGCGGGACCGAGACAAGAACCCCGTCATCGCGTTGCGGGAGATTGCCGAGCGCACTGTCGATTTCGATTTTCTCGAGGACGAGTTGATCCGTTCGCAGCAGAAGTACTTCATCCGCGAAGAAGCTGAAGAAGACAAGCCTGAGTTCGACGCGCTCGAAGGCGAGTTGGAGGCCAGCGCACGCATGGCCTCCGGCGGGTTCGGGCTATCCGACGCACCCGACGCAGCGGCCGGTGAAGAGGGGACGGAGGAGTCGGGCTACGCTTCGCTCGACGAGCTTGCCGAGCGTGAGGCCGAAGTCGAAGAGGCGACCCAGGAATCGGAATCCGACGAGGAAAGCTGAGGCGAAGTTCCACCGCACCGCTCTTCGGGTAAGTGCGCGCCTTGGCGTTGGCGCTACCACACCGTACATTAGGCGAGAGGGTAAGGGGGAATCGCCGATTCCCCTCGCCCACCTGAACGGGACGGCTGGATGATTCGCCAATTCGAACTGGTTGAAAAGGTCAAGGCGTACGATCCTCACGCCGATGAGGACTTGCTGAATCGCGCCTATGTTTTCGCGATGAAGGCACACGGAACCCAGACGCGCGCTTCTGGAGACCCCTACTTCTCCCACCCGCTGGAAGTGGCGGGAATCCTCACGCGCCTGAGGCTTGATACGGCCTCGATCGTGACCGCGCTGCTGCACGACACCGTCGAAGACACCACGACGACGGTGGAGGAGATCGAGGATCTGTTCGGCAAGGATGTCGCCCGGCTCGTCGATGGCGTCACCAAACTCTCCCGGATCGAGTTGCAGTCGGAGCAGAGCAAACATGCGGAGAATTTCCGTAAGCTGGTGCTCGCGTTGTCGGAAGATATTCGCGTACTGCTGGTGAAGCTGGCCGACCGACTTCATAACATGCAGACGTTGCATCATGTCGCTTCGGACGAGAAGCGCCGCCGGGTCGCGCGGGAAACGATGGAAATCTACGCGCCGTTGGCCGAGCGGATCGGCATGCAGCGCTTCCGTGACGAGCTTGAGGATTTAGCGTTCGAGGTGATCCATCCCGACGCCAGACAGTCCATCGTCAAGCGTCTGGAGTTCCTCGAAAACCGTGGCGATGACCTGAAACAGGGTATCGTCGCGGAACTTCAGAAACTGCTTAAACAGGAAGGGCTCGACGCTAACGTTACCGGCCGGATGAAGACGGCCTTCTCCATCTGGCGCAAAATGCAGCATAACAATGTCGGGTTCGAGCAACTCTCCGACATCATGGCTTTCCGGGTGACCCTCCCGAATATCGCCGACTGTTACCATGCGCTCGGCGTACTGCATTCCCACTACCCCGTCGTGCCCGGCCGTTTCAAGGACTATATTTCGACGCCGAAGCCGAACGGGTACCGGTCCCTCCATACCGGCCTCATCGGCCCCCAGCGCCAGCGCGTCGAGGTGCAGATTCGCACCCGCGAGATGCATGAGGTAGCGGAGTACGGGGTCGCCGCACACTGGATTTACAAGGAACCGGGCGCGCACTCGGTGGACGGGCGGCAATATCGCTGGGTTCGCGAACTTCTGGACATTCTCGACCATGCCTCCAATCCCGAAGAGTTCCTGGAGCACACGAAACTGGAAATGTTCCAGGATCAGGTGTTCTGCTTCACCCCCAAGGGCGACCTGATCGCCCTGCCGCGCGGGGCGACGCCGGTTGACTTCGCTTACGCGGTGCACTCCGAGGTCGGGGACACCTGTGTCGGCAGCAAGGTCAACGGGCGCATGGTGCCCCTGAAATCCGAGCTTCGGAACGGCGATCAGGTGGAGATCGTGGCATCGAAGGCGCAAACCCCGTCGCCTGATTGGGAGAAGTTCGTCGTCACCGGTAAGGCGAAGGCGCGAATCCGCCGCTTTATCCGGATGCGCGAACGTGATCAGTATCAGGAACTGGGGCAACAGATGCTCCAGAGAGTCTTCCGCCAGGAAGGCTACGACCTGACCGAGAAAGGTCTCGAAGGCGTCCTCAAGCGGTGCAAGGTCGATCAGGTTTCCGATCTTTACGTTGCGGTCGCGCGTGGTGACTTCACTGCGCGGGAAATCCTTCACGCCGTCTTCCCGAGCAGCAAGCCCGAGGGCAAGGAGAATAAGGTCGTCCCGATCGGACGCGCGCGGACGAAGCAGGGCAAGCGCGACTCGGCGGTACCGATTAAGGGGCTGATACCCGGCATGGCGGTCCACTTCGCGCACTGTTGCCACCCCTTGCCGGGAGAGCGCATCGTGGGCATCGTCACCACCGGCAAGGGCGTCACCGTCCACACCATCGATTGCGAAACGTTGGCGAACTTCCAGGATTCTCCGGAACGCTGGGTTGATCTTGCCTGGAACGTCGATGAGAGTAGCGACCCCTATACCGGGCGGCTGCACATCGTTGTCGCGAACGAGCCGGGAAGCCTCGGGTCGGTGTCGACGGTGATCGGCAAAAGCCGGGCGAACATCAGCAACCTGAAGGTCACCAACCGCTCGGTCGATTTCTTCGAAATGCTCCTGGATATCGAAGTGGACGATGTCAAGCACCTGACCAATGTCATGGCGGCCCTGCGCGCAACGCCGGTGATTTCATCGGTCGAACGAGCGCGCGGGTAAGCATGAATATACGACGCAGGGCTTGAGGCGCGATCGTTCATGATATTCGGACGGCGAGAGCGAATCTCATTGCTGCGCCGCATCTGGGGCTATATCTGGCCCCGGGCCGGATTGGCCCGCGCCGGTAAGTACATTGCCTACAGAGTCGGACGGCTGCCGGGCAGTGCGTATAGCATTTCAGCGGGGCTGGCCTGTGGCGCAGCCGTCTCCTTTTCGCCGTTCATCGGCTTTCACTTCCTGCTAGGAGCGATGATTGCCTGGCTGATCCGGGGCAATCTCATCGCTATGGCGCTTGGCACGGTGGTCGGAAATCCGTGGACCTTCCCCTTTATCTGGTCCTGGATATTCACCCTCGGGCGATGGATCCAGGGTGAAGGCCCGGATGGCGATCTACCGGACACGCTTTCCATGGCCTACATCATCGAAAGGCCCGCGGAGATATTGTATCCGATGGCGCTCGGCAGCATTCCGAGCGGCATTGTAGTATGGGTTCTTGTGTTCGTGCCGTGCTATAAGGCCGTCGTTCGGTTTCAGGAGGCCCGCCGGCGGCGGCGGGAGCGCGGCGGCCGTTTTCGCCGCAAACCGGCTTCAGCAGGCGCGGTCGTGCAGGCGATGGACGAGGCTGCGGCGGCGGATAAGGACAAAGGAGACCACCAATGACGCAAAATCTGCGTCTTGGAGTGAATATCGATCATGTTGCGACGATCCGCAATGCGCGGGGCGGTCTGCATCCCGATCCGCTACGCGCCGCGCAACTTGCCGCGCAGGCGGGGGCCGACGGAATTACCGCCCATCTGCGCGAGGATCGCCGGCATATTGGCGACGAGGATATCGAGCGTTTAATCCACGAGATCGACCTTCCGCTCAATCTGGAGATGGCGGCAACGCAGGAGATGCTCGCGATCGCATTGCGCCATCGTCCCCACGCGGCCTGCCTTGTGCCGGAGCGGCGTGAAGAGCGCACGACCGAAGGCGGGCTGGACGTCGCGGCGCAGGAGTCGGTGCTACAGCCGACCGTCGCGGCTTTAAGGGACGCCGGGATTCGCGTTTCACTTTTCATTGCACCGGAACGCGCGCAAATCGAGGCGGCGAAGCGCCTTGAGGCCCCAGTGGTCGAGCTGCATACCGGCGCCTGCTGCGAGGCATGGCTGGTATCGCCGGGAGGCGCGCAATGGCAAATGGAGCTGGATCGATTGCGTGCCGCGGCCGCACTGGCGGAGGAGCTTGGTCTGGAATGCCACGCCGGGCACGGGCTGACCTTTGACACCGTACAGCCGGTGGCCGCCATTCGCGAGGTCAGGGAACTGAACATCGGGCATTTCCTGATCGGCGAGGCGATCTTCTCCGGGCTGGACAGCGCAGTACAGCGGATGCGTGCGATGATGAACGAAGCCCGTGCGGCAAGGACAGCTTGAACTCAATGATTCTCGGCATAGGTAATGACATCGTCGACATCCGCAGGATCGAAGCCACGCTGGAGCGCTTCGGACAGCGGTTCATAGAGCGCGTGTTCACCGAGACGGAGCAGGCGAAGTCGGAACGCAGGGCACAGCGGGCGGCCAGCTATGCCAAGCGGTTCGCGGCGAAAGAAGCCTGCGCAAAGGCGCTGGGAACCGGCGTGCCGCGTTGCGGGGTCCACTGGCGCCATATGGGCGTGGTGAACCGCCTCAGCGGCCAACCCACGATGGAATTGTCCGGCGGCGCGGCGGCGCGTCTCGCGGAGATGACGCCGCCGGGCATGACGGCGCGCATCGACGTCACGATCACCGACGAATATCCCCAGGCACAGGTCATTGTCATTATCTCGGCAGATCCCGAGGCCAATGGCGCAGCATGACGCCCCGAAAACAATCGAGTCATATGGCACAGCAAGCAACCAAGCAAAAGGGCGGATTTGGCGAGACGATAAGGACCGTTTTTTACGCGGTCGTCATCGCGTTGTTCATCCGAACCTTTGCCTACGAGCCCTTCAGCATCCCGTCGGGCTCCATGATCCCCACACTGTTGGTCGGGGACTACCTGTTCGTATCGAAGTTCTCTTACGGCTATAGCCGCTACTCGCTGCCGTTCAGCCCGCCGCTTTTCGAAGGCCGGGTGTTCAACGGTGAGCCGGAACGCGGCGATGTGGTCGTCTTCAAGTTGCCCAGCGATGGAGCGACGGACTACATCAAGCGCGTTGTGGGGCTGCCTGGGGATCGCGTTCAGATGCTCAACGGCATTCTCCACATCAACGGGGATGCTGTCGAACGGGAGGAAGTCGGCCAACTTGGCGTCTCTGGCCAGAGCGTGAGCGTGGTTCGCGAGACTCTCCCCGACGGAAGTACGCACATTATCCATGAGCGCGGCCATACAGGATTCTACGACAACACCCAGGTGTTCAACGTCCCCGAAGGGCACTACTTCATGATGGGTGACAACAGGGACGCCAGCCAGGACAGCCGGTCGTCGCGCGTGGGGTACATTCCTCACGACCATCTGATCGGTCAGGCCCAGTTCCTCTTCTTCTCGCACGATGGCTCCGCAAGGATGTGGGAGTTCTGGCTCTGGCCGCAGTCGATCCGGTACGGGCGGATTTTCGATGGCATTGGATGAGTCCGGAACGGCGAGTCCGCGGTTCGCGGCTGAACAGCTCGCCGCGAGGCTGGGGCACGCGTTCGACGACATCGGCCTGCTTCGCGAAGCCCTGACGCATTCCAGTACCACCGCCGGACGCAACACCGAGGGCGGAAGTTACGAACGTCTGGAATTCCTTGGCGACAGAGTGTTGGGCCTGATCGTGGCCGATATGCTGCTCAAGGCTTTTCCGGCGGAGCCGGAGGGCGATCTTGCGCGCCGTCATGCCTATCTGGTGAGCCGGGAAGCCCTGGCCGAGGTCGCGCGCACACTGGGGCTCGGCGCCTATCTGGTGATCTCGCGCGGCGAGGCGGAAGGTGGCGGCCGGGCCAATCCCGGGCTGCTGGCGGATGTCTGCGAGGCGGCGATCGGCGCGCTCTACAGTGACGGAGGCCTGGAGGCGGCGCGGGCGTTCGTGGAGCCGCATTGGCGCCCGCTTCTCGACCAGGACCACGCCCCGCCACAAGACGCGAAGACGGCTCTTCAGGAGTGGGCGCAGGGACGTGGCCTGCCGTTGCCGCTGTATCGGGAGGTGTCCCGAGAGGGACCGGCGCACGAACCGCGTTTCACCGTCACCGTGGAGGTGAGGGGAGCGCAACCGCAGCGCGGCGAAGGCCGCTCAAAGCGCCTCGCCGAGCAGGAGGCCGCCGCCCGGCTTCTGGAGCGACTGATCAATGGAGAAAAAGTTGAGCGACGCGATGACAGGACCTGAAGCATGTTCCGGCGACGACGGAAAAGGAACGCGTGCGGGGCAATGCGGCGTCGTCGCGCTGATCGGTGCGCCGAACGCAGGAAAGTCGACTCTGCTGAACCGTCTGGTGGGGGCCAAGCTCTCGATCGTGACGCACAAGGTGCAGACCACCCGCGCGCGGGTTCGCGGTGTGGCGCTGGAAGGTGACAGCCAGATCATCCTCGTGGACACGCCCGGCATTTTCTCAACACCCAAACGACGGCTCGAACGCTCGATGGTGCAGGCCGCATGGGCGGGCGCGGAAGATTGCGATCTGGTGGTGCTGCTTTACGATGCGGCTCGCAAGTCGATCGACGACGAAACACTGAAGATCATCGAACGGCTGAAGGACATCGGGCGTCCTTGCGTTCTCTTGCTCAACAAGATCGACCGCATTCGCCGCGACAAGCTGCTGGAATTGGCTGCGCGTTTCGATGCGGAAGGCCTTTTCGAACAGATCTTCATGGTGTCGGCGGAAACCGGGGACGGGGTGGACCACCTCAAGAGCTTTTTGGCGGAGCGCATGCCGGAAGGTCCCTGGCTTTACCCGGAAGATCAGTTGAGCGATCTGCCGATGCGCCTTCTTGCGGCAGAGGTGACGCGGGAGAAGCTTTTCCTGCGTTTGCACGAGGAGTTGCCCTACGCGCTGACCGTGGAAACCGAGAACTGGGAAGACTTCCGCGACGGCAGCCTGCGCATTGAACAGACCATCTATGTCGAACGCCCGCAGCAACGAAAGATCGTCCTGGGTCGCCAGGGTGAAGCGATCCGCAAGGTTCGGGAGCTGGCACAGCAGGAGCTTGAGGCGGAACTCGAGCGCAAGGTCCACCTGTTTCTCTTCGTGAAAGTCCGCGAGCGCTGGACCGACGATCCGGAGCGCTATCTTCAGTGGGGTCTGGACTTCAACGTGTAGATGGCGGGCGGGTTCAGGTTGAGACGGCATGAAGTCATGGCGTTGGTATAACGACTTAAACCGCCCTGGAGCTCCGCCTTACCGTCCGGCAGCGAAGCGCATCGCTTCCTCGGCCGCGCGGATCAACGCGCGGGCCTTGTTGCGACTTTCCTGGTACTCGGCCTCGGGGTCGCTGTCGGCCACGACGCCGCCGCCCGCCTGGACGTACATGACACCGTCCTTGACGATCGAGGTCCGCAGCGCGATGCAGGTATCCATGGCTCCGCCAGCGCCGAAGTATCCGACCGCTCCGGCATAAATGCCCCGGCGTTCCGGCTCCAGTTCATCGATGATTTCCATGGCCCGGACCTTCGGCGCGCCAGAGACCGTACCGGCAGGAAAGCCCGCCATTAAGGCGTCCATCGCATCGAAGCGCGGGTTCATGCGTCCCTCGACGTTCGAGACGATGTGCATCACGTGGCTGTAGTTCTCGATCACCATCTTTTCAGTGACGCGCACGCTGCCGATCTCCGCCACTCTGCCGACGTCGTTGCGGCCAAGGTCCAGCAGCATCAAATGCTCGGCCAGTTCCTTTGGGTCGGATAGGAGGTCTTCCGCGAGCATCCTGTCTTCTTCGGCCGACGCGCCGCGCTTACGCGTGCCCGCGATAGGGCGGATCGTCACAGTCTCGTCGCGCAGGCGCACCAGGATTTCCGGGCTGGAGCCCACGATCGCGAAGCCGTCGAGTTGGGCGAAGAAAAGGAACGGAGACGGGTTTAGTCGCCGCAACGCCCGGTACAACGCGAAAGGCGGAAGCTTGAACGGCAGCGAGAAACGCTGCGAGAGCACCACCTGAAAGATATCGCCCGCATAGATGTACTCTTTTCCGCGCCGGACCATGTCGTGGAACGCTTCGCGCGAAATATTGGAATCCGGTTCCGGCAGGTGCTCGGTTACGCTCGCCCGTTCCCGGCGATAGGGCAGGGAGCGTTCGAAGTCCTGAACGCTGGCGGCAATGCGCTCGCAGGCCAGCGCCCAGGCATCCTCCGCACTCATCCCTTCGGCGGGATAGACTGGCGTAAACACGGTCACCTGGTCTTCCAGCCGGTCGAAGACGGCAGTAATGGTCGGCCGAACGAAAAGCCCGTCCGGAACGCCCAGTACATCCGGATTGGTGTCTGGAATGCGTTCCATCAGCCGGACGCCATCGTAGCCGATATAGCCGATCAGGGAGGCAGCCATCGGTGGTGCCGTGGCAGGAAGATCGATTCGCGACTCGTACTGAAGGGCCCGCAGGGTATCGAGCGGATGACCTGGAAGCGCTTCGAAGCCGTCGGTGTCGTAGCGGGCGCGGCGGTTAATCTCCGCCGCGTGCCCTCGGCATCGCCAGACGACATCCGGCTTCATTGCAATGAAGGAGTAGCGGCCGATCCGTGCGCCACCCTCTACCGATTCGAAGAGGAACGCATTGGTCTGGCCCTCCGCCAATTTTAGAAAGGCGGAAACGGGCGTCTCAAGATCCGCAACCAGCGTGGTGTGCGCGACCTGGGCTCGTTTTGCACGGTAAGCCTCGGCGAAGGCCTCGAATCCCGGAGCAATGTCCATCTGCGCTACGCTACCCCGGTCTATTGGAAGCGGTCGAGAACGCGTTCCATACGAGCCTCGTTCACTCGCACAGGGTATTGCTCTCGCATGGCGCTGGAAAACTGTTCCAGCAGATCGCTTCGCAACGACTGGCCAAGGCGGCCGCGGACCTGCACCAGTTCATCCGAAGCCTCCTGAGGATCGGCGTGCTGGATCTCCGTCGGCACGGCAAGAATGACCCCATCACGGAAGCTCGTCATCGTCGCTTCGCCCTCACTCGCGGTGAAAACGGCGCTTGCCATGGCCCGTTCCGCCTCCGGCGCTTGCGGGTTGTTGCCGCGTCTCAGGGGCTGACTGGTGCGGACATCCACGCCGTGGCGCTCGCCGATCTCGGCAAGAGGCGTGCCCCGCTCCATGTCCTCCAGCAGGTCCTCACCGATGCTCACCGCTACTTGTTCGCGCTGCTCGGCCATGAAAGCATCGTGGACGGAGTCTCGCACCTCCTCGAAAGGACGCACCTCCGGCGACCGCACACCATCGACCCGCAGCACATAGTAGCCGCCATCCGGAGTCTCCCGCAGCATGCTCTGTTCACCGGCGTTTGTGCGGAAGGCGACATCTACGAAGTCTTCCGGCTCAGGGATATCCTCGACTCGCTCGCCATCGGCATCCCGCGCTTGCGAATCGAGGGCGGGAACGTGGCGTGTCTCAAGTCCGATAAACTCGGCTGCTTGCTCCAGGGTAGCGCCGGTCGCAAGCTCGTCGTCGAGGCGGTTGGCCATCGTCACAAGCTCGTCGATTGCCCGATCGCGCGCCACCTCGCGGCGAATGTCCTCCCGAACGTCCTCGAACTCCGGGGTAAATCCTTCCTCGACCTCGTCAACCGCGATAATGTGCCAACCTAACGCCGTTTCTACCGGCGTTTCGCGGACGCCTTCTTCTTCCGTCTCAAAGGCGGCTTCGGCCAGTTCCGGGAGCAGGTCGTCGCGCGTGTTCATGCCAAGGTCCGCCGGGCTGCCGCCGGTAAATTCGCGGGCGACTTCTTCGAAATCCGCGCCGGTGCGCAGCTGCTCGGCAGCCGCCTCGGCGTCTTCCTCGCTGTCCAGCACGATCTGCCGCAGGGCGCGGCGGGCGGGCTCCCCAAGGGCGTTGCCACGGTCTTCGAACTCCGCGCGCAGCTCCTCTTCCGGAACGTCGAGTTCGGCGATCATCTCCTCGACGCTGAGGTGGATATAAGTCACCTCACGATATTCGGGAGCCATGAACTCATCCGGATTGTCGGCATGGAATTCCCGCAGGTCCTGCTCCGACGGCTCGTCCACTTCAAAACTTTCGGAATCGAGAACGAGATAATCGGCGATGCGCCGCTCGTTCTCATAGCGGAAGATCGTCTCCGCCATCGCTTGCGGCGGCCTCACACCGCCGGTCACGGCATTGAACAGGTGCTCGCGCTCGATCTCTTCGCGGAACATGTTGACGTAAGCAGCCTCGCTCAAACCCGCCTGACGCAGCGCCTGTTCGAAACGAAAGCGGTCGAACTGGCCGGACGGCCCCTCGAACATCGCCTCTTGCCTGATCTCACGCACAACATCGGAATCCCCAACCATCAGTCCAAGATCGCGCGCCTGCTGCTTAAAGAGGGCGCGTGTGACCATCTGATTGACGATCTGATCGACGATGCCGATCTCCCGTGCCGTCTGCATGTCTAGGTCGTTGTCGAACATTTCGCTCATCCGGGAGAATTCGCGGCGGAAATTTCGCGAGAATTCTTCTTCAGTGATCTCCTCCTCGCCGACCGCAATGACAGTTCCGGGGCCGGTGTCGCCGCGGAAAATGTCGCCGATTCCCCACAGTGCAAAGCTCGCGATCAAGAGCACGAAAAGCAGGATAGTGAGGGGCTTAACGACAAAGTTGCGAAAAACAGGCGTCATCGTGGGATTGAGGCTCCGCGGTTCTATGGTCCCTTGCAGCCGCCGGGTGCGACGGCGCATTCCTGAGCTCGAGGCGGAAGTGGCCTCGACGGACCGGTGCATATTAGGTAGTGGTCATCTTCCCGGCAACACGCAATGCCGAAAAGCCGTTGCCGGTCATCAAGCCATTGCCAGTCCTTGGACCGGCAGCGTTTTCTTGGTAGCGCGTGCGGGGCCTTCATGCAATCGAAAGAACCGTCATCCGAGCGCGCGCCGGTAGCACTGCGATGATCTATGTGCTATTCCGCTGGCAAAGAATTGGGGAGCGGGAACGTGCGACGCAAGCTTATCGCAGGGAATTGGAAGATGCACGGGCTGCGCAACGAGGGCGTCAGCTTGGCGGAGGGACTGGCGCAGCGTGCTGCCGATGGTGGCCCGGATTGCGATTGGGTCATCTGTCCGCCATTCACGTTGCTTGCGCCGGTCGCGGAGGCGGTGCGGGACAGCTCAGTGGCGCTGGGCGGGCAGGATTGCCACACTGCCTCGGCAGGCCCGCATACCGGGGATATTTCCGCGGTCATGCTGGCGGACCTGGGATGCGGCTACGTCATTCTTGGCCATTCGGAGCGCCGGGAAAACCACGGTGAAACGAGTGCGCTCGTACGTGCAAAGGCTGAAATTGCGGTCCAGGCGGGGCTAACGCCGATCATCTGCGTGGGCGAGAGCGAAAGCCAACGGGATGCGGGGAAGACGCTCGCGGTCATTGAGGAGCAGCTTAGCGATTCGCTCCCGCACGGCGGCAGCGACCTGGTCGTTGCCTACGAGCCCGTGTGGGCGATCGGCACGGGGCGCACGGCCATGGCCGGGGATGTCGAAGAGGCTCACGCTCATCTGCGCGGACTCCTGAAAGTGCGGCTTGGCGATGCGGCGGGGGAGCAGGTTCGCTTGCTCTACGGCGGCTCGGTGAAGCCCTCGAATGCCGCGGAATTGCTGAGCGTGCCCGACGTCGACGGCGCGCTCGTGGGCGGGGCGAGCCTGAAGCTGGACGATTTCTGGGCAATCGGCAAAGCCTGCCCCTAGAAATCCGTGGCGTAAGGGATTAAAACCACGCCAGAGCGCAGCATGACACATACCGGTGCCGCAAGCTGCGGGCGCTCAACGCCTGCGCGAAACGGCACGAAGTTCTTGGAAAGACGACGCAAAGCATGATTACGGTTATTCTTGTCATCCATCTGCTGATCGCAATTTCCCTCGTGGTGATTGTCCTTCTGCAGCCCAGTGAGGGTGGCGGACTGGGCCTGGGCAGCGCCGGCGGCGGAGGCAGCGGAGCGGGACTCAGCGGCTTCCTCTCCGGGCGCGGCACTGCAAACGTGCTCACCCGGACCACGGCGGTTCTCGCGGCCTGCTTCATGGCAACATCGATTTTCCTGACCATCCTCGCGGATGGCGATCGTGCACCGCGATCGATTTTGGACGACTTCGAACAGATCCCGGCGGGCGAGCAGGATTTCCAGCCGACGGATGAGCCGGTCTCACCGGAGGTCCCTGTTCAGTAGGTCCAGTGGCGTTCGTTTTCCCCGTTGACGGTCCGCGAAAACGGGTAGGATGCGCGAAGTTCGGGCGGTGCGCGAAAGTGCATCGCAATGGCTTGTGTCTGGGCGCAGGTAAACCGCTTGCCCAGATACGGCAGCTTTTTGGTCAATAGAATCGGTCCATGGCGCGATTTATCTTTATCACTGGCGGCGTTGTCTCGTCCTTGGGGAAGGGTTTGGCTTCCGCCGCCCTTGGCGCGCTGCTTCAGGCTCGCGGGTTCACGGTTCGGTTGCGCAAGCTCGATCCCTATTTGAACATCGACCCAGGCACGATGAGCCCCTACCAGCACGGTGAAGTCTACGTGACCGACGACGGCGCGGAGACGGATCTGGATCTAGGGCACTACGAGCGCTTTACCGGCGTTCCTTCACGCAAAACCGACAGCGTCACCACTGGCCAGATCTATTGGAAGGTGCTGACGCGGGAGCGGCGGGGCGATTATCTGGGCGCGACGGTGCAGGTCATCCCGCACGTCACCGAGGCGATCAAGGAGTTCGTTCGCGACGACATCGGCGATGAGGACTTCGTGATCTGCGAGATCGGCGGGACGGTGGGCGACATCGAAGGTCTGCCGTTTCTTGAGGCGATCCGCCAGCTTGGGAACGAATTGGGACGGGAACGCAGCCTCTTTATACATCTCACGCTGGTTCCCTACATCGCCTCGGCGGGCGAGTTGAAGACCAAGCCGACGCAGCACTCCGTAAAGGAGCTGCTGAGCGTCGGAATTCAGCCGGACATGCTGGTTTGCCGCTCGGAACAGCCGATTGGGCTCGACGCGCGCCGCAAGATCGCGCAGTTCTGCAACATCCGCGAGCAGGCGGTGATTCAGGCGCTGGACGTGGATACGATCTACGCCGTGCCGCGCAGCTACCACGAGGAGGGCCTCGACGGTGAGGTTTGCCGGCACTTTGCCCTGAACGACGCGCCTGATCCGGACCTCTCCACCTGGGACCGGGTGGTGTCCCGGGTGCGCCAGCCCGACGGCGAGGTGACGATTGGCGTGGTAGGCAAGTACACCAGCTTGCTCGACAGCTACAAGTCGCTGGCGGAAGCGCTGATCCACGGCGGCATCGCCAATAATGTCCGGGTCAAGGTGAACTGGCTAGATGCGGAGATCTTCGAACGCGACGACGCAGCGACCTACCTGGAAGACGTGCACGGCATTTTGATCCCTGGTGGATTTGGGGAGCGCGGTGCCGAGGGCAAGATTGCCGCCGCCCGCTTCGCGCGGGAGCACACGGTTCCCTATTTCGGAATCTGCTTCGGCATGCAGATGGCGGTTATCGAAGCCGCGCGGACCTTGGCCGGGTTGGAAGATGCGGGGTCCACCGAGTTCGGTCCCTCCGACGATCCCATCGTGGGGCTTCTAACGGAGTGGACCCGCGCCGGTGGAGTGGAGCGCCGGAACCTGGATTCGGAGAAGGGCGGGACCATGCGCCTTGGCGCCTATCCCGCCGTGTTGAGCGCCTCCAGCAAAGTCTCCCGCATTTACGGAACGACCGAAATCAGCGAGCGTCATCGCCATCGCTATGAAGTGAACGTGAACTACAGGGAGGTGCTCGAGCGGTCGGGAATGCATTTCTCCGGCATGTCGCCGGATGGGGAGTTGCCGGAGATTGTAGAGAGCACGTCGCACCCTTGGTATATAGGCGTGCAGTTCCACCCGGAACTGAAATCGAAACCCTACGATCCGCATCCTTTGTTTACGTCCTTCATTCAGGCGGCGGTCGAGCAGTCGCGGCTGATGTAGCCAAGCCGAAGCTCTGCCCCCTTTTGCGAGGTGCCATGACCGACCCGCGCTTAACCTCTCCGCGTCACGTCAGCGTCGGCGCGTTGACACTGAGCAATGACTTGCCGCTGGTCCTGGTTTCCGGGCCCTGCGCTCTTGAAAGTCGCGCTCATGCGCTGGAGACGAGCCAGGCGCTGATGGAGCTATGCCGAGCGCTGGGACTCGGACTGATCTATAAAAGCTCATTCGACAAGGCCAACCGTAGCAGTGTCGACAGCCCGCGCGGCCTGGGTCTGGCCGAAGGCCTCTCGATTCTGGCCGAGGTGCGCGAACGCGTGGGCTGTCCAGTCCTGACCGACGTGCATGCGCCCGATCAGTGCGCGCCGGCGGCGGAAGCAGTGGACGTTCTACAAATTCCGGCGTTCCTCTGTCGTCAGACCGATCTTTTGCTCGCGGCCGGACGCACAGGGCGCGCAATCAACGTGAAGAAGGGGCAGTTTTTAGCACCCTGGGATATGAAACACGTCGTGGCGAAAATCGACAGCACGGGCAACGAGAACACGTTGATTTGCGAGCGCGGGGCGTCCTTCGGCTACAATACCCTGATCTCCGACATGCGCGGCCTGCCGATTATGGCGCAACAGACCGGCGCGCCGGTGGTGTTCGATGCAACACATTCGGTGCAGCAGCCGGGGGGGCAGGGCGCAACCTCCGGTGGTCAGCGCGAGTTCGTGCCGGTGCTGGCGCGCGCGGCGGTGGCCGTCGGGGTGGCGGCTGTATTCATGGAGACCCATCAGGATCCTGACCGGGCGCCGTCGGATGGGCCGAACATGGTGCCTCTAGCGGCAATGCCGGAGATCCTGGAAACGTTGATGGCGTTCGATGCGCTCGCGAAGCGCCTGCCGATCCACCTGCCTTGAGCCCGTCGCGGTTGCCTTGCCCGACGAAACCGCGTATTTCCGGCACCCACAGTACACGCACGTTATGAGCCCAGGGGAAGTAGCATGACCGCCATTGTCGACATTCGAGGCCGCGAGATCCTGGATTCGCGCGGCAATCCCACCGTTGAAGTGGACGTGACCCTGGAAAGCGGCGCCTTTGGCAGTGCCGCCGTGCCCTCCGGAGCCTCCACGGGTCAGCACGAAGCGGTCGAACTGCGCGATGGGGACAAGCAGCGCTATAACGGGAAGGGCGTGCAGCGGGCGGTGCTGGCCGTCAACCACGAGATCCAGGATACGCTAGCGGGATTCGACGCACTGGAGCAGGTCAAGATCGACCGCACCCTGATCGAACTGGATGGGACGCCGAACAAGGAACGCCTGGGCGCGAACGCGATCCTGGGCGTCAGCCTTGCCGTCGCGAAGGCGGCGGCGCAAGCCTCCGGTCTGCCGCTCTACCGCTATGTCGGCGGCGTTTCGGCGCGCAGCCTGCCGGTGCCGATGATGAACATCATCAACGGCGGCGCACATGCGGACAACGCGGTCGACTTCCAGGAGTTCATGATCGTGCCGGTCGGCGCGGAGAGCTTTGCCGAGGGTTTGCGCTGCGGCGCTGAAATATTCCACGCCCTCAAAGCTCAACTGAAGCAAGCCGGCCTCGACACGAACGTCGGCGACGAGGGCGGGTTCGCTCCCGACCTGAAATCTGCGGATCAAGCGCTGGAATTAATTGAGAAAGCAGTCTCATTGGCCGGTTACCGTCCAGGGGAGGACGTGGTTCTGGCCCTCGACTGCGCCGCCACCGAGTTCTTCAAGGACGGACAATACGCAATGACCGGCGCGGGCCGGACATTGGACGCCGCCGGGCTTTGCGACTACCTGGCCGATCTATGCGACCGTCATCCGATCGCCTCGATCGAGGATGGCATGGCCGAGGACGACTGGGAGGGTTGGCGCGTTCTGACGGAGCGCCTTGGTGCGAGCGTGCAACTTGTCGGCGACGATCTCTTCGTAACCAACAGTGAACGCCTCAAGCGTGGCATCGACCACAGGATTGCGAACTCGATCCTGGTGAAGGTCAACCAGATCGGCACGCTGACGGAGACCCTGGATGCGGTCGAGATGGCGCACAAGGCCGGCTACACGGCCGTCATGTCGCATCGGTCGGGAGAGACCGAGGATGCGAGTATTGCCGACCTTTCCGTCGCCACGAATTGCGGCCAGATCAAAACCGGTTCGTTGTCCCGCTCGGACAGGCTCGCCAAGTACAATCGGCTTCTTCGCATTGCCGAAGACCTCGACCACGACGGAGTGTATCCGGGCCGGGCGGCCTTGAAACAGTAGCATGCGAAATGTGAGCGGCGTTCGCTTCGTTAACTGCGACCCCATATTCCAGTTGACGAGAGGGACGCGCCGTGATTCGCTCGATAGATGACCATGCTTCGTGAAATACACCGGCGTGCCCGCAAAATCGCTCCGCAGGTTATTGCGGCTTGCCTCGTCGGGTACTTTGCCTATCACGCTGTGCAGGGAGAGCGCGGTTTGCATGCGCGTGTGCAGCTTCAGAAGGATCTGGAGCAGGCCGAGGCCATTGCGCACGACCTCGCAGCGGAGCGTCATGCCATGGAACGGCGCGTAGCGCTTCTGCGCCCGGACAGTCTTGATCCGGATATGCTCGAAGAGCGCGCACGGCAAGTCTTGAACTTCACCCGCGAGAACGAAGCGGTGGTGTTTCTAGAAACCGAAAGCCCGTAATTTTTATTTACACCCTCCGGACTGGAATGCTGCACCGCACCCTCCCGCCATGCTCTCGCATTGTCAGATGGCGGTACGTAACTAATTATGAGTTAAGTACGAAAAATTGAGCATTTTCAGATGCCTATACCTCTTCACAGAGACGACGAGGCGGCTTGCAATCAGGTGCGTTTGCCCATACCCTTGAGGTCAGATCAGCCGGATGCCGGTCCAAGTGCAGATTGCTCCGGCGCGACAGCCCACCACAGGAGAGCGCGGTTTATCGCGGACAGGGATGGCATGGTAAGTAAAAAAAGTAGCTCCGGCGCCGCTTCCAGCAAAGATAGCGTTTCCATGAAGTCGACCTCGGGCCGGAGGCCAGCGCGCGGCAAGCAGGACGACCCCACGCACGGATTTGCGAAAGAACGCTTGCTAAATCTGTACCGCGACATGCTGTTGATCCGCCGATTCGAGGAAAAGGCAGGACAACTTTACGGCATGGGGCTGATCGGCGGCTTTTGCCATTTGTACATTGGCCAGGAGGCGGTTGTCGTCGGCATGAAGGCTGTTATGCAGTCGGACGATCCCGTGGTCGCCTCTTACCGTTGTCACGGCCATATGCTTGCGAGCGGAATGGAAGCGCGTGGCGTAATGGCCGAATTGACGGGGCGGCGTGGCGGCTACTCCAAGGGCAAGGGTGGCTCGATGCATATGTTCAGCGTCGACAAGGCCTTTTATGGTGGACACGGCATTGTCGGCGCGCAGGTGCCCATCGGCACGGGCATAGCCTTCGCGATTAAGTACAACCGTCAGGAATTGCTTTGCGCGACCTACATGGGGGATGGCGCTGTCAATCAGGGGCAGGTGTATGAATCCTTCAATATGGCGGCGCTTTGGGATCTGCCGGTTCTCTATGTGATCGAGAACAACAAGTACGGCATGGGGACGAGCGTCGAGCGGGCCTCCGCCAATGTCGAACTCTACCAGCGCGGACAGGCGTACGACATCCCAGGCGAGCAGGTGGACGGGATGCACGTTCTGGACGTCATGGAGGCGGCGGAGCGCGCTGCCGAACATGTACGGTCCGGCAAGGGGCCGTACATTCTGGAAATGCTGACCTACCGTTACCGCGGTCACTCGATGTCGGACCCCGCGAAGTACCGTTCGAAGGAAGAAGTGCAGAAGATGCGGACCGAAAAGGACCCACTGCTGCGCCTTCGCGACGTGATGGAAAAGCATGCCGGGGTCACGGAAGACGAGCTGAAGCAACTCGACCGGGAAATCAAAGATATCGTTTCCGATGCCGCCGAGTTTGCGCAAAACAGCCCGGAACCCGATCCGAGCGAGCTTTATACGGACGTTACGATAGCTGCTTGAACGGACGGTTCCGCGCCAGCGCGAAGCCGCGTTTAAAGCCAAGCTATCGGATTACCAACGGGCCCGGCAAGATGCCGGGTAACTGGCCAGTCTATCAGGGCTTGGCCACTCTGCTCTGGGGAGGGGTGGATGCCCATCGAAGTATTGATGCCGGCGCTGTCACCGACCATGACCGAGGGAAACCTCGCGAAGTGGCACAAGAACGAAGGCGACACTGTTGCCGCCGGCGATGTTATCGCGGAAATCGAGACGGACAAGGCGACCATGGAGGTCGAGGCCGTCGATGAAGGCACGCTTGGCAAGATTCTGGTGCCCGAGGGTACGGAAAACGTGCCGGTGAACAAAGCAATTGCGCTCCTGCTTGGCGAAGGGGAAAGCGAGAGCGATCTCACCTCCGCCGCTGAGAAGGAGCCCGCCGCAGAACCGGCCGCGGCACACGGCGAGGCGGCGGCCGCTTCGGGAGCCGAGGCCTCGACCAGCGTAAAAATCCCCGCGACAGCCGCCGAGGAGCCGCGCACGTCTTTCGGCGACTCCTCTCAGCCCGAGCCGGAGTGGACCGGCGCATGGAAAACCGAGGCCTTGCGCGATTCGCTTCGCGACGCAATGGCCGAGGAGATGCGCAATGACGATCGCGTCTACCTCATGGGCGAAGAGGTTGCCGACTACGAGGGCGCTTATAAGGTCACTGTCGGCATGTTGAAGGAGTTCGGCCGCCGCCGCGTGGTCGATACGCCGATCACCGAACAGGGTTTTGCCGGTGTCGGCATCGGTGCGGCATTTTTCGGCCTGCGTCCAATTGTTGAGTTCATGACCTTCAACTTCGCCATGCAGGCGATCGATCAGATCATCAACTCCGCTGGCAAGAAGCTCTATATGTCGGGTGGGCAAATCAACTGCCCCATCGTGTTTCGCGGCCCGAACGGTCCAGCATCGCGCGTGGCGGCTCAGCACAGCCAGGAGTATGGCAGTTGGTACGCCCACGTACCGGGATTGAAGGTCGTTTCGCCTTACGACGGGGCCGATTACAAAGGGCTTTTGAAGTCCGCGATCCGCGACCCGAACCCAGTGATCTTCCTGGAAAATGAACTGCTTTACGGCCAAAGCTTTGAAATTCCGGATACCGACGACTGGACGGTGCCGATTGGCAAGGCGAAGGTGTGCCGCAAAGGGACCGACGTGACCCTCGTAGCCCATTCGATGATGGTGAAGCGGGCGCTGGAAGCTGCCGAGCGGCTGTCCCAGGAAGAAGGGATCGAAGCGGAAGTGATCGACCTGCGTTCGCTACGGCCCTTCGATGTGGATACCGTCGTCGCCTCGGTGAAAAAGACGAACCGGTTGGTCTCTTGCGAAGAGGGCTGGCCATTTGCCGGGATCGGCTCGGAGATCGCCGCGCTGTGTATGGAGCACGCCTTCGACTATCTGGACGCGCCTGTCTTGCGGGTCTGCGCCAAGGATGTTCCGCAGCCTTACGCCGCCAATCTCGAAAAGCTGGCTGTGCCGCAGTCCGACGATGTCGTCGCGGCTGCCAAACAGGTGTGCTACCGCGCCTGAAGAGCGCGCAGGGGGAGCCTAATCCATGCCCGTGAATATCCTGATGCCGGCGCTTTCGCCGACGATGACGGAAGGGACGCTGGCCAAGTGGCACGTCAAGGAAGGCGATGAAGTCAACGCCGGTGACGTGATCGCCGAGATCGAAACCGACAAGGCGACGATGGAAGTCGAAGCCGTCGACGAGGGCCATCTGGGCGAGATCCTCGTTCCGGAAGGAACGGAGAGCGTGCCGGTGAACCAGCCGATTGCAGTCCTGCTCCAGGAAGGCGAGAGCGAAAGCGATTTGGGCCAAGCGACCTCCGCGCCACCCCCCCCGGCAGAAGACACTCCCGCCAGCGCGCCAAGCGGTGAAAAGGCCTCGAAGGCTCCGGAAGCCCCGGCCAAAGGCGGAGCGCCGGGAACGCAAGAGATGCTCAAGGATGCGCCACCGGCACCGCCTGCGCCGAAGTCTTCCGGCGGCGAACGGATCTTCGCTTCGCCGCTGGCACGACGAATGGCGAAGCAGGCCGGGATCGATCTGACGCAGATCAAGGGTAGCGGTCCCAATAGCCGGATCGTGCGCGCCGATGTGGAGCAGGCTATCGAGCGGGGCGTTTCGGCACCCGCAGAAGCTGCGCCTGCCAAGAAAGAAGCTGCGCCCGCGGCTGCGGCTGCGCCCGCCGCTGAGGCGCCGGCAGCCCCTCGCGCCAAGGACTTGGCGGACAGCTACGGCCTCGCGTATGAGGAAGTTCCTCTTTCGTCCATGCGCAGGACGATCGCCAAGCGGATGGTCGAGGCCAAGCAGAGCATCCCCGATTATCCGCTGACGGTGGATGTTGAGATCGACGAGCTTCTTCGGGTCCGCAAAGAATTGAATGCGCGTGCCGAGAAGAGCGGTGCCGACTACAAACTGTCCGTCAACGATTTCATAGTTCGAGCCTGCGCTTTGGCGCTCATGCAGGTGCCGGGCGTCAATGCCTCGTACAACGGCACCACACTGTTGATGTACGATCACGCCGATATCTCCGTTGCGGTCGCGATCGAGGGCGGTCTGATTACGCCAATCGTGAAAAAGGCCGATACGAAGGGCTTGGCTCAGATCAGCAGGGAAATGAAGGTTCTGGCCAAGCGAGCGCGCGACGGCAAGCTGAAGCCGGAGGACTACCAGGGCGGCACCTTCTCGCTGTCGAACCTGGGCATGATGGGTATCAAGGAGTTTGGCGCGATCATCAATCCGCCGCAAGGCTGCATTGTTGCTGTGGGACAGAGCGAGCAACGTCCGGTGGTCAAGGACGGCGCACTTGCTGTCGCGACGATGATGTCCGTCACCGGAACTTTCGATCATCGCGTGGCCGACGGCGCGATGGGCGCAGAGTTTATGGGAGCGCTGAAGAAGCTCCTGGAGGACCCGCTGACGATGATGCTGTAACGCCGGCCATTGAGGCTTGCCAGAAGACTGAGAGGGGATTATGGCGGAAAAGAACTACGACCTCGTCGTCGTGGGGGGTGGGCCGGGTGGCTATGTTTGCGCCATCCGGGCAAGCCAACTGGGGATGAAGACGGCCCTGGTCGAGCGCGAGCACCTGGGCGGCATTTGCCTCAACTGGGGGTGTATCCCGACGAAGGCGCTGCTTCGAGTCTCCGAAATCAGTCATATTCTTTCGGAACTGGATAAATTCGGTTTCTCGGCCAAGGAAGTTCACTTCGACGTCGCGAAGGTCGTGAAGTACAGCCGCGATACCGCGAATCAGTTATCGAACGGCGTGAAGCACCTGTTGAAAAAGAACAAGGTCGACGTGATCGACGGCCATGGCAAATTGGCCGGGCAGGGCAAAGTCGCGGTCGAAAAGGACGGCAAAAGCGTTGGCGACCTTACCGCCAAGCATATCGTGCTTGCGACTGGTGCCAGAGCCCGAACGCTTCCGAACATCGAGGTAGACGGCGAGGTCGTATGGACCTACCGCGAAGCCATGGTCCCGAAAAAGATGCCGAAGAAGCTGCTGGTCATCGGCTCCGGCGCGATCGGGATGGAGTTCGCGTCGTTCTACCACGACATGGGTACGGAGGTGACGGTTGTTGAGGTCATGGATCGTATTCTTCCGGCGGAAGACGAAGAAATCTCTCAGTTCGCCCTCAAGAGCTTCCAGAAGAAGGGCATGACGATCCACACCGGCGCAAAGGTTGGCGAGGTCAACACGGATAAGACGAGCGCGACGGTGACGGTCGAAACCGCCAAGGGAAAGACCGAGGAGATCAAGGTCGACAATGTCGTGCTCGCGGTTGGGATCGTCGGCAACGTCGAGAACATCGGCCTGGAAGGTACGAAAGCGAAGGTCGAGAAGACCCACGTGGTCGTGGACGAGTGGCTGAGAACCGGTGAGTCGGGCGTTTACGCCATCGGCGATCTGGTCGGTCCGCCCTGGCTTGCGCACAAAGCCAGCCATGAAGGTGTGCTCTGTGCAGAACAGATCGCGGGCCTGCCGGACCTGCACCCGCTGGATACGAACCGCGTGCCCGGCTGCACTTATACCCGGCCGCAGGTGGCCAGCGTCGGATTGACGGAGCGCGAGGCAAAGGAAAAGGGCCATACCGTCAAGGTCGGCCGATTCCCGTTCCAGGGAAACGGGAAGGCACTTGCGATGGGCGCCGCCGAAGGCATGGTCAAGACAGTCTTTGACGAGAAGACCGGCGAGTTGCTGGGCGCGCATATGATCGGAGCGGAAGTGACCGAGTTGATCCAGGGCTATGCAGTGGCGCAGACGCTGGAGACGACGGAAAAAGAGCTTATGCACACCATCTTCCCGCACCCGACGCTGAGTGAGATGATGCATGAGTCTGTGCTTGACGCTTACGGTCGCGCCATCCACTTCTAAGCTTAAGGCAAGGTAAGGGCGCTCATGACTGTCGATACCAGCGAACCGCAACAGACGAGGCCGCGCGTGCGCCATCCGGAGAAGGCGAATAAGCCGGATAGCCCGATCGCACGCAAGCCTGATTGGATAAGGGTAAAGGCGCCGGTTTCGAAGGATTACCACGAAACCCGGCGCATCATGCGGGATAATGGCCTCGTCACGGTGTGCGAGGAAGCAGCCTGCCCGAACATCGGCGAATGCTGGGCCAAGAAGCACGCAACCATGATGATCATGGGCGACACGTGCACCCGGGCGTGCTCCTTCTGCAACATCGCGACCGGCAAGCCCGACGCGTTGGATGTGTTCGAGCCGAAGCGTGTGGCCGATGCCGTGGCGACACTCGGTCTTGAGCACGTCGTCATTACTTCGGTGGATCGCGACGATCTCGAGGATGGTGGGGCGGCGCACTTTGCCCAGACGATCCGGGCGATCCGGAACGCGTCCCCGCAAACCACCATCGAGATTTTGACGCCGGATTTCCGGCGCAAGGACCACGCTCTTGAGGTTGTCGTCGAAGCGAAGCCCGATGTTTTCAACCATAACCTGGAGACAGTTCCGCGCCTCTATGGCGAGGTGCGTCCCGGTGCGCGCTACTTCGCCTCGCTGCGGCTCTTGGATCGGGTGAAGGACATGGACCCGACGATGTTCACGAAATCGGGGATGATGGCCGGGCTGGGTGAGGGGAAGGAGGAAGTGCTGCAGGTGATGGATGATATGCGCGCCGCCCGCGTGGATTTTCTGACCATCGGCCAATACCTTCAGCCCACCCGAAAGCATCATCCGGTGGACCGTTTCGTGACACCGCAGGAGTTCGAGCAGTACGAAATGCGGGCGTTCAACAAGGGCTTTCTGATGGTTTCCGCCTCACCGCTCACCCGCTCATCTTACCATGCGGGGGACGATTTCCAGCGATTACGGAAGGCGCGGGAAGCACAGCAGGCGACTGCACCTTAAAGAGGCCATCCCGTTTTAGGGCCGCGAGAGGCAACGGCGCATCATGCCCACACACGCTGAGCAGCGAATTCTCCCACACCGTCCAGATCAATTGTTCGATCTGGTCGCGGACGTGGAGAAGTATCCCGAATTCTTGCCATGGTGTATTGCCTGCCGTATCCGGCGTCGGCGCGGCAACACGATCATCGCCGATCTCGTGATTGGCTTTAAGATGATCCGCGAGCGTTTCACCAGTCAGGTGACGCTCGACCATGCAAATCGCCGCATCGACGTTCAATACCTCGACGGACCGTTCCGCTACCTCAACAACCACTGGATCTTTCACGAACACGAAAATGGCTGCAAGATCGATTTTTTTATCGATTTCGAGTTCCGCACGCGGCTTTTGCAGCGATTGATAGAACCGCTGTTCAACGAGGCGGTGAAGCGCATGGTGCGCGCGTTCGAAACGCGGGCGGCAGAGCTTTATGGCCCCCTCGATCGCTCCTCCGCTGCGCAGCGCTCGGTCTGAGGGGCGGTGCGCCCTAGAGCGCGATGATCTCAAGCCACTTCGGCTTGAGATCTGAATCGCCGCGGAAAACAAAGCTCTAGAGCGGGATGGCGATTCGGAGATAACTCATTCCACTCTACGTGCCGGGCGGCGCCATATCCTGTGCCAGCGCCGCGTAAAGGATCGTGGTGACGATGGCGTTGTAGATTGCGTGGACGAGGATTGGAGTCCAGATCGACTGCGTGCGCTCGTAAACCCAGCCCAGGATAAGGCCGAGCACGGCGATTGCCGGAATCAGCGCGACCACGCCGTGGACCACTGAGAACGCCAGGGAACTCAGCACCAGCGCAAAGCCAATTCCGATACGCTCACGAAGCCAGCGATAGAGGACGCCACGGAACAGCACCTCCTCGGCCAGCGGTGCGATCACCGCCACCACGATGAGCGTGGTGAGGTAGGCGCTCAGCGAGAACTCCGCCGGCGCAATCAACTCCATCTGCGGGTTCTCGAATTCCCGGCCCGTAATTTGCTGCTGCACCCAAATGATGAAGCCGACCAGAGGGAAGCTGAGCAGGGCAATTGCGACGGCTCTGGCACCCCATTTTTCGGGCAAGGGAACGAAGCCGAGATCGCGCCATGAAACGCCTCGCCAAAGCACCACGACAAGGTAGACCGCCAGTAGCAGTAGACCTGTCTGCACGCCGAGAAGGATAAGGATCTTCTCGATCGGCACCCCTTCGATGCCATTCCCGAGGCCAAGCGCTCCGGCAACGACCGGCAGCAAAACGCGGGCCGAGCCGAGTGCCAAGATCACCAGGAGCAACATATCCGCCACGTTGAGCGGCAGCCGATATGGACTGTCGAGCGGCCCGTGGGGTCCGCTCATTGCGATTGATCCTCCTGGGCCGCCGCCAGCAGGAGGTCCAGCGCCACCGCCACACTTGCCTCCCGCACTGCGGCGCGATCGCCGCCAAACCGGTGTATTACATGGCGGGGCGAGGCGGCGATGCTGGCAAGGCCGAAACACACCATGCCGACCGGCTTTTCGGCACTGCCGCCGCCGGGCCCGGCAACACCGGTGATCGCCACCGCAACCTGGGTGGGCGTCCGGGCAAGCGCGCCTGCCGCCATCAGTTCCGCGACCCGCTCGCTGACCGCTCCATAGCGGTGCAGCGTCGCCTGGGGCACGCCGAGAAGGCCGGACTTCGCCGCGTTCGTATAGGTGACGAAACCACGCTCCACGACATCGGAAGAGCCGGAGATCTCCGTCAGGCATGCGGCGACCAGTCCGCCGGTGCAACTCTCGGCTGTCGCCAGCATCCAGCCCCGCCGACGGTAGGCTTCCAGCACCGACTGAGCCCGATTCCGTAATTCATTGGAAAACATTATAGATATCCCACGAGCATTGTCAGCAGGTATATGGTCAAGCTGGCCACCAAGGCTGCAGCAGTGTCGTCCGCCATGATCCCCCAACCGCCGGGCAACCGCTCTGTCGCGCGGATCGGCCATGGCTTCAGCGTATCGAAGAAGCGGAAGGCCACGAACCCCAGCAGGTAGCTAAGAGGGTCCAACGAGAGTGGCGCAAGGGTGAGCCACTGTGCGGCGACCTCGTCGATTACGACCTCTTGCGGATCGCTATCGCCGCTTCGCCGCGCGTAGACATCGCAGATCCACACGCCGACCGCGGTCAACGCGACACCGGCTATTAGAAGGCCGATACCGCCGAACGCCCAGTGTATCACCGCTGCAAAGGGGAGCGCCGCGAGCGATCCCCAGGTGCCGGGCATTTTAGGGAGCAGCCCACTGCCGAACCACGTTGCCGCAAGAGACAACGCACTGTACCGGGGTGAGACTGGAGCACTACTCATTCACGGGACCTCGCATGGCAGGCGCAACGTGGCAACGGCTTGAGCGGCGATTCCCTCGCCACGTCCGGTGAAGCCAAGGCCCTCGGTGGTGGTTCCCTTGACGCTGATCCGGGATTCCGGGATAGCGAGCAACTCGGCGAGGCGCGCGGTCATCGCCGGGCGGTTCGGGCCGATCTTTGGCCGCTCGCAAATGATCGTGACGTCGATATGCACGATGCGGCCGTTGCGGCGGGCGACCAGCTCGCGGGCATGTTCGACGAAGATTGCCGAATTTGCTCCCTTCCATTGCGCCTCGTTTGGGGGAAAGTGACTGCCGATGTCGCCGAGCGCCATAGCGCCGAGTATCGCGTCCACCACCACGTGAAGCGCGACGTCCGCATCGGAATGACCGGCAAGCCCCTGGTCGTGCGCCACCGGAACGCCGCAGAGCATGACCGGGCCGGGGGTGTCGGCAAAGCGGTGGACGTCAAAGCCCTGGCCGATCCGAAGCTCCGTTGATTCGGCAAGCCAGCGCTCGCCACGCGCGAGATTCTCCTGTGTCGTCACCTTCATGTTCTCCGCCGAACCCTTTACCACCGCAACCGATAAGCCCGCCGCTTCCCCCACCGCCGCATCGTCCGTCAACTCACGGTCCGCAGAAG